>JBPCTR010000256.1:0-29950 GCA_051011575.1 Acidimicrobiales bacterium | reverse complement strand
CCTCCATCGGATGGGTTCCGGCTCGTTGCACGCAGTCTTCGGGGTAGGGGCGAACCTGGTGTTCGGTCATATGAGTCGACAGCCAGGCCGCCCCGGCGTCCATCTTGCGGCCGATCCACACCGGGTCGGCATCGTGTTGAACCACGACGATCTGCGGCGTGTAGAACGACCAGGCGTCGTAGCCCGTGAGCCAGTTGTGGTTGTTCGGATCTCCGATCACAAGTGCGTCGAACCCGCCGTCGGCCATGGCCGTGCGAACCCTGGCCAGACGCCTGTCGTACTCGGATTTTGGGAATGCGGGTGCCATCGATGGGTGTCCGTTCGGGGTTTGTCGGCGATCAGGTAGGGCGGTCGTCCTGCTGGGCGAAGATTGAGCTGTAGCCGTGGGTCCAGTCGGGCGGCAGGATCAACGTGAGCTCTTCGTGATGGGCCACGCCGGGTTCCTGGCCCCGGACAAGGGTCCCGTAATGAGAGCTGCGGTACGGGGGAGCGGTGTACGGAATCGAGTCGGCTGCCGTGTAGGTGACCACCAGAGCAGGACGGTTTCGATCGCTGTGGTTCGGCGCCGAGTAGTGCAGCATCAGGCCGTGGTGCACGCTCACCGATCCCGCCGGTCCCGTGAGTTCCACGGCATCGTCCAGGCCAACATCGGTGAGCGTGGCCGGATCGATTGCTCCGACCCAGGTGCCGTCGGAGGCATAGTGAGAGTAGAGCGGCCCCTTGTGACTCCCGGGAACCACCTTCAGCGGTCCCCGCTCCGAGGTCACGTCATCGAGCAGCACAATGAACTGGCAGGTGCCGGTGTTGGTGTGGGGGTAGAAGGCGAGGTCCTGGTGCCAGTCGACCGCGGCGCCGCCGCCCGACCACTTCAGGTTGGCGAACGCGTCCCGGAACCGCACGTTGGGCCCGAGCACGTCGGCGGCGATGTCGACCAGAACCGAGTCGTGGCAGAAGGACCAGAACGCCTCGCTCACATCATCGATACACGCCGCTCGACGAAGCCGCGGATTCTCGGCGGTATGGCCTGCGTCGAGGTCGATGTAGTGGGTCGATTCGGAGAGCGATCGGCTCGATTGGACGATGTCGTCGAGCGCGGCGCGCAATCGGGTGAGATCGGCAGCCTGGATGAGCCCCGGGAAGGCGAGATAGCCATCATCTGCCCACCGCAAATGGCCCGACTGGCCGATCGCGCGAGGAGGTTGAGCGCAGATCTCCTCCCACCGCATGGCTAGGCCTCGAGTGCCTGGCTCAGATCGGCGAGCACGTCCTGGGTGTCCTCGATTCCGGCCGAGTATCGAACCAGGCCTTCGGGGATTCCAAGCGCCGCTCGTTCCTCGGGGGTGCATTCGACGTGGCTGGTCGTGGCCGGCGGGCCCACCGTCGTCTCAACGGCGCCCAGGTTGGCTGCACGATGTGCCATGCGTAGATGCGGGAGGAAGGATTTGACGGCGTCGAGCCCACCCTCGATCGCGAAGCTGAGCATGCTACCGAACCCGGTCATCTGGGCGGCGGCGATGTCGTGCTGCGGATGCGACGCGAGCCCTGGGTAGTTCACCGCGGTGACTCGCGGATGAGCTTCGAGGAACGCGGCGACGGCCGTGGCGTTCTCGGCTTGTCGCTTCACCCGCAGGTCGAGCGTCTTCATGCCTCGCAACAGCAGGTATGCGGCCATGGGGTCGAGCGTGGCGCCATTGATCTCGCGGTACTGATACACCCGCCTCACCAGATCGGCGTCGCCCACCACCACTCCGCCCAGAGCATCGGCGTGACCGCCCAGGAACTTGGTGGCCGAGTGCACGACGAGGTCGGCGCCCAGGCGCAGGGGCAGTTGGTTGATGGGCGTCGCGAACGTGTTGTCGACCACCACGGTTGCGCCCGCCGCATGGCCCGCCGCGATCAAACGCGGCAGGTCGAGAACCTTGAGCGTCGGGTTGGTCGGTGTCTCGAGGTAGAGCACGTCGCAGCCTTTCGCGATTGCAGCCTCGATTGCGTCGAAGTCGGTGGTGTCGATCAGGTCGCACTCGATCCCGAACGCCGGCAGGAACTCGGTGAAGAGCAGACTGGTGCCCCCGTAGGTGTCCTTGACCGAGACGACCCGATCGCCCGGCCTCAACAGCGCATGGAGCATGTTCGAGATCGCCGCCATGCCGGTCGATGCTGACGTGGCGGCGGCGCCCCCCTCGAGCAGTCGCACCTTCTCTTCGAACACCGCCACCGTGGGGTTGGTGTTGCGGCCATAGATGTGGCCCTCGGCGGCGCCGGTCGCCACGTCGTACCACTCGTCGAAGTCGGTATAGCCGAACGCCACGCTGTGCACGACGGGAACCTGCGTGGCTCGGTCGAGCAGATAACGGTCTTCGCCGCCCCATACCGCCAGGGACGCCTGGGAACGTGGATTTGTGTCGGTCACAGGTCGCCCCTTGTGTCGGCTCGGCTCGGCGCCGAGGCTCGCCAACCCTACCGGTGGTCCGAAATCGGCTGCCCAGTCGGTTCCGTCTCCACCGACGACGTTCGGCTGTTCGGCGTTGCACAGACGAATCCGACAGACTGTCGAAGGCCATGCGGGGCCTTGTCCTCGCCACGCCGCCCCCAACCGACGGGAACCACGATGACGAATTCTTCGATCGATGCTCGGCCAGCACCACCAAAGCAGTACGAGTCCTACTTCTCCACTCCGTTGTCGCCAGCTGAACTCCGCGAACACCAGCAGAGGTACCTCGATATGCCCGAGTATCGCTACGGCCTGCCAGCGCGGGTGTTGTTCTGGACCGCCGACAAGGCGTTTCCGCAGGGGCGGAGCTTCGAGTTCTTCGCGTTCGTCGAGCTGGTCGCGCGGGTGCCGTACATGGCATGGGAGCACGTGGGACACATCGCCCAGACCCAGAACCACCAGGACCACGAATTCGACCGGAAGATCCAAGATCGGGTCGTGCTCGCCCGCGACGAACAGGACAACGAGTTCTGGCATCTACTGATCATGGAGGAGTTCCTCGACACCCAGGGTTACAAGCGCCGCCGGTTCCTCGATCGCGTGTTTCCGCAGGTGCTGTCATTCATCTACTACCAGCTGTCGTGGTTTCTCTACGCGGTACGACCCAGGTGGGCGTACCGGCTCAACAGTGACTTCGAAGACCACGCACTACGGCAATACGCCGCCTTTGTCGATGAACACCCCGAGTTCGACGAGATGCCGTGGGAATCCCGGTACCACGACGACTATGGGCACCACGTCACGATCGCCGACATGCTCCGACAGATCGCGGTCGACGAAGAACAACACAAGAACCACTCCGAAGACTTCATTCGCCGGGGATCCCGGTTCTCTCGCCGCACGGGGTGACGACTCGGCCCCACGCCTCGGCGAGCGCAATCAGGATGGCCGCCGCGAGAGGCGCAGGCCGGCCAAGGAACGCAGGAAGGAGATTAGGTCCCTTCCTCGCGTCGACCGTCGCGAGCAATGTGGATGAAGAGGTGGAAAATGAGCGATTCAACAGCAAAGACGAAAAAAGCCCGGCTTCCTCCGCGGTGGTTCATACGCGGCATGTGGCACATGCACCGGGCCCTGTACCGGGTGACTGGGAGACGGCTGGGCCTCTGGCGCCCGAAGCCGGAGGGTTGGGGAACGATGTGTCTGCGCACGGTGGGCCGTCGCACCGGGCAAGAGCGCGCGGTGATCCTCGGCTACTTCCAGAACGGCCCCGATCTCGTAACGATGGCCATGAATGGATGGGGCGAGGGTGAGCCGGCGTGGTGGTTGAACCTGCAGGCGCAGCCACGGGTGAAGGTCGAACTCGCGGGTGAGAACAGAGAGGTCATCGGGAGGGAGGCATCGGGCGAGGAACGTGAGCGTTTGTGGAACCGGTGGCGGGAGATCGACGACAACCTCGACGAGTACGCGGCGCGCCGCTCTCATACTGCGGTGGTTGTGCTCGAGCCTCGGCCTGAGTGAGCAACTCGCCGTCGGGCCGGACGTCGTGATGGGCTAAACGGGCGGCGAAGGGGGAGTGCCGTCACCGAAGGGCCGGCCGCCCAAGGCCTCCCTGCTCGACACATCGTGGATGGGGCCGGCGACACCCAACGAGATCGCCGACTCTGTCGGTGTTGTTCATCAGGACTCTTCTTCGAGGGTTCCGTACTGTACGAAACCCGAGTTCAGGAGATCGGAGGGGTCGCCGGTCCAATCCAGCGATTCGACAGCCTCTCGACTCCGGCGCGCCGTCACGGCGCGGAGGAAGTCGAACGGAGCCGCTCTGAGCTCGAGTGATCGGGAACCCGTCGCAGCGGCTCGTATTCCCACTCCTGTGAGTTCAACTGTGAGTGCGGTGTCGTGGTCGTCGGCTGCACGATCCAGGAGGAGTTCGAGGTATCGCTCTGCCGCAAACATCATGGCGGGTGAGCGCTCGTCGATCGGTAATCCGAGGCCCTCCCGAATGTCGTGAGCGTGCACCACGAGATCGCTCAGAAACGCGGCGATGAAGGGCGAGTCATCCGTAGCGATGTCCCGAAACGCCGGTGCGTTCCGCTCCCACTCGTTTACGACCTCAGCCAGCGTCATTGCGGCCCGGTCGGCCACCTGACGGCTCGTCGACTCATCGGACCCGAGAGGAGGCGGCACATCGGCCAGTTTCTCGGCGACGAGGCCGCTCATGTGAGACACCACGTCCTTCACCGTCCACGCCGGACAACTGGGCACCACCGCGGCCGCCTGTTCAGGCGTGAGCGTCCGAAGCTCATCGATGAGCGAAGCTCGTTCATTCGCGTAGAGGTCGTGCTGGGTGTGGGCAGTCATGGCGCCGAGCTTCCCACGGGATGGTCGCAGTGGCTGACACGGCGGTTCGGAGCGGCGAGACTGACCCGATGGCAACGCTGGTCTGCTTTCATGCCCACCCCGACGATGAGGCGATCTCCACCGGAGGTTTGATGGCCAAGGCCGCCGCCGCTGGGCACCGCGTCGTGTTGGTGTGCGCCACCCGAGGGGAGGTCGGTGAACCAGAGCCGGGTGTACTCGAGCCTGGGGAGGAGTTGTGGCAGCGGCGCATGGTGGAGCTGGCTGAGTCGAGCCGGCTACTCGGCGCTGACGAACCGCGGTGGCTCGGCTATGAAGACTCCGGCATGGCCGGCGAGCCGACGAACGACAATCCGGCGTGCTTCTGGCAGTCGGATCACGAAGAGGCCACCGAGCGACTGGTCACGATCCTGCGCGAAGTCGATGCCGACGTGCTCACGATCTACGACGACCACGGTGGCTACGGCCACCCAGATCACATCCGCGTGCACACGGTCGGAAAGGCTGCCGCCCAGGCTGCTGGTGTCGTCAACGTGTTTGAGGCGACGATCAACCGCGACGAGGTGAAGGAGTTCATCGAAGCGGAGCGGCAGCGCACCGAGGGTGAAGACGAGGGACCAGACGTGGATATCGACACCTTCGGGACGCCTCTCAGCGACATCAGCTTCCGGGTCGACGTGAGTTCGGTAATCACTGCGAAACGGTCGGCGATGATCGCGCATCGAAGCCAGATCGGCCCCGACAGCTTCTTCCTCACGATGCCCGACGAGGTCTTCACCATGGCGTTCGGGTCGGAGTGGTTCAACGTCCCTGGCATCGCCGGTAACGGCGGCCCGACCGAGGTCGATCTGCTTCCCGGCCTGGGCTGAACCTATGAGTACAGCGTTGCCGAGCCCGAGCCTGGTCGTGCTGGTCGGCGCTCCCGCTTCGGGAAAGAGCACATGGGCGGCGGAGAACTTCGCGCCTGCACAGATCCTCAGCTCCGACGCGTTGCGTGGCATCGTCGGCGAGCACGACCTCGACCTCGACGCGACGGACGACGTGTTCGAAATCATGGATCGGATGCTCGAGATGCGGATGGGGCGGGGCCTCACCACGGTCGTCGACACGACCGGCCTCGACCCTGCCAGACGTGGCCAATACCTCGATCTTGCGCGTCGCTCGGGAGTCCACTGTGTCGTGGTTCGCTTCGCCACGTCGGCCGCCGAATGCAAACGCCGGAATCGCGAGCGGACCCACCCTGTTCCCGTGAAAGCGCTCGACTCGATGCTCAAGCTGGCTCGGGCGGTCGACCTCGATGGCGAAGGCTGGGATCTGGTGATCGAACCCGAGCCGGTGCGCACGGTCACTCCGAAAGTGGCGGCAGCGATCGCGGCCGATCCGGCGGCGGAGGCACCGTGCTCGCTTCGATTCGGGTTGCTCGTGTCACGCTTCGACGGGTTGGGCGAGGCCGCGGAGATGGGAACCGGCCTGGCCCGAATCGCGCGACAGGCCGAGGACGTCGGCTTCGACAGCCTCTGGGTGATGGATCACATGATCCAGATCCCCCAGGTGGGGCCGGCGTGGGACCCGATGCTCGAGAGCTACGCCACCATGGGGTTTCTTGCGGCGGTGACGTCGAGGATTCGGCTGGGTGTGTTGGTGACGGCGGCGACGTTTCGAAACATTGGACATCTGGCCAAGATCATCGCCACGCTCGACGTGCTCAGCGGGGGCCGGGCGATCGCCGGCATCGGAGCGGCCAACAGCTCTCACGAGCACAGCGCGTACGGATGGGCGTTCCCCTCGGCCCCGCAGCGCCTCGCCCGGCTCGAGGACGCACTTCAGGCCCTGCCGGTGCTGTGGGGCCCCGGAAACACTTCGTTCGACGGTAAGACGATCTCCATCCCCGACACGACCTGCTACCCCCGGCCGATTCAGGCGCACGTGCCGATCATCGTCGGCGGGTCGGGGGAGAACGTCACGCTCCGCCTCGCCGCGCAGTACGCCGACGGCTGCAACCTCTTCGGCGACGTTGCCACCGTGAAGAGACGGGTCGACATCCTGCATGCGCACTGCGCAGACGTTGGCCGCGACCCCGCCGACGTCGAGGTGACTCACCTCGGTGAGGTGCTGCTCGGCGCCGACACCACCGATCTCGCGACGCGAATCGAACGGCTACGGCCAGCCAATACCGGACCCGATCGATACGCAGCTTCCGTCGACGCTGGCACGACCGACGACCACGAGGCCAGCTTCCGGGCGCTCGCCGCAGCTGGCGTCCAGACAGCCATCCTCACAACCCCCGACGTCGCTGAACCAGGTGCACTCGACTCTTACGCTGACCTGATCTCTCGCTTCCGCGACTAGAACCTCAGCTCTCGGACGGGCTGTTCGCTGAAGGACCGGTGACCCTCAGCCGACGAGTGCTGGTGGAGTCTCGGCCGTCGCCTGAGCATGGTATGCCTCGACGTGGATTCGATCGTCGAGCGCGCCCAGGTCGCGAGCCTTCGAAAAACACGCGTCGACAAAATCCGGGTTGCCCGCGATGAACACGCTGTACGAGCTCAGATCAGGGGCGATCGCAGGCAGTACGACCGGGATCCGGCCGGTGTACTTCGCGCCCTCCGGTGCCTCGCCCGTGAACGTCGTGAGAAAGGAGAATCGTCGATGTTTTGCCGTCCACCACGCGATCAGGCCCTGGTCGAAAACGTCCCGCTCCGTTCGGGCCGAGTAGAGAATCGTGACCGGCTTGTCGAACCCGCGTCGAAGTGCGGCGTCCGTAAGCGCGAGGATCGGCGCAAGGCCGGAACCCGAGGCGAGACACAGCACCGGGGTGTCGGTTCCGGGGTCACCGATGAAGGTTCCATAGGGGCCGGCGACGGTCACATTGCCCCCGATCGTCACGTCGTCGTGGATCCAACCACTGGTGCGGCCGTCGGGGACCCGGCTGACGAGGAGGGTGATCTCCCCATCGGATCGTGGTGCGTTCGCGATCGAATAGGGCCGTGCGGGTGCGCCCGCCCCTTCGTCGCCGACCATCAGGTACTGACCGGGCCAGAATCGGATCGGAGGCCCCACAGGTCGTAGGTGCACCTCGCGGATTCGCTCGGTCCGTTCGATCAGGTCGATCACCACACAGCGAATCCGATCGCGTGGCGGGAATAGTCTTGGTCGAGCGTCGTCGGTTCCGAAGTCGATCTCGACGACATCGGAGATCGGCTTCGCCATACACATGAGCCGAAACCCTTGGTCCCGCTCTTCCTGGCTCAGTGCCATGTCCAGCACGATGCCCTGGTTCACGTCGCCGGCAAGCATCTTGGTCTTGCATTCGCCACACGCTCCTGCGCGGCAGTTGTTGGGAAGCGCGTAGCCCTGTCGCTCGAGCGCACCGAGGACGGTGTCGCCCGGCTCGCACGGGATCTCCTTGCCCGAAGGCGAGAGCCGGATCGCTGTCATCGCCTTAGAAGACCGGAATGATGTCTTCGAGGTCGATGTCGAGGACTTCCTCGCCGGTGATCCCCACCTCCGGGATTGCAGGGAAGGGGATGTCGTACTGGTCGAGGACTCCCTTGAGGTCGAGAATCGCCTTGCGCCAGTTCTCTTCCTTCACCGCGAGCTCGGGAATGTTGAAGCCCGCGTCTCGAGCGACGGCTTCGCATCGGCGCTGCACGTCGATGAAATCGGGGGGAAGGTCCCAGAAGTCCGCTGGGGGCTCGTACAGCACTGCGGACAGGAAGAGGTACCCGGCCCGAATCTGCTTCGTGATCAGCGATCGGTCAGACAGGTCGAGTTTGGGATAGTCGCGCTCCATGAGGGTCATGCAGATCGCCATGTGTCGGCCTTCGTCACGGCCGATGTTTCGGAACGCGTCTTGGAACACCGGCTCGCGTGCGCCTTCGGCCATCTCGTGGAAGATCGTCGCCGCCGCGATCTCGCCCATGAGAAACGAGGAGAACAGAATGGCGAGCGGATACTTCGGTACGGCCTGCTTGTACCCCTCCCAATAGCGGCCACCGTTGAAGTAGAGCCATTTCGCGTTTCGTTGGGCCAGCTCACCGAGTTCGGTCTTCGGCTCGTAGCTGAGCGGGTCGGGGTGGCTCAGCAATTTGGTGATCGCCATCCCGCACATCTGCTCGTGATTTTGCTCGTCGCGTGTGACCGAGAAAAAGCAGCGGCGCACCGCGTCCTCCTCGTGGTCTTCGTAGGTCTTGATCAGCGCTTGCGCGAATACGGGTGGAGCGGACGCGTCGAACACCGAGAGAAGCGTCCACCAGTACGCGATCGCCTCTCGCTCCTCCCACGAGTAGGAGTCGGGGTCGAACGTCTCCCAGGGAAGATGCGCGGGATCCCACACCTCGCGCTGTGACGCTTCCCAGATCTGTTCCATCTTCTCCGTGCCTTGATGCCAGCTCAATGGGAAGACGTTCGGTTGCTCGGTGACCGGTGGGAACTCGGACGTGGCCGCAAGGTTCGTGCGCGTGGACATGTGGCTTCCCCTGTCGAATCAGTGGCAGCGCCCGAGAGTCCGGCCGCGGCCCGATGGGGCGAACGTACCGAGCGAGTCGACCGACCGGTTAGGGCAAAAGGTCCCGACCCCTCAATTGAGCTCCCCGGACGTGCTCAGTCGTCGTCATCATCGTCGAAGAAGATCGACAGCAGGGCGCTCACGATGCTGATCACGATCGCGCCGAGCACAGCCGGCCAAAAGCCGTCGATGTCGAGGCTGTCGGTGACGGCAGCGGTCAGACCCAGCATCGCTGCGTTCACGAGCAGGGCGAAGAGGCCCAGCGTGACGATGATCGCGGGGAATGAGAGGAACTTTGCCACCGGCCGAATGAAAGCGTTGACGAGGCCGAAGATGACCGCGACGAAAAGGATCGACGAGACCTCGGAGGACAGGTGAACTCCGCCGACGAGCTTGGCGGCCGCCCAGAGGGCCACGGCGTTCACACCGACGCGAATAGCGATGTTCTTCATGTCTTCAGTAAACCGCAATGGGAGGGTGCCGATGCTTCAGCAGGCCGCGCATTGGCTGTCCGAAAGCCGCCAGTCGGAACGTGCCTTCATGACTCCGCTGTCGGGCCCCGCACCAGCCGCATCAACTCGGCAACGACATCGTCGATGCTCTGGCCCGTGGTCACGACCTGACGAAACTCGGCATAGCCACGCTCGCGTTCCGCGAGGAGTTCATCGATTCGTGCCCGTGGATCGGCGACCTGAAGAAGCGGGCGTTCGGGTCGGGAGGAGTCCGATCTGACCCGATCGAGAATCTCGTCGGTCGTCGCGACGAGACAGAAGATTTGGCCATCGCGAGCGAGCGCCTCCACGTTGTCGGGGTCGAGCATCATGCGCCCGCCGGTGGAGATCACCAACCCGTCACGGTCGGCCAACTCGTATGCGAGCCCGCGTTCCATCTCGCGAAACACATCTTCGCCCCGGGTTGCGAAGATGCCGGTGATCGGGCCATGCCGATCTTCGATCAACTCGTCGGTGTCTACGAACTCACGGCCCAGCTTCTCGGCGATCCGGCGACCCACCGACGACTTCCCCGTCCCCATGAAGCCGGTGAGCACGATGTTGCCCGTGTTGGGGGCCGGCTCGTCCATCTCAGTTCACCCGGCAGATCCCTGCCGGTCGAGGTGCCCCATGAGGGCGTCGAACGCGAGGCGGTAGCTGTCGCGGCCGAAGCCGGCGACAACGCCGAGACAGACGGCGGCGAGCACGGTGCGGTGCCGGAACTCTTCCCGAGCATGCACGTTGGAGAGATGCGTCTCGACGACTGGAAGCTCCGTTGCGGCGATGGCGTCGCGGAGCGCGTAGCTGTAGTGCGTGAACGCGCCGGGATTGAAGACAACTCCGTCGACGGTTGAGCGGGCCGTGTGGAGGCGGTCGATCAGCTCGCCCTCGACGTTCGACTGGAACTCCTCGACGGCCACATCGATCGAGGCTGCATGCGCCTGAACCTCGGCCACGATGTCATCGAGCGTCGCGTCGCCATAAACGTCGGTCTCGCGCATGCCGAGCAGGTTGAGGTTGGGTCCGTTCAGGATCAGGACCGTGCGTGACATGGGTGATTGTTTACCACGAGGACTCCTGCCTGGATCAGACCCGCGCCACGGTCGTCGTACGCCAGACTGTGGTCATGACGAAGCCTTTCTCCCTGCCAGAAGCAATGCATGGTTACCTCGACGCCAGGAACACTCGTCCCGACGCGGCCCAGGACGCGCTGAGGGAGGAGACCTCCGATCTGCCCATGGCCGGCATGCGTTTCAATCACGAATCGGCGCTGCTACTCCAACTGATCGTGCAGGCGCTTCGGCCGATGTTCGTCGTGGAGGTAGGGACATTCACCGGATATTCGTCGCTCACGGTCGCCCGTGCACTGCCCCCTGGTGGGCGAATGCTCTGTTGCGACGTGAGTGATGAGTGGACATCGATAGCGCGAACCCACTGGGCGGCCGCGGGAGTCGACGATCGCATCGAGCTGCGAATCGGCCCGGCGATCGACACGCTCCGCGGGCTACCCGACGAAAAATCGGTCGACTTCGCCGTGGTCGACGCCGACAAGGGCGGCTACGTCGACTACTACGAAGAGCTGGTCTCGCGGCTGACGCCTCACGGCCTCATCGCCGTCGACAACACGATGTGGTCGGGTGCGGTGCTCGATGCATCGGACACGAGCGACAACACCGAGTCGCTCCGGCGGTTCAACGACCATGTCGCCGCCGACGCCCGCACGACCAACGTGACCGTGCCCATTGGAGACGGTGTCACCCTGGTCGGGCTCGCTTCCTAGACGGCTCGAGGGAGCATGAGTCGTTCGGCCCAGGCCCGCTCAATTCCGCCGTGACTCAACCGATCGGAGCCGGTCGGCGACGAGCGATTCATGCCCGTTGACAAGACCGAAGGCGGGAAGATGAGCGGGACAGGCAACGGCGAACGGCGTTTCTCAGCGGGGGACGGCGGCTTCTCCACCACACCCCGACAGGCCTTCTTCGGCTTCGCCGTGTTGTCGCCGCTGGTCGTCGCGCTTCTCGGACTCCTGCTACCGATCATGTGGTGGGCTCTGGTGCCCCTCTGCCTCGCGATCGCAGTCGGGATGCACGACGCCTTTCAGCGCAGCCACGCCATCCTTCGCCAGTACCCGATTCTTGGTCACGGTCGATATCTGGCCGAGGCCATCCGCCCCGAGATACAGCAGTACTTCGTCGAGTCCGACACCAACGGCGCACCGTTCAGTCGGGAAGTACGCGAGATCGTCTACCAACGAGCCAAAGGACAGCGTGACAAGCTGCCGTTCGGCACTCAGCTCGACGTCTACGAGCCCGGCTACGAATTCATCGGACACTCGATGTATCCGAAGACACTCGTCGACGCCGACAGCCGGGTGACGATCGGGGGGCCCACGTGCACCCAGCCTTACTCGGCCTCGCTCTTGAACGTCTCGGCGATGAGCTTCGGTGCGCTCAGCTCCGCAGCCATCACCGCGCTGTCCACCGGTGCTCGCCGCGGCGGATTCGCTCACAACACCGGAGAGGGTGGTGTGAGCCGGTATCACCTTGCAGGTGGTGCAGACCTCATCTGGCAGATCGGAACCGGGTACTTCGGTTGTCGGAACGACCGGGGCCGATTCGACCCCGACATGTTTGCCGAGCAGGCCGAACATCCGTCGATCAAGGCGATCGAGATCAAACTCTCCCAGGGAGCCAAGCCCGGTCACGGCGGCATCCTCCCGGGCGCGAAGGTCACTGAAGAGATCGCGAAGACGCGTCGGGTCCCGGTGGGCAAGGATGTCAACTCTCCTCCAGCCCACACCGCTTTCGACAGCGCCCACGGCTTGCTCGAATTCGTCGACGAGCTCCGCACCCTCTCGGAGGGAAAGCCGGTGGGTTTCAAGTTGTGCGTCGGGCAGCCGGACGAGTTCCGAGCGGTTGTGGACGCGATGGTCGAGAGCGGGATCAGGCCCGACTTCATCACGGTCGATGGCGCCGAAGGCGGAACCGGTGCTGCGCCTCCGGAGCTGTCCGACTCGATGGGGATGCCGCTCCGCGAAGGACTCAGCTTCGTGCACCAAACACTGGTGTCCGCCGGCGAACGAGATGGCATTCGTATCATCGCTGCCGGCAAGGTGGCCACCGGATTCGACGTCGCCCGGTGTCTCTCACTCGGCGCCGATCTCTGCTACTCGGCCCGAGCGATGATGCTCGCTCTCGGCTGCATTCAGGCCAGGAAGTGCCACACCAATCACTGCCCGGTTGGTATCGCCACCCAGGACCAGGGCCGAGCGCAGGCACTCGTCGTCGGTGACAAGGCCACGCGCGTCCACCAGTTCCACCGCGAGACAATCGCCAACTTCATCGAACTCCTCGGCGCCGCCGGTTGCTCGCATCCGAGCGAACTCGAACTCGCGCACATCAGTCGACGTATCGATCAGCAGACGATCGTCTCCTACGAAGAGATCTTCGGCCAGGTCGAAGACGTGCCGGTCGCATCGCCGGTGCGCCTCGCGCGATCCGCCTGAGCTGCGCCTGAAACCGCTCGGGGCCGTACTCTTGGTCCGACCGGGCGCGTGCCGCCACAGGGAGATCACGAGAGGTGGCGCAGGAATGACATCGACGCACGTTCACCTGGTGATGGACGCGGCGAGCCTGGTCGTTGCAGTCCGGCCAACCGGCGCCGAAGTTGTGTATTTCGGTGCACGGCTGGGTGAGGTGCCGCAAGCCGACCTCACCTCCCTCGGGGACTGGCCGGCTCCCGGAGGTGGGTTCGATATCCTCCCACCGATCGCCCTCCTACCCGAGGGATCGCGTGGATATCAGGGCGCACCCGGAGTATCGGGTCGGAGGGCCGACGGTGCCGGTGCGTTCACGCAGTTCGGTCCGCCAACCCACGAAGTGAACGGATCCACGCTGACGATCAGGGCCTCAGATCAGCTTGCAGGCCTCGAATCGGCGGTGACCATCGAAGCCGACTCCGTCAGTTCGCTCGTCACGATCCGCTCGCTGATAACCAACACGAGCACGTCCCGATACGAACTCGACGGCGTGCTTCTCACGGTTCCGATATCTCCCGAGGCGACCGAGGTGCTCACGCTCGGGGGCAGGTGGGCGGCGGAGTCGTGGCCCGAACGTCAGGATTGGCGGGCGGGCACAATCGTGCTCGAGAATCGGAGTGGTCGAACGTCGTTCGACCGCAAGCCGTTCATCGCAGCTGGCTCGAACGGTTTCGCGGAGGAGTCCGGGCAGGTGTGGGCCGCGCACCTCGCATGGAGCGGAAACGCGGTGCTGCGGGCCGAGGTTCTGCGCGATGGCCGTCGTGTGATTCAGGCGGGCGAGCTCCTCCTGCCGGGCGAGGTCGTTCTGGAGGGCGGTGACTCCTACCACGCACCGGCCGTGCACTTGGCCACTTCGGGTCGCGGGCTCAACGGGATCAGCGCGGCCTTCCACGCACATGTGCGGGCCCGGGAAATTCACCCCCAGCGCCCGCGTCCGGTGGGTCTCAATACATGGGAGGCCGTGTATTTCGATCACGATCTCGACACCTTGAAGGACCTCGCCGACCGCGCCTCACAGGTGGGTGTCGAGCGTTTCATCCTTGACGACGGATGGTTTCACGGCCGCCGAAATGATCGCGTGGGGCTCGGCGACTGGTGGGTCGATCGCGACGTGTGGCCCGACGGACTGGCCCCTCTCGTGGACCATGTGACCGGTCTCGGTATGGAGTTCGGCCTGTGGTTCGAGCCCGAGATGGTCAATCCCGATTCGGAGCTCTTCCGCGCGCACCCCGACTGGGCGCTCGTGACGCCCGGCCACGATCAGGCGATGTTCCGAAACCAACTCGTGCTCGATCTCGCCAACCCCGAGGTGCTCACGTACCTCCTCGATCAGATCAACGCCGTGCTCGGCACCTACGACATCGCCTACGTCAAGTGGGACAGCAACCGCGATCTTTCGGCACCGCAACATGCCGGCCGCGCCTCGGTCCGGGCGCAGGTGCAGGCGATCTACCGACTCATGGACGCGGTTCGGGAGGCGAACCCCGACATCGAGATCGAATCGTGCGCATCCGGAGGGGCACGGGTCGACCTGGGTGTGGTTGAACACGTCGACCGGTTCTGGGCGAGCGATTGCAACGATCCCCTCGATCGCCAGCACATCCAACGCGGCTTTTCGTACCTCGTACCGCCCGAACTCATGGGTGCTCACATCGGGCCCCCGACGGCGCACACGACCGGGCGAACCCATTCGCTCGGCTTCCGGGCGACGACGGCGTTGTTCGGCCATCTCGGGGTTGAATGGAACATCCTCGACGCGTCCGACTCCGACCTCGAGAAGCTGGCCGACGCAATAACGCTCCACAAGCGTCTTCGCCCGCTCCTTCACTCTGGCCATGTCCACCGCTTCGACCACCCGGATCCCGCGATCATGGCGCACGGTGTGATCTCTTCGGATCGTTCGCACGCGGTCGTGAGCGTGGCGCAGATCGACACGTCTCGTGCCCTCCCGACCGGCCGGCTACGAATCGGCAACCTCGACCCCGACGGCCGGTACGAGCTCACCCCGATCCGGGTCTCGGGAACCGAGTGGGGCAAGGCGCGCGTGCAGCCCGAGTGGATTCAGGTCGAAACGCTCCAGCTCAGCGGTCGGCAACTGGCGCACGCGGGCGTCCCGCTTCCGGTGCTTCACCCGGAGTCCGCTTTCCTGGTCGAGTTGGTGCGCGTCTGACGCATGCCGGATGCCACACGGGGAGTGGTCTGGGCAGCGGTTAGGGTTTCCCGGTGCACAAACTCTCGTCACCCCCCTCTTCGCGCGCACCGGTGCAGCCGCGAATCGGGCGGGTCGAACTCGTCGTTCTGATCTCGGCGATCATGGCGTTGACGGCAATGGCCATCGACCTCATGCTTCCGGGGTTCGACGAGATTCGGGAAACTTTCGACCTGGCCGACGGGTCGGGCGAGACCGGGAAGATCATCACCTTCTTCTTCTTCGGGCTGGCGTTCGCCCAGTTGGTGTGGGGGCCGCTCGCCGATCGGTTCGGCCGCAAACCCGTTCTCTACGCGAGCATCGGCATCTATGTGATCGGCGCCGTGGGCTCGGCTGTAGCCCCGACATTCGACGCGCTGTTGGCCAGCCGGGTCGTGTGGGGCGTCGGTGCAGCGGGCGCCCGCGTGGTCGCGACCGCGATCATCCGCGACCGGTTCGAGGGAACCGCGATGGCGAAGGCCATGTCGCAGGTGATGGCCGTGTTCGTGCTCGTCCCGGTGTTCGCACCAACGGTTGGCGCCGCCATCCTCCTCGTGCTGCCTTGGCGGGCACTGTTCTGGGCGTGCGCGGTGTGGGCCACGCTCATCGTGATCTGGAGCTTCCGCCTACGCGAGACCCTGAACCCCGGAAACCGCCGAGAGCTGAGCGTCGGTGGCACCTGGGATGGCTTCCGACAGGTCGCTCGTACTCCGGTCACCTTCGGCTACACGGTCTCGACGATCTTCATCCAGGGAGTGTTCACGAGTTATCTCGCAAGCGCCGACCTCATCATCGGTGAGATCTTCGATCGCGATGCTCAGTTCCCGATCATCTTCGGTGCGGTTGCGATCTTGTTCGGCGTCGGAGCGATCGGGAACGGTCGGATCGTCGAGCGCCTCGGGATCGTTGGTGTGATCGGGCGCGCCTTCGCGGTGCTCCTCCCACTCTCGGCGCTGCTCCTGCTCGTCGCGGTGCTCGGCGACGGCGTGCCGAACTTCTGGATCTTCATGCCGCTGCTTGGGCTGTGCCTCTCGAGTTTCATGTTCCTCATGCCCAACCTCAACTCCGGCGCAATGGACCCCGTCGGTGAATTGGCGGGCTCGGCGTCGGCTCTCACCGGAGCGGTTCGGATTGCTGGGGGAGCGGTGATCGGAACCATCGTCAGCGCCCAGATCGACGATTCGGTCGTGCCGTTTGCCGTTGCGATGGTCGTGCTGGTGACACTGGCGGCCGTGTCGGTGCTGTTGGTTCACCGAGACACTGAGGCGGCGACGGTCTAGGAACGTGTGGGCAGCGGGCGCTTTACCGATTTGGGAACCGCATCCGGCCCCACGAGCGAGGCATTCGACGAGAACACGCCGGGCGACGTCTCGGTGCGTATCGATCGGGTCGGGCGGGTCGCGGACCGCTTGAGGTCGACGAGCAGGTTCCGGGCGGCGGCGTAGATCGTCTTGACCGCGACGATTGGGTGGCGCCAGAGCCACAGGTGCTTGCGGGCGCCGCGGCACGGATACGTGAGCTTGCCGATCATGTGGCGGGGGAGCGGTTCGCTGACGCCGTAACGCTTCGGCCGGCGTCCCGCCGCCTTCTTCGGCATGAAGAACGTGCCGAACATCAGATCCCACCACGGAAGGCCGGCCCCGTAGTTGTGGCCCACGGCATCGTCCTCGCTGCTGTGGTGCCAGTGGTGGAACTCGGGGTTGCACGCGACCCGGTCGAGGATTCGCCAACGAACTCGAACGTTGGCGTGGAAGAAGATTCCCAGGATGATCTGGAGGATGGCGAAGATGCCGGCGACCTCGGCATCGAAACCGGCACCGATGAGAAAGAAGAATCCGGGCGCAATGAGCACGCCGTCGAACGGGTGGACCCGGAAGCCACTCACCCAGTCCATGTGTTCGGGAGAGTGATGCACCGAGTGGAAACGCCACATGAAGGGGACCTCATGGGCAAATCGGTGGGTCCAGTACGACGCGAAGTCGAACAGGAAGAAGCCGACGAACGGCATGGCGGCCGTTGGGATCTGGGAGACCAGTGGTCGGATCGCGAGACCCGGAAGCCATGCGAGGCTCAACCCGCCGATGAGAACCACAGCGGCGATCGCGAAGATGTTGAGGAACGGGCCGGCGAGTGCGAAGCCGATGTCTGTTGTCAACAGCGGACGGCGAAGTTTCTGACCCTTCTGGCGGGGGTAGAGCTTCTCGAAGGGGACGATGATGGCGAAGAGCACGATGATCGCGCCGAAGATCCCGCTGTCGAGTTCGAACGAGAGGGCGATTGCGCCGACGATCAGGATCGCGTGCAGGATGCGAGCACTGCGCCGACGCATTCCTCCTCCCGACCGCGAACTACGAGCGTCGGGTGGAATCGGCGGTGGCAGGACCGAGGTGGGCATTTCGCCGGCGCGAGGCGGTGGCGGTAGCTCAGAGGTCGGGCGTTGTGGGGTGATGGTGGCGCTCATGACCATCTGTCGAGACATCGACCGAATTCGGTTCACAGGATTCGAGAATTTGGGTCACACGACCCACCACATCACCCGAGTGGTCACCGCGAGTTGTCGTGCAGGTGAGGGTTGAAGTCCTGCGCTGGTCTCGGGGCGATCGAGAGGTTGGTGTTCTCGCGGCCCGTGTACGCGTTGATTCCGAGTTCGTCGCGTAGATCGGCCGAGGTCGCCACGACGAGATCGTCGACAGGAATTCCGGTTCCGTCCGCCACCCGTACGTACCCATGGAACGCGGCGGTGACCGCGGCAGCCTCGACCATGACCTCGTTCCCGACCGCTGATTGCAACCGCGCCCGCGCGTCGGCCACCGCCGCCGGTTCTCGCGCCACCGCCGTGGCGAAAGCCTCGAGTTCGTCGCGATTCGGAACGACGCTGATGCCTCCCGCGGCGCTGCTCGCACGGAGCAGCGATGCATGCCAGGTCGTTCAATAGAAGCACTCGTTCGCCGCCGACACGGCCGTGGCGACAACCTCGGCCTGCGGTCGGCTGATCGGCCGGTCCCAGTCGAGGTCGTAGAACTGTCCCTCGTGGTACATCGCGAGCGCGAGGCTTCGGTACAACGTGTTTCCCGAGGGACTGAGCGTCAGCGCCCGACCCACGTTCGCGTCGGTCCAAGGATCGGTCATGTGCACGTACGCTCCGATGTCGGCCACGCCTTCGGGCACCAGTCGAGCCGTGTCGCCCTCGAGTGCGTCGGGCAGGTCCGCGCGCGGCCGGCCTAGCGCTTCCGCGAATGCGTCGATCACCGCCATGGTGGAAGCGAGCGAGACCATCTCGACGTATGCCGGTGCGCCCACGAGCGCCGTCGCCTCTTTGGCCCATGCGCCGTCGATCTGGCTCGCGTCAGCGGCGAGCTTCGTCACGATTCGGGTCACTTCGGGCTCGAGATCGGACTTCTCGATCGACTCGCTGGTCGACTGTCGAAGCCATGGGGCCAAGTGACGCTCGGCAAACGCGGTGCGTGCAAGCGCACTGAGGGCGAGCTTCTCCTCGCCGGTCCACCAGTCGCCGGGAGCTGCAATCCGATTCAAGGAATCGAGTACTGCGGCGTCGATTCGTGTTGGGACGGTACTCATCGAGCGACCGTGGTCTCGGCCGCCCCACGGATCTCGATCGCGCTCTGGCGGAGCGTCGTGATCATGTGCTCCAACGCCTCGCGATGATCCAGGGTCGCACCCGCGCGTCGGAAGTCGACGACGGAGTCGTCCGAGGAGGTCTCGATGGCGGTGATCGATTCCTCGATCATGCTGAGGAACGGGCTGGGGCGACCTTCGGTCACGCCGATTCCATCGAGATAACCAAGGACGTAGGCGGCATCTCCCTCCTTGCCCAGCTTCACCATGGTGTTCACATACTCGATCCCACTGTGCGAAGCACCCGCCATCTGATCAAGCTCGAGGAGCTCCTCGGTGTAGGAACGGAGAATCTCGATCGCATCGAGCTCGTCGCCGCGCCGGAACGCAGCTCGTGCCCGGATCGGCTTGCTGAACGACGGTGTGCGCGGAGGCACTTGGATGCTCGCAGACTCGTCGAACAGCGCCTCGGCGTCCTCGACCCGGTTCTCGAAGAGCGTGGCGTACCCCGCAATGATCAGTGACCAGCTCAACATCGAGGGCGGTCCGGTGATTCGAAACCTGTGCACCAGTTCGTCGGTGGTCGGGGCGAGTCCGTCGACCAGGCCGATCGACATCCTGGAGCCGCAGGCCCACATGTCGGGAAACCCAGCGAGCTTCTCCTCACCGTTGGATCGCAGTTCTCGGGCGGCGAGCGGGGCAAGATCGACGATCTCGTCGTCGCGATCTCGCACGATCGCCAGTGCGTAGTTCGTGTACGGGTGATCGGGAGAGCCATGGGCGGCGTGGAGCGCCTCGTACCCGGTCACGTCTCGCCTCGCCATGTATCGATGCGCTGCCCAAAGAAGAAAGAACGCAACGTCGTCGAGGTCTTCTGGTGGCGTTATCTGCAATACCTGTTCGATCCACGAACTGATCTCACCCTGAGATCGAAGCAGTGGTTCACCGACGACTGGGCGTACCAGAGCCTGCGCCAGCGCATGATCGTCGCTCGCGCAGGCAAAATCGACCGCGCCGCGCACGTCGGGCCAGATCGCTTCGAGCCTCGCCACTGCTTCGAGCTCGTTCTGACTCAGAAGCATCGACCCGATGTCGGTGATCTCTTCGCGGCACCACTCCGCATGAGCGCGGGCGACGCCGCTCGTGCGGCCCGCCGCCATCAGGTGATCGGCGCCGAAGTGACGCATGGTCTCGAGCATTCGGAAACGCCGTCCGGGTGTACCCGACTGCACGGTCAGCATGGAGCGATCGATCAGCGAGCTGAGAAGCTCGTCGACGTCGAGAGGGTCGAGTTCGGGGTCGGCGATCGCTTGCGCCGCGGCAAGATCGAACGACCCGAGAAAGATCGACAACGACGCAAACATCTCCTGCTCGGCTGGTGTGAGCAGTTCGTAAGACCATTCGATCGTGGCTCGCATCGTTCGGTGGCGTTCGACGCTCCGAAGCCTTCCGCCGGACAGGAGTCGAAGGCGGTCGTCGAGTCGTTCGAGCAGATCGGCAGGATTCATCGTGCGGATCCGTGCCGCGGCGAGCTCGATCGCGAGTGGCACCCCGTCGAGGCGGTGGCAGATCTCGGTTACCTGCCCTCGGTGCTCTTCGAGGTCGAACGTGGGTGAGACGGCGAGCGCCCGTTCGGTGAAGAGCTCGACACCCGGGCCGTCCGGCTCCAGTGGGGCGACGGCCAGGAGCTGTTCGGGCCGGAGGCCGAGCCCCTCGCGCGATGTGGCGAGCACGGTCACATGGGGGCACCCGACACTGATCGCGTTTGCGAGCTCTGCAGCGCCGTCGACGACGTGTTCACAATTGTCGATCACGAGCAGGGCGTTCCGGTCCTCGAGAGAAGAGACCACTGAGTCGATCATGGTGCGAGTGGGCAGTTCGGCGATGTCGAGAACATCGGCAGCAGCGCGCGCTACGTCGCCCGACGCCGATACTCCCGCCAGCTCGATCAGCCAGGCTCCGTCGTCGAAGTCGTCCATCGACAGTCGCGCGGCACCGATGGCGAGACGGGTCTTGCCGATACCTCCAGCCCCCACGAGCGTGACGACCGGTGACGTTCGGAGGGCATCGAGCACATCGCTCAGTTCGGACTCTCGTCCGATCATTCGTCCGACCCGGCGGGGGAGGTTGCCCCGCGTGGAGTCGGTCCGCAGCGGCGGAAATGCCTCAGCACCGATCTGGTGGAGGCGCTGATCCGGCGCGCTCCGGTCGAGTCGGTGGCTGCCGAGATCGGTTGTCGCGCCCGGTTCGAGCAGTGCGGCAGTTGCGCCGGACACTACGATCTGGCCAGCGTGCCCGAGAGAGCCGAGGCGCTCGGCGATCTGTACGGCGGCCCCGAAATAGTTCGACCCTCGTTCCTCGGTCTCTCCGGTGCTCACGCCGGTCCGGAGTCCGAGACGACGGGTGAGAGGATCGTCCGCGATGGCCCGGTGCAGAGCGGTGGACCAGCGGATCGCCGTCGACGCGCGTCCGAATGCGACGCCGAACGACACACCGGTTCGAGCGTGGATGTGACCGCCGTGTTCCCCGGCGAGCTTGTGGACGATTTCGTCGTGACGCTCGACCGCCGCGGCGGCCTCCGCGCGGTGACCAGACCACAACGAACCAATGTCATCGATGTCGGTGAACGCGAAGGTTACGGTGCCGGTCGGGATCGAATCGGCGGGGGCCGAACGCTCCCGAAGCGTGAGATCAGCGTCGTGGGCGAGAATCCGGGCTTCGAGCTCGCGGAGTCTCGGGCCGGGTTCCACGCCCAGCTCTTCGATCAGGTGAGTGCGCGCCGTGCGGTAGGCAGCCAACGCCTCGGCCTGCCGGTCGACCCGGTACAGGGCCGTCATCAGCAGGGCCCAGAGGTTCTCCCGGAACGGATACTCGGCCGTCAATTCGGTGAGGCGGGCGAGGGCGGAGGGTGTGTCCTCGTCGATCCGCGACTCGAGGTCGCCCTCGACCGCGCTGAGCCACTGCTCCGTGAGCCCTTCGACGGGCCCGGCGAAGCCGTCTGCCTCCAGCCCGGCGAGGGGTGCCGCGACCCATTCGTCGAGCGCGGCCCGAACATCGCCCGACTCGATGAGACGCTGAAATCGAACGACGTCGACCGAGTGGGGCTCGATGTCGAGGCGGTATGCCGCACCGACGCGCAGGATCGCCTCGCTGCCGAGCGTCTTTCTGAGCCGCGTCACGTAGGACTGCAGGGTCTTGTCTGCGGTTCGGGGCGCATCCTCGCCCCAGACCATGTCGATCAACCGGGAGACGGGAACGACGGCGCCCGCGGCAAGCGCGAGCGCCGCCAGGACCGCCTGGCACTTGGCCGGGCCGACATCGAGGTCGTTTCCTGCCTCATCCTCGGCGCTGACGCCCCCGAACAGGCGTATGGCGGCGACCGCGGACGATGGCGCTTCGCCGGCAAGTTCGTTCGTACGCTGGTCAGTCATATGGCCGTGTTTCCATGTCGATCATGGTGAATTGCTGCGGTTGTGTGCCGATGATCGGCCGGTTGAGTCTCGGTTGAGCCCTTCGAGCTCGTCTCAACCGTAACCACAGTCGGCTGCGGGTTCCTCTCGACCCGACCTCGTCAGGGTGATGGCACGAGAGGGCATCGGCCGACGCGGTCCGGTGCCATGATTCGCATGGAGGAACTCTCATGTCACATGCCTTGTACCGATTGGGGCGGGCAGCCGCCCGGCACCCATGGCGCGTCGTTGGCGCCTGGTTCCTGGTGGCGGTCGTCGTGATCGCGGCGTCAGCGTCGTTCGGACGCGACCTCGAAGACAGCTTCGATGCCCCCGGGCTCGATTCGACCGACGCGGTCGACCTGTTGTCCGCCGCACAGTCCGATCAGGCAGGTCTGACCGCACAGGTCGTGGTGACCCCTTCCGGCGACAGCACGTTCTTCG
This sequence comes from Acidimicrobiales bacterium, assembly GCA_051011575.1. Classification (GTDB taxonomy): domain Bacteria; phylum Actinomycetota; class Acidimicrobiia; order Acidimicrobiales; family SHLQ01; genus SHLQ01. The sequence goes on along the minus strand of JBPCTR010000256.1, from coordinate 6,971 downwards.
ATTCGCCAGCCGCGGTGGAGGCACTCACCGCTGTGCACAGCGACGTGCTTGCGCTGCCCCACGTTCTGGGAGCGAGCGACCCGATGGCAGCACTCTCCGAGGGTCCCGAATTCGCTGCGAGCAGCGGCGTCGTGTCGCCCGACGGACGGGTCGCCCTGATCCGTGTTCAGTACCCGGTCGTCGAAGAACTGAGCGTCGAGGATCTCGACAACCTCAAGGACTTCGCCGCCGACGCCACCGCCGATCCTGAACTCCGGGTCGAGTTGAATGGCGATCTCTTCTTCGCCTTCGAAGAGCCCGAGACAGGTGTGGGCGAGCTGATCGGCATCGTGGCTGCGGTGATCATCCTGCTGGTTGCATTCGGCTCGCTCATCGCCATGGGGTTGCCGATCGGGATGGCCTTGTTCGGCCTCGCGTTGGGCGTCAGCTCGATGTCGCTCATCACGTACCTGATAGAGATTCCGAGTTGGGCGCCGCAGGTGGCGAGCATGGTCGGGCTCGGTGTCGGAATCGACTACGCCCTCTTCCTCGTGACCCGGCACCGCGAATACCTCGCCGCCGGATTCACCGTTGTGGAATCGGTCGGTCGAGCCACGGCCACGGCAGGACAGGCCGTGATCTTCGCAGGGGGCACGGTCGTGATCGCCATTCTCGGACTCGGCCTGGCCGGTATCCCGTTCATGACTGCAGCTGGGGTCGCGACCTCGGTCACGGTCCTGATCATGGTCGTCGCCTCGGTGACCCTGCTTCCGGCATTTCTCGGCGCGGCTGGCCACAAGATCAACCGCTTCGGCATCCACCGCCGCGGGCACAGTGCCAGCGACTCGGTCACGAGTCCAGGCTGGGAGCGCTGGGGTCGGCACGTCTCCCAAAATGCGTGGGGATACGCGATCGGCGTGACCGCATTGCTGCTCGCACTCACCGCCCCGGTATTGGCGCTCGAGCTCGGTTTCCCCGGCGAGGGCACACTTCCCGAGTCTCGGACAGAGCGTCAGGCGTATGACCTCGTTGCCGAGGGCTTCGGCCCGGGAACGAATGGGCCGCTGGTGATCGCCGTCGACATTGCGAACGATGCTTCGGTTGTCGAACCGCTCCGCGATGCAGTCGCTGCCGATGCCGGTGTCGTCGCCGTGTTGCCCGCCGAGGTCGACTTCGAGAACGGCGTCGCCACGATTGTCGCGCTGCCCACGACCGCACCCGACGACGCGGCCACCTTCGACACGATCGAGCGGCTGCGCAGCGAGGCCTTCCCGACAGCGCTCGACGGGAGCGCCGCGACGGCGCACGTCGGCGGCCAGACGGCGACGTTCGGCGATCTGGGCGATCGGGTGGCAAGCCGACTCCCCATCTTCCTCGTCGCCGTGATCGGGCTCTCGTTCGCACTGCTCACGATGGTGTTCCGTTCGATCCTCGTACCGCTCAAGGCCGCCCTCCTGAACCTCCTCAGCATCGGCGCCGCTTACGGCGTGCTGGTGATGGTGTTCCAGTGGGGGTGGGGCAAGGGCTTGATCGGCCTCGAGGCGACAGTGCCGATCGTGGCATTCATGCCGATGTTCATGTTCGCCATTCTGTTTGGACTCTCGATGGACTACGAGGTGTTCCTGTTGTCCCGGGTGCGTGAGGAGTACCTGGCCACCGGCGACAACGACCGATCGGTGATCCATGGCATCGCGAGCACCGCCCGCGTGATCACTTCGGCGGCGCTGATCATGATCTCGGTCTTCCTCGGGTTCGTGCTCGGCGACGATCCGGTGATCAAGATGATGGGGCTCGGGCTGGCCACGGCGATCTTCGTAGACGCCACCATCGTGCGAATGGTGCTGGTACCGGCAACCATGAAGCTCATGGGCGAGGCGAACTGGTGGATCCCGGGCTGGCTCGATCGGATCCTGCCGACCATCGATATCGAAGGGGACGCGGGTCTTCCAGATCCCGAGCTCGAGAGCCCATTGGACACTCCTGTCGATGAGCATGAGGAGACGCCGGAACTGGTGGGTGGCGCGGTCCGATGAAGGCGATGGCCCACGACGTGTACGGCACCGCTGATGTGCTCGAACTCCGCGACCTGCCCGACCCCACGCCGGGGCCGGGCGAGGTCGTGGTCGGGATCGAGGCGGCGTCATTGAACGCAGCCGACTGGCACTTCCTCACCGGCACGCCGTTGTTCGCGCGGATTGCCTTCGGGCTTCGACGCCCTCGGCGTACCGTTCCCGGGGTCGACCTGACGGGCACCGTCATGGCGCTCGGCCCTGATGTCGTCGACCTCGCCGTCGGGGATGCCGTCGTCGGCTGGCGCGAAGGCGGAGCACTCGCCGAGCTGGCCGTCGTTCCCTCCGATCAGCTCGTGCGCCGGCCCGATAGCGTCACGATCCAGCACGCAGCGACTCTCGGAGTTGCGGCGTTCACGGCATTGCAGGGCCTTCGGGACGTGGGCGCCCTCGTCGCCGGCGAGAAAGTTCTCGTCAAGGGCGCGTCGGGTGGGGTGGGTACCTTCGCGGTCCAGATCGCTGCGGTCCTCGGGGCCGATGTGACCGCGGTTTGCAGCACGCCCAATGTCGAGACGGTGCGGTCACTCGGTGCCAATCGGGTGATCGACTACCGGAACGACCACGTTTTCGACGGTGAGCGGTACGACCTGCTCCTCGACATCGCGGGTCCCGAAACGTATGCCGATTGTCGGGCGGCTCTCACCGACGCTGGGAGACACGTGCTGGTCGGTGGCCCCAAAGGCAGAATTCTCGGACCGATCCCGTACTTCGTGGCGGCCAAGCTCCGGTCGATTCCGGCGTCCCAGAGCTTCACGACCTTTGTGTCGTCGGAGAACCGCGCCGATCTCCAGACGCTCGTCGACTGGGTCGCAGAGGGCGCGATCACCCCGGTGATCGACCGCACCTTCCCGTTGGTGGATGCGGCCGATGCGATGCGGTACCAGGGCGAAGGCCACTCCCGCGGCAAGATCGTCGTCACAATGAGCTGACCGCACGGCTGGAGAATCCGTCGACCGGTCGACAAGGATGGCCGCCGATGGACGAGCTGCCGATCCTCGATCTCGACTTCACCGATCAGGAGCCGCTGCCCGGCGAGGCGGTGCGGCGCGCCAACGAGCTCATGCAGTCGGGTCATCTGTTTCGGTACGGCGAGAGTTCCGGCGGTGAACCCGACGCCGCGCTGCTCGAGGCCGAGTTCGCCGCCCTGATCGGACGTCGATACTGCGTCGCGTTCAACAGCTGCGGTGCCTCTCTCGCCGTCACATTGATGGCCGCCGGAGTGGAGCGTGGGGACGCAGTGCTCACCAACGCCTTCACGCTTGCCCCGGTTCCGGGTGCGATCGTGCACGCCGCTGCCGAGCCGGTGCTGGTGGGGATCACTCGCGACTATCACATCGACCTCGAGGATCTCGCCCGTGTCGCCACCCGCACCGGCGCCCGATGGCTGCTCGTGTCGTACATGCGCGGTCACGTGCCGGACATGCATCGGTTGATGGATGTGTGTGATGCCGCCGGGATCACGGTGATCGAAGACTGCGCGCACACGATGGGCGCGGGATGGGGCGGTCGTCCAACTGGCGTCTTCGGCGTGGCCGGGTGTTTCAGCACCCAAAGTTTCAAACACGTGAACTCGGGCGAGGGCGGGCTCATGGTGACCGACGACGAGGACCTGGCCGCGCGCGCGATCCTGCTGTCGGGTTCATACATGCTCTACGAACAACACGGTGCCAGGCCAGGCAGCGAGGTGTTCGAGCGGCATCGCCTGACCACGCCGAACCTGTCGATGAGGATGTCGGCACTTGCAGCTGCGCTCGTGCGGCCCCAGCTCGCGCTGTTGTCGGACAGAGCCGAGCGTTGGAATGCTCTTTACGCGCGCCTTGCCGACCAGCTCGGCGACGATCCCCGCGTTCGCGTTCCGGTGCGGCATCCGAACGAGACGTTCGTGGCGTCGTCGATCCAGTTCACCGTGGACTCACTCGCCCCGGCGACGATGGCCGAGTGGGTCGACATGGCCGCTGCTCACGGGGTGTTCGTCAAATGGTTCGGGCGACCCGAGCCCGAGGGTTTCACGAGCAGGTTTGATCATTGGCGTTACATACCCGAACAGGCTCCAGCGGGCGCAGCGCATGTGCTCGCGGGCCTCTGCGATCTTCGCATCCCGCTTTCGATGACATTCGAGCAGGCCGACACGATCGTGCAGATCATGCGAGGGTCACTCGACGCTGTCAGCCGCTGACCACTTCGCGGCCAGCAACCCATACCCGGTCGATCTGCGCAGGCCCCGCCCGCCGCACCACCTTCTCGAACACGCGCTCCCACCCGTCGAGCTCGGGCCAGGTTCCCAGTCGCCCGAGGTCGACCACGAACGCGTCGAACGCTCGGCCGGGCGCGATCAGGCCGGCAGCGATGCCGAGGAGTTCGGCTCCGCCGGCGGTTGCCATCCAGAACGCGGTCGTGATGTCGATCGCCGAGTCATCGACGCCTCGCTGGTCGGGTGGTCGGGTCACGTCGACCCCGTCGGCGAGCATGCGGGATGAGGTGACGGCGTGTTCACACTGGGCGAGCATCGAGGCGGTGGCGCCGGCACCGATGTCTGTTCCGAGCCCGACGCGGAGCCCGGCAGCGAGGTTGCGGCGGGCAGGAAAGACGGCGTTCGCGAAGTAGGAGTTCGAGAGCGGGCAGTGGGAGACGCCGGCGCCCCTGCGGATCAGCAGGGTCAGATCGTCGTCGGTCAGGTGCGTCGCGTGGGCGAGAACTGCATGGTCGCGAATCAGGCCGAACGCATCGAGCGCACTCGTATCGGTCGTGCCCGTTCGTTCGATCACATGCTGGTGTTCCCAGTCGCCCTCGGAACAGTGTGTTTGCACCAGTGCGTCCGAGGATGAGGCGAGTTCACCAAGACCCTCGAGCGCTGCATCGGTGCAGGCCGGGATGAAGCGGGGTGTGATGACCGGATGCACGAGGCCTCGCCCGTCGTCGACGCGGCGCACGGCCTCGACCGATCTGGCGCTTGCATCGACCGCCGCCGATGCCGAGGAATCCCGGTAGTACTCGGGTGTTCCGTCGGGATGGTCCATGGCGACGCGGCCCACGAATGCACGTTGACCGTGTTCGACGCAGGCCTCGGCGAGCGCAGTCGTGGCGCGTTCGTGGATCGAGCTGTAGTACACGGCTGTGGTCGTGCCGTTTCGCAGCAGTTCGGGGACCATGGAGGTCCACACCGATCGGGCGAACGTCTCATCGGCGCAACGTGCCTCCAGTGGAAACGTGTAGTCGAAGAGCCAGGTCTCGAGCGGAAGATCCAGGCCGGTACCAAGCTGCGGCCACTGCGGTGCATGGATGTGGGTGTCTATCAGCCCGGGGAGCAGGAGGGCGTCGGGACCGAGGGAGATGTCGGCGGTGTCATCGGTGGCTGGTTCTACCGTCACGATCGTCCCCTCGTCGTCGATCGTGACGACGTGATCCTCGAGGATCTCGAGTCGATCGGGGCGCGGTGTGTGGCCGATCGTGGCGCGGATGGTTGTGGTCATTTCGGTCCGATGTGGGCGGCGGGCGGGCCCACCCTAAGCGACGGCGAACGTGCTCAGGAGTAGTGGTCGGGCACGAACGTCTGCTCCGACAACGGGGGCCGCGTGTACACGCCGGTTTGGCGCGACGGGAGTTCCAATGCCTCAACGGTGTCGTCGTCGTACGGGACCGAATCGAGGAGGTGACGGATGCAGTTGAGTCGGGCTCGTCGCTTGTCGTCTGCGTCGACAACCCACCACGGGGCCGCCTTGGTGTCGGTGTGTTCGAACATCGCGTCTTTGGCCCGGCTGTAGTCGACCCAGTGCGCGCGGGACTCGAGGTCCATCGGGCTCAGCTTCCATCGCTTTGCGGGATGTTCGATGCGGTCGAGGAAACGTCGCTCCTGTTCCTCGTCGCTCACCGAAAACCAGAACTTGATGAGGATGATCCCGGCTCGGATCAACATCCGCTCGAAATCCGGGCATGAGATGAGAAAGCGGTCGTATTCCTCGTCGGTGCAGTAGCCCATGACCTTCTCGACACCTGCACGGTTGTACCAACTGCGGTCGAACAGAACGATCTCGCCGCCGGAGGGGAGATGTTCGACGTACCGCTGGAAGTACCACTGCGTGCGCTCCTTCTCGGTCGGTTTGGGGAGGGCGACAACGCGCACGATGCGCGGGTTCGTGCGCTCTACGATCCGCTTGATCGCTCCGCCTTTGCCCGCCGCGTCGCGGCCCTCGAAGAGCACACAGACCTTGAGGTTCTCGCGTTGGATGTGGTTCTGAAGCTTGACGAGTTCCCGTTGAAGCCGGAGCAGCTCGGGCTCGTAGATTGACTTCGGCAGGCGTCTCCGCCCGCTCACTGGCGAAACTTCCCGCTCCGAATCCGATCGGCTTCCATCAGCTCGACTTCGTGGGCGCCGGAGATGACGATTTCGGGGTCGGGAACGTAGTCGAGGTCGACGTTTCGGTCCTCGTAGTCGATTTCACCGAGGAGTGTTCGAAGGACGTTCAGCCGGGCCTGGTGTTTGTCCTTCGACCGGATGATCGTCCAGGGCGCCACGTTCGTGTGGGTGCGATCGAGCATTCGATACTTGCGTTCGGTGAATTCGTCCCAGAGCTCCTGAGCCTGGACGTCGATCTCGCTCAGCTTCCACTGCCGGAGTGGGTCGTCGATCCGGCGCTGGAATCGCCGCAGTTGCTCGTCCTTCGGCACCGAGAAGTACAGCTTGACGAGAATCGTTCCCTGCCGGACGAGGTCCTTCTCGAACCCGACGACGCCTCGGAGGAAGTCGGTGTACTCCTTCTCGGTGCAGAACCCGAAGACGGGTTCGACCATGGCTCGGTTGTACCAACTGCGGTCGAACAGCACGATCTCTCCGCCACGAGGGAACTCCGCCACGTACCGCTGCAGGTACCACTGACTTCGCTGCTCTTCGGTGGGCTTGCCCAAGGCCACGACGCGATAGTGCTT
>JBPCTR010000255.1:0-6586 GCA_051011575.1 Acidimicrobiales bacterium | reverse complement strand
CGCGCGGAAAAACGACTGGCCTGGGGGGCGTCGAAGAAGGCAGGGGGGGGGCGGCCCCCCCCCCGCAGCACCGCGAGGCGGACTCCGGCTCGATCGTCGGCAAAACGGGGCGGCTCCCGGCGAAACGGACCCGTCCGCCCACCATTGCACCGCACGATCGGTGACGCCCTCGACGGGCGAGGCGCCGATCTCGTCGGACTCTTCCTGATCGCCGCCGGGATCCTGGCTGCACTCGGGATCTATTTGGGAACGTCGGGGCCTCTCGGCCAGGCCTTCGACGACGGCTTCGGGTGGGTCATGGGAGTGTTCCGCTACTTTGCCCCGCCAGTCATCGTGCTGGCGGGCTTGGCCGTAATTCGGCGCGGCGGCGAACCCCATTCACTTCCGCCCCGGATGGTCGTAGGCGGAATTGCCGCGCTCGTGTCGACCACCGGCCTCGTGCACCTCGCCGGCGACAGCCCGGCATGGGGAAGCGCCGTCGCCGACTTCGGTCGCGCCGGCGGGGTGGTCGGCCTTTTTGTCGGGGGACCGCTCCTCGCGATCGCATCATTTTGGGGCGCGCTTCTCATTCTGATCGTCATAGGAATCGGCGGATTGGTGATCATGACGGGGCTGAGCCTGCAGGGCCTCGTCGATGGCACAGCTCGGAAAGCCAAACCCCTCGCCGGTGCTGCGGCCAAGGGGACGCGGTCCCTGTTCGTCATGCGTCGCCACGACTCCACCGTGATCGACCTACGCGAAGACGAGGTTGATGCGGGCCCGTCGATCCACATCGGCGGAAATGCGATCGAGGCGGAGTCTGTTCCAGCCGTCGACCAAACGATCGAGATCCCTGTCGAACCGGTCGGGGGCAACCCCGCCGACGACAAGCCGGCTGTGGTGTTCGACCAGGAGAAATCGCCGGCGTCGGAGCCAACGGTGTTCGTCCCCATTCCTGAGGCACCGCCACAGCAACTCGAGGCAGAGCTCACCGTCACTACTCAGGGCGATCAGACCTGGGTTCTTCCGTCGATGGCGATGCTGTCGCGATCCGGCTCGCAGGACGTCGATCAGAACGCGGTGCTCGAACGCGGCCGCACCCTCGAACGGGCGCTCGCGGAGCACGGGGTCGAGACCCGACTGATCAACATGGTGGTGGGCCCAACCGTCACCCGATTCGAGCTCGAACTCGGCTTGGGTGTGAAGGTGAGTCGGGTCAAGAATCTGAGCGACGACATCGCCTACGCGATGGCATCACCCGACGTTCGAATCATTGCTCCCATTCCCGGTAAGCAGGCGATCGGCGTCGAGGTGCCCAATGATGACCGCCAGATCGTGGCGGTCGGCGACATCCTCTCCAGCGCCGAGGCTCGTAAGGCCAGCGGCCCCATGGAGGTTGCGATCGGGCGTGACATCAACGGAGTCTCGCTCCTCGCCGATCTCTCGAGGATGCCGCACACGCTCGTCGCGGGAGCCACCGGTGCCGGCAAGTCTTCAGGCATCAACTCGATCATCACGTCGCTGCTCATGCGGAACACACCCGACGACATTCGCATGATCCTGATCGATCCCAAACGCGTCGAGATGACACAATACGAGCGCATCCCGCACCTGCTCACCCAGCCGGTGACGGATCCGAAGAAGGCAGCCAATGCGCTCGCGTGGGCCGTCCGCGAGATGGAGCGGCGGTACGAGCTGCTCGAGGAGTGCCGCTTCCGGGACATCTCCGGCTACAACGCTGCGTACGACAACGGCAAGATAAAGGCCAAGAAGGGTGAACTCGGCCCCGACGGGGAACCCCGGCAGTTCAAACGACTGCCCTACATCCTCGTTGTGGTCGACGAGCTCGCCGATCTCATGATGGTTGCGGCACGCGATGTCGAGGAGTCGATCGTCCGCATCGGACAGAAGGCTCGGGCGGTTGGCATTCATATGGTTATCGCCACGCAGCGACCGTCGGTCGACGTCATCACCGGCCTCATCAAAGCCAATGTCCCCGCCCGTGTGGCGTATGCAGTGTCGAGCATGCAGGACAGCCGTGTGATCCTGGGCTCACCCGGCGCCGAGCGGTTGGTGGGCAAGGGCGACATGTTGTTCCAGGACCCCACCAGTTCCACCCCAATGCGGCTCCAGGGCGCCTGGGTGGAAGAGTCCGAGGTGAAGCGCATCGTCGATCACTGGCGGCGTCAGACGCCCACAGAGGACGACACCGTCGCATCCGTGCTCGAAGAATCACCGACTCCGGCGTCGATCCCCGGTGTGCCGATGGCCCCCACCGAATCCGCCGCACCTCATCCCACGGCACCAGCCGTTCCGGGCTCCGACATGATCACCGCCGACCGGCCCAACCCCACTGACGAAGATGTCGACGATCTCTTGTGGCAGGCGATGGATCTCATCGTCTCGTCCGGCCTCGGGTCGACGTCGATGCTCCAGCGCAAGCTCCGGGTCGGGTTTGCCCGCGCCGGGCGGATCATGGACGAACTTGAACAGAAGGGTGTCGTCGGGCCGAGCGAGGGCTCCAAGGCGCGAGAGGTGCTCCTTTCGCCCGAGGATCTCGCCGCCATGCGCGGCGGCTGAGCCAACCAGCGCCCCGAACGCACCGACATGGACGTTCTTTCCGATCCCGAACCGTTCGTCGCGCTGATCGAGGTCGCGGTGGGGCTGATGCTGCTCACGAAGGCAGCCGACCTTTTCGTCGACGGCGCGGTGGCCACGGCGGCCGCGGCCAATGTCTCGCCGGTGGTCGTGGGCGCAGTGGTCGTCGGATTCGGAACCAGCGCTCCGGAGTTGCTCGTCTCGGGACTTGCAGCAGCCAATGGCGATGTGGACCTGGGTGTCGGGAACATCGTGGGATCGAACGTGGCGAATCTTTCGCTCGTGCTCGGCGCCGCGGCGCTCATCGTGCCGATCCTCGTGACCCGGTCCGTGCTCGCTCGCGAGGCACCGTTGTCGCTGTTGTCGGTGATCCTCTTCGCGGCGTTTGCTCTGGGCGGGTTCGAGGTGTGGGAGGGCGTGGTTCTGCTCGTCGTGCTCGTGGCGGTGCTGGCCTGGATCGTGCTCGGTGGCAGCCCTGATTCAGTTGAAGTGCTCGATGTCGAAGCGCACGAGTTCAGCGTCGGTCGCAGCATGTCGGAGACGGTCGGTGGACTGCTCGGAACGCTCCTCGGCGCACAACTGATGGTCTGGGGAGCGATTGCGATTGCCGACGACCTTGGGGTGTCGGGGGGCTTCATCGGCTTCACACTCGTCGCCGTCGGGACGTCGCTGCCTGAGCTCGTCACGGCGGTCGTCGCGGCTCGTAAGGGCGAAACGGAGCTGATCCTTGGCAACCTGCTCGGCTCGAACGTGTTCAACAGCCTCGCCGTCGGCGGCGTGATCGCCGTGGTGGCGTCGGGACCGATCGACGATGAACTGATGCGCACCTATGGCCTTGCGCTCATGGTGCTCGTCGCCACACTCGCATGGGTGTTCATGGTCGCCCGAAGGCGGGTGAGCAAGATCGAAGCTGGACTGCTGTTGAGTGCGTACGCGGCTGCGGTGTTCCTGCTCAGTGAGCTCGGCGGCGCGGATTCGATCCGGGATGCCATCGAACGAATCGTCTGAGCGGCCACTCAATCAGATCCAGATCGATGTCGAAGACTACGGAATGGATTTCGTTCCCGAGCCTCCGAACACGGCGCGTGGCCCTCACGACCTGGTATCGCCCCCCGCACCGCAGCTACAGCATGCGGGTTTTCCTGGACCCGGGTACGGCGCCTCTCCGTCGCCGGAGCGTAGGGGCTCGTCGGCGGGCAGGATTCTACTTTTGGTCGGCGGCGTCGTGGTGCTGCTCATCGCTACGTTGGTTGCGGTCGTGATCCTGTCCATCGGCGATGTCGCCGAGACCGCGGATGCCAACGTGTCGGCGAAGGCGGAAGTCGGAACATGCTTCGGCGAGTCGAGCTCGAAGGCGCCGGTCTCATGTAGCGGCAGCCACAGCTTCGAGGTGTTCATGGCAGTCGAGTACGGCGATCTTGCGGAACACCCGGGCGATGCATCGTTCTGGCGAACGAACGAGGCATGTGATGCGGAGTTCTCGGGATACGTTGGCAAGACCTACCTGTTGTCGCGGTACGACTACATCGAGGTCTTCACCGACGAGTCCGAATGGGCGGCGGGGAACCGGCGTTCGGTTTGCGCGCTGTACTTCGACGACGGCACGTCGACGACGTGGCCGGCGCGTGACAGCGGGCGCTGACATGCGCCCCGGTATTCTTGCGGGGTGACGAATCGCTACTGGGTCGAGACCCTCGGCTGCCCGAAGAACGAGGTCGACTCCGACAAGCTCGTCGGGTCGCTCACCTCGCAGGGCATGCACGCCGCCACTGAGCCCGCCGACGCCGACCTCATCGTGGTCAACACGTGCGCATTCATCGAGTCGGCCCGACAGGAGTCGATCGACACCGTTCTCGGACTTCGGGATCTGGCCTCGGAGGCCAAGGTCGTCGTCACCGGCTGCATGGCCGAGCGGTATGGCGACGAGCTGGCCGAAGCTCTTCCGGAGGTCGACCGGGTTGCCGGCTTCGGCGTGCCCGTGACCATCGGCCAAAAGCCCACCGCCGAGCCCGCGCTGCCATCGTTCGACCTGCTCAACCTGCCTCGCCCGAAATCGGACCGTCCCTGGGCGTACGTGAAGATCGCCGAGGGCTGCGATCGCAACTGCGGATTCTGTGCCATCCCGTCGTTCCGAGGCCCGCAGCGTTCACGCACCCACACCTCGATCCTCGATGAGGTGCGTTCACTCGAGGTCGCAGAAATCGTTCTTGTCGCTCAGGACCTGGCCTCGTTCGGTCGAGATCAGGGAGTGGGGGAACGTACGATCGGCGAATTGGTCCGTGAGGTTGCCGAGGAAGTGGAGCGGGTTCGACTGCTCTATTTGTATCCATCCGATCTCACCGAATCGCTCGTCGATGCCATCCTCGCAACAGGCGTGCCGTACTTCGACCTGTCGCTGCAACATGTGAGCCGTCCGCTATTACGCCGTATGCGCCGCTGGGGGGACGGCGAGCGATTCCTCGAACGCATCGAAACCATCCGATCGCAGGAGTCCGAGTCGGCGTTTCGGTCCAACTTCATCGTGGGGTACCCGGGTGAAACCGAGCGCGATCACGACCGCCTGCTCGACTTCGTGGAATCAGCGCAGCTCGACTGGTGCGGTTTCTTTCCGTTTTCCGCCGAAGAGGGAACCTACGCGGTATCGCTCGACGGGACGGTGCCCGAAGCGCTCATCCACGAACGACTGCGCGAGCTGACCGAACTCCAGGATTCGATCACGGCCGCTCGTCGGGACGCCCTGATCGGCCGAACCGTCGATGTGCTCGTCGACACCCCGGGTGTGGGCAGGAGTCATCGTGAGGCGCCAGAAATCGACGGCGTCGTGCTGATCGGCGATGATCTCGGTGTGGGTGAGCTGCATGCGGTGGAGATCGGTGGCGCGATCGGTCCCGACCTGATTGCGGTCGGGGTGGGGAAACAAACGCTGTGAGCGGACTTCGCGGGAGCGTGCTGCATCACAGCGGTCACTTTGTGACGAACCCGGCCAACCTGATCACGGTCGCCCGGATCGCCGCATCCCCACTCCTGTTCGCTGCCGTACTCGCCAACGAGGATTCCGGTGGTGCGTCATGGTTCGCGTTCACCCTCGGGTGGATATTCGCGGCGACCGACCTTCTCGACGGAGAACTGGCTCGACGCTTCGACATGGTGAGCCGGTCCGGCGCGTTTCTCGATCCCTTGGCCGACAAGATCGTCGTGCTCGGCTCGATGTTCTGTCTGGTGGCAGTCGATCGTTACGGATGGATACCCGTTGCGCTGATCACCGTCCGCGAGGCCGGGATCACCGTGTACCGGAGCTATTGGGTCCGACAGGGTCGCACCGTTCCCGCCCGGACTCTAGGGAAGTACAAGTCGATCATCCAGGGCCTCGCGCTCATCGCCGCGGTCTTTCCGCCATGGGAGTCGTCGAACCTGATCGTGCCCGCCCTCCTGTGGCTCGCCGTGGCGTTCACGCTCTACTCGGGTCTGATGTATCTGATCGACGGGTCCGCGGCCACCCGTGCGAGCGGCAACCTGAACGAAGCTTGATCCGGAGCCGGGAGTCACTGGATGCGTTGTGAAGTGGTGGCCGTCGGCTCCGAGCTGCTGCTCGGTCAGATCGACGACACGAACTCGTCGTGGATCGGCCAGGAGCTCGCGGCGATTGGCATCGACTCTCACCATCAGACGAAGGTCGGCGACAACCTCGATCGGATGGTCGCCGTGATCGAGCACGCCCTCGACCGCAGCGACGTCGTGATCTGCACGGGTGGACTCGGGCCGACGCAGGACGACATCACGCGCGATGCAATCGCGGCGGTGATGGGCGTCGATCTCGTGCTCGACGACGCGCTGATCGAGAGGATCGAGGCGAAGTGGGGACTGACCGGTCGCGACATGCCGGCGAACAATCGCAGGCAGGCGAGAATGCCGGTGGGGGCCACGGCGATTCCTGTGCAGCCTGGCACCGCCCCCGGCATCGTGGCGACATTCGAGCGACGCGGCGAGGAGAAGGCCATCTACGCGGTTC
>JBPCTR010000254.1:0-19110 GCA_051011575.1 Acidimicrobiales bacterium | reverse complement strand
TGTGTTCCCGCCGGGCGCCGTCGAGAGCCTCGGACACGCCGTCGCGGACCGCAGCAGAATCGGAGGGTTGGACCGCTGCCACCGCCGCGGCGTACTGCGCAACGGCGGACTCGAGCGCCAGCTCCCTCCGCTTGTCGCCCAGGAGCTCGAGGTGTTCGGCGATGGCCTCGACTACCGACGGATCGGGTTCCAGCGCATCCAGTGCCTCGAGTGACTCCTCTAGTTCGACTCGGTCGGCGATCTCTTCGATCGGTTCGTCCGAGGCGTCACGGGCGCGTGTGGAACGAGCGAACTCGTCGGCGCCCCGAAGCTCGGCCTCGGTGAGAGCAATGGCGCTATCGAGGTGGTGCAGTACAGAGTGCAGTGCGTGTGTTTCCGTGGTGGCGATCGGTGCCAACTCCGGGATCGTGCGGAAGATACGAGTGGCGCCGGCATTCTGGAGAACCGACTCGGTCAGGTCGAGACGCAGCGGTAGTCGCTCGTCGTCGACGATGAGCTCGCCGTCGAGAACACCTCGGCGATCACCGTCGTGCAGCGATGCGATTGTGGCCGAGAGCGCATGCCGAGCCTGGTCATCCAGGTCGCCGATCACGGCCAGGCCCGGGTGCAGCGCGATGCTGCTGCCGAGCACCGGCGCATCAAGACGGGCGATCCGAACCGCGTGGTCTGAGAGGTCGACAGGTTCGGAGTGACGAGCCGGGCGCGACGCCTCCCGTAGTCGACGGCGGGCTTCGTCGACGCGTGAACCTCGAACGCCAGCGGCGTCGATCGTGTTCACTTCGCCGAAGACTCGACCCGGTTCTTGAGATCGTCGAGCGCCGTATGGAGGATCTTCGCCTCAGCACGCCGCTTCACGAACCCTGGCAGCGGCACCAGCATGTCGACCGACACGTAGTAACGAACCTCACACGACGCACCGTCGTTGATCGACACGAACTCGTACTCGCCGTCGATCCGCTCCATCACATCGCCCTCGATCAGCCGCCACGACATACGAAGCGGGTTCGAGCCATAGCTGTAACGAAGTGTGTATGAGGTGGAGCGACCCATCGCCGCGACCCGAAACGCAACATCGCCACCACGACTCTCGTCGTCGCGGGCGATGATCGTTGCATCCTTCAGATCCGACGCCCAGTCGGGGTAACTCTCGAAGTCGAGCGCCACGGCGAAGCATGCCTCCGGCGATGCATCGATCTCGATTCGCTCCGCTGCATGGTCGGTCATCGGCCCTCCTCGACGGCCTCGGTTCCTCTGCGAGGGTACCCCACCGTGATGCGCCCGCCCTCAATGGGTACGTGGATCGTCACGGGGGTGGAACGTCGCGTGGCGAGAGCCCCACAGCGCCGCGATTCCTACACCGAACATGGGGACCAGCACGGAAAACGCCTGCGCCGTGAACGGCCGAACGCTCGCGGCGACAAGCGCTATCAGGATCTGCAACCCGTTGGCGATCCAGAGGCGGTTGCGCGGCGTTTTCTGGACGAAGGCCGTTGACACCGCAAGTAATCCGACGAGCGTGACATCGTCCACCCGACTTCGTTGTACGCCGTTCCAGAAACCGAGTAGGAACGTTCCGATACCGGCGGCAAAGAGGAGCGCGCACATCGCGGCAAACAACACGTCGAACGGGCCGTCGGCGAGGTGGGTGAGGGCGGCGAGTGCGGTGAACCCTGCGGTGACACCCGAGTTCACGCGGAGGAGCTGGCCGGCGTGATCGGTGGACATCATTCGCTCCACGTGCGCAGCGTGGCCGCCAGGCGGTCGGCGAGAACGTCGTACGAGAACTCCTCACACGCACGCACGCGCGACCGTTCACCCATTTCCGCTCGCATCTTTGCATCGTCGAGAAGCATGCGGAAGGTCGTGACCGTGTCGGCGAGTGATGCGCCGGCGGGCACCACGAGTCCGGTCTCGCCGTGCGCAACCGCCTCGGCGGCTCCCCCGGACTCTCCCGCGACCTGGGGCGTGCCGGCAGCAGCCGCTTCTACGAACACGATCCCAAAACCCTCCTGCTCGAGGCCGGCCCAGCGGTTTCTGCACAACATCGCGAAGATGTCGGCCGCGGAGTAGAGGGCCGCCTTGTCTTCGTCGCTCACTCGGCCAAGCAGTCGGACCGGTGCGCCGGTCGCAGCGATCCGCCGAGCCAGCCGACGTCGGTCGCGGCCGTCGCCGGCGATGCCGACGACCAGATCGGGGTACCAACGCTGCAACCGCCCAGCAGCCGCGACCAGCGTGTCCATTCCCTTGCGGGGAACCAGCCGGCTGACGCTCAGGATGAACGGAGCCGAGGGGTCGATGCCGTACTCGACCCGAATCGCCGCCTGGTCATCTGCGGGGATCGGACGAAACTTCGCCGTGTCGACACCTGGTGGAATTACCACCGATTGAAGTCGCCGTCCGACTGCGCGTTCGGCTTCGTCGAGCGCGTAGTGGCCGGCGGAGATCACCCCGATGGCGTTGTCGAGGACGCGAGCGAGGGTCTGTTTGCTACCCGGGATCCGGCCTGGCACGGCCACCTCCGCTCCGTGGAGTACCACCGCGTAGGGCCGATCGAGGTGGGGGCCGATCATCCCCAGGGGTACCGCGGGGTCGATCACGTGGAAGGCGGCGTCGAAGCCGGTTGCCGCATCGTTGAGTCGGCCGACGAGCCAGGGGTACGGCGCCAACCACGGCTCGCGGGAGCGGATGATCCGGTGGGTCTGCTCGGCATCGAACGCATCGGTGCCGTCATAGGGCGTGGTGATCACCGTGAAGGTGTCGGGATCGAGCCGGCGCCAGAGCTCCCACAGGTACTGCTGGATCCCGCCGAGTTTGGGCGGATAGTCATTGGTGACGAGAAGGTGTCGGGTCATCGAGATCTGGTGGAGGCGAGGTACTCGTCGCGAACGAATGGGTCGGCGTCGGCGACGACGACGTCAACCAGATCATCGTGTCCGAGCTGCGCGGCTGCCCAGACCGCGTGGCCACGCTCCACCGGGTCGGGGCTTGCCACGTATCGCTCGAGCAGCGCGCGAACACGGGGATGGCTGGGGTCGGCGGTGTTGCCCAGCACGATGAGGGCGTTGCGCCGTAGATAACGGGCTTCTCGCTTTGGGATGTACCACGCGCCGAAACGCTCGAGTAGGGCTGAGTCGTCGAGAGAGAGCAAGCCCTCGACCTCGGCCCAGGCGGAACCTACGGTGACCGGTGCCTCGGATCTCCGATCGGTAAGCACGTTCGGCGGGCACGTGGTCTGGCAGTCATCACACCCGTAGATGCGATCGCCGAGTGCGGCGCGGAACTCTCGGGGAAAGGGCTCGGCCGACTGCACGAGCCAGGCGAGACAGCGGTTGGCGTCGATCACACCGTCGGCCACGATCGCTCCGGTGGGGCAGGCATCGATGCAGCGCCGACACGGGCCACACTGGTCGCTCACCGGTTCCTGGTCGGGACCCAGGTCTGCGTCGGTGACCACAGAGCCGAGCACGAAACGACTGCCTCTCTCGGGGATGAGCAGGTTGGAGTTCTTGCCCCACCAGCCGATTCCGGCGCGATGGGCAGCCGCCCGATCGACCAGGGCATTGTCGTCGACGAGCACCCGGGTCCGATGACCGGCCGCCCGCAGCTCGCCGGCAATGGCGTCGAGGGCCTGGCGCAGATGTTCGTAGTGAGGTTCCCACACATACTCGGCGATGCGCGCCTGGCCGGCGGGGGTGTCGTCGGGTTCGGCCGCCGTGCGCCGGTAGGAGCGAGCGCCGACGACGATCGACCGCGCCCCGGGAAGAGACCGCGCCGGATCGGTCGCCCGATCGGGGTTGCGGTACGTGAACTGCATGTCGGCGTGCAGGCCCGCGTCTTTGCGTTCGTGAAGAGCGGTCCGAACGTCGTCGAATACGTCCGCGCTGCAGAAGCCAACCGCATCGAGCCCGCGACGGCGGCCCAGCTCCGCCAGATGTTCCTGGAGCGCACCTGCGGTCATCCCGTCAGGCTACGAGTTCGGTCAGCGGGCCTGGTGCCTCAGTTCGGGAACCAACCCGACGTCGGCGAGAGCGCGCATCGCCCGTAGGTCGGCGATATTGATCACCACCGCTTGTTCGGGTTCCCGGTCGCACAGGTAGGTGACCACGCAGTCTTCGCACGCGTCGGTGTTCTGCATCACACAGGAATCACAGTCGATGACGACAGATTCGGTACTCATACCGCGAACCCTACGGATGGGGTGTGACAGTCATTTGTCGGGACTTCCGCCCGACATCCGCGAACGCCGACGTGGTCGTCGCCCGCAGGGCTCCTCCGAGTCGCGACGCCCCCTCGACCATTAGGAGATCAGGGTGATGAGTTGCCGGGCATGGAGGAGATTGGCTCCACGGGATTCGGCGCCGTCTCGAACACGTCGATCGGAGCTCACGACCACGACCGCGCGATCCGCTGCCATCGCGGCCACCCTGTCGATGATCACATCGTCGGCCTCGACGCCCTCCGGTGAATACGAGATGCGAACCGCCGGATCGCGCCGACCCGAACCGGCGACCACGACCGATGCACCGTCGAACACGACCTCGAAGCGAGCGTTTGTACGGGCGGCCAGGCCGATGAGCCTGTTCTCCAGCCAGTCGCGTTGGGCGTCGAGGGCCAGTTCGGGCTGGGCTTCCTTCGTCACGTTGTAGCCATCGACCAGCACGGTGATCCCGGGGATGCGAACGAGGTATTCGGCCGCCTCGATCGAGTCGTCGAATACGGCCGGTGGCAACGGCAGAGCTGTGCGCCGGGCGACGCGAACGCGCTCGGGCGTGGCCATCGACCGCAAGTGGGTGAGCCGCTCCCCCAGGTTGGCCACAAGGGTTTCGAGCCGATCGACCTCGGCCCGCACCTGCTCGTCGGTCACTCTCCCACCCGCCGACATCGTCGACAGCTGGGCGGCGGTCATGTCGGCCAGCTGGTGTTCCAGCCGTTTGCGTTCGTCGACGTGTCGGGCGAGGACCGCCTCGGTCGTCTTCAACTCGGAAACAGCTCGTTTCCGCTCCTCCGCCAGGCGCACCCGATCGGCCTCCGCCGCCGCCAGAGCGCCGTCGAGACGAGTCCGGTCAGCGATCGCAGCGTCGAGATCGACCTGGAGACGGTCGCGTTCCTCCGCGGCTGCATTCAAGGCAGCCTCGAGTCGGCTGAGGGCGGCTTCGGCGGCTTCAGCGCGCCGCTCGAGTCGCCGTCGATCAGCAGATCGCTCCACGATCGGTTCGTCGAGCGCGCTCACAAGGCGGTCGATCTGTTCACGCCAGCCGTCGGGGCGCTCGACGAACAACATCCCCGCCCGACCAATATCGCTCTCATCGCTTTCGTCGCGAACTGCCGATCGAAATCCCTCGTCGCTGTCCAGGACCTCGAGGACGTCGTCTTTTGCACGATCGGGAAGCCGGCGGAATCCGAGGATCGACTGGATCCGTGGTGGGGCAGGGGTCGACCCTGACCGGGCGATGTCGACCGCCCGTTCGATGAGACGGTCGAAGACCTCCGACGCCATTGCTCAGGCGGAGGCGAAGGCGAGGAGGGCGTCGAGCTTCGCAGAGGCCGCGCCCGAATCGATGGCATCGAACGCAGCGGAGAGCCCGGCGGGGAGGTCGGCCGCTACCCCACCCACGACCAGCCCTGCGGCGGCATTGAGCGCCACGATGTCGCGCGCAGCTCCGACCTCGCCGTCGACCAGCCGCTGCAGGATCCGCTTGTTCGCGGCCGCGTCGCCACCGTCGAGGTCGCCCTCGGCCGGTCGGGCGATGCCAAGCTCGACGGGGTCCACCGTGAAGGTCGTCATGGTTCCGTTCCGAAGCTCCCGCACGGTCGTCGGCCCCGTGGTCGACAGTTCGTCGAGGACGCCATCACCTGTGACCACCCACGCGACTTCGGACCCGGTCGCCGCCAGAACCTCGATCATCTTCGAGGCGAGCGCGTCGTCGGCCACACCAACGAGCTGGCGACGCAGTCGAGCCGGGTGTGCGAGAGGGCCGAGCGCGTTGAAGACCGTGGGAATACCGAGCTGCATCCGCACCGGCCCAACGTGTCGCATTGCGGGGTGGAACGAACGGGCGAAGGCGAAACAAATGCCGAGCTGTTCGACCATCGCTTCGAGCTCGGTTGGAGCTACGTCGAACTGGATACCGAGCGCTTCGAGCAGGTCGAAGCTTCCCGAGGTGGACGACGCCTTGCGATTGCCGTGCTTGCACACGGTCGCGCCGGCGGCGGGCGCCACGATCGACGCCATCGTCGAGACGTTGAGGGCGGCCCGACGGCGACTGGGTGCGCCGCCCATGCCGACGATGTCGATGGTGTTCTCCGGCATGTCGAGCGATGTGGCGGCAGCGTGCATGGCACGAACCATTCCGGTCAACTCGTCGACGGTCTCGCCCTTCTGGCGCAAGGCGACGATGTACGCGGAGATCTGCGCGTCGGTTGCGTCACCGGCGAGGATCGACGCGAGCACGGCTTCGGTCTGTTCACCGCTGAGGTCGGACCCGATCGTGAGTGTCCCGAGGATCTGAGGCCAGCCGCCGAAGGAATCAAGCGACGCCATCAGCCTTTGTGTCCCGCATAGATCTCGAGAAAGTCGTCGAGTGACGTGTCGGCGATCACCGTGCCGATCAGGTCGACGGGGAGATTGTCGAGCTTCGTGAATCGAACACACGACTTCCCCATGTCGAGCTTCTTCCCGGTCGCCCGATATCGCTCCGTGAAATCGGCGCCACGCTCTTCGCTTGCGTACACGGTGCTCAAGTACACCGCCATGTGATTCTTCTGGGATGCGAGGCCGGCGAGCATCAGCGGTTTGCCGTTGTATGTATTGGGGAAGGTCTCGAGCGGCACCTCGTAGGTGATCATTCCCCAGTTCATCGTCTCGACGAACCCCGCGGGCAGGTTGGCCAGAATCTCATCGCGAACAGCCTCGATCGCGTCCCGGCGATCGTCAGGCAAATCAGCGAGGTATTCCTCGACGGTTTCGGCATCGCTCTGCATGGGTGCAGCCTACGGGCCCCATCGACCACCAGAGCTTCCAATGCTCCGCATCACCATCGCCAGACGACCGTCATCTCGTGGGCCAAATGATTCACATTTTCGTGAGTTGCTGCCGATTGGCACGGGTCTCTCGGCGGGAGGACTCGACAGTGGTGCACAACGAAAGGAACGGGAGGTCGCTCTCCGGCGCGCTGCGTCGGTCGCGACGACTGAGCGTGATCGGGATTCTTCTCTTTTTGCTGTACCTGGGCACACGGGCCTCGACCGTGGGATCCGGCTGGATTCTCGCGCTGTCCCTACCCCTCTTCGTCGCGGAGGTCGCAGCGTTCTTCGAGCTCTCACTCCTCGCGTTCCACACGTGGTCGGGCCGATCGATCCGGCGCGATCCAACGCCCGGTTCCGCACTGCCGGCCGAGCTGATGATCGACGTTCACGGGCACGGCTCTCAGGAGCTCGAGCGCACCCTGGTTGCTCTCGCAACGCTCGAACCGCACCAGCGGCCGGTGACCACAACCGTTGTCGACTCTTCCCATCGCCGGGACGTCATCGGAATCTCCAAGGAGTTCGGCGCCGAGTACGTCGTCGATCCACGGGTCTCCGAACCGCGTGCGCAAGCGATCCACGAGCACTCACGATCGCCGTTGTACGTGCGCCTCGACGCGGGTCAGGTCCCCATGCCCGACATGATCACCGCGCTCGCCCGCCGGTTCACCGACCCGTGGCTCGCCATATGTCAGGCATCCGTGGGCTTGATGAACGGCGACTCGCTCGTCCACATTCAGCGCGGTCGGGACGAGACCGCCCTCGAGAGAGATGTCCTCGCCCCGGCCCTTGATCGACACGGCGCAGTGCCCTGGCTCGGCGCGCCGGCGATGGTCCGTCGATCCGCGATCGACGAAGTTGGTGGTCTGCCCGGCGGACATCCGGCGACCTTCGAACGCACCGTGGTCAAGTTGCAGAGCGCCGGGTGGCGGTCCGGGTTCGAGCCATCCGCGGTCGTTCGCACGATTGCCCCCGACACCCTCGACGAGTACCTGGAGCAGCGAGTTGCCCGATCGGTGCGAGCTCTACAGATCTTTCGGTCCCCTCAAAATCCGATCGTCGCACCCGGCCTTTCACGGACACAACGTCTCGCTCACCTCGGGATCGCGTCGCGGGTCCTCCCCGCTGTGCGTTACCTGGTCGTCGCGATCGTGCTCGTTGCGACGCTCATCACGGGACGCCTCCCCTTCGACTCGAACGTGGTCCCAATCGCCGGGATGTGGGTGGCGGTGACCGCGGTGAGCACCGCCGCGCGGCGCAGCCTCGTCGGCGACGCGATGAAGACCGGCGACTGGGTTCGGCAGGGATGGCGGACCCTCGGGGCCGATCTCGCCGCGATCGGGTTGGTCGCCTCCGGCAGATCGCAACACAGAGAACGGGCACGAATCAAAACTCGTGGCGGCATCCGTTCGCTGGGAAAGCTCCGTCTGCTGACCGCGATTGTCGCCGCAATCGATCTTGCGCTGCTCGTACGAGCCCTTTCTCTGATCGACATCGAGCTTCTCCCCGCCTTTCCATCATCGGAACGTGTCGTTGTCCTGACGTTCGGGCTCATCGCTCTCGTGCCGATGATCGACGTCCTTCAGCTGATGGTCGGGAGACGACAGCGTCGTCACACGTTTCGACTGAAGACGTCGCTCGATGTCGAACTCGGAGAGACCGCAGCCCGAACGGTCGATCTCTCCACGTCCGGCGTGGGCCTGCTGATGAGCTTCGCTCCACCGATCGGATCGACGACGCCGATTCGCTTGCGACTTCCCGATCGCGACGAAGCCGATCGATGGATCAACGGTACGGCAATCGTGCGAGCGGCGAACCCCGATCGGAGTGGGCTGGTTCGTGTCGGTCTCGAGTTCGCTCATCTCGACGACGCTGCCCGACGTGCGCTGCTCCGATATTGCGTAATCGGAGATACGACCCTCGATCTTCGCGAGGCGATGATCACACCCGAGGCAGAGCCGCACCGCCTCGACACCAACGTGGCGCGTGGTCAGCACCGCTCGCTGCGGTCCCTCACCGGGGTGGCCGCAGTCGCAGGGATCGTCACGATCTTTGCCGGCGCCTCACCGGTCGCTGCCGCGGAGATCGCCGTTACCTCGGCCGAGGAGGTTTGTCTCACCCTCGCCGACGGTCTGGCGGTTCCAGAGGCATCGGTCGAGGTCAAAACGGCCGGGGGCTGGGAGAGCATCGCGGTGACCGGGCGCGACGGGTGCAGCGAGCTCGACGATCTGGCCCCGGACGCCACGCTCGCGTTGACGAAGGACGCGGTGCGTCGTGAGTTCTCCCCTTTGACGGAAGGCGATGGCGTGCTGCACCTCACCATGGCTCGACACGCCATTCGAGTAACGAGCAGCGAGGGCACCGGCGTGAACGATGTGTCGGTTCGGTGGTTCACCGACCAGTGGCACAACGCCGAAGACACCGATCCGGCCGGACTGACCCACGTCGATTCCCTCACCTCGAACATCCAGGTCGAGGTGACATGGCGGGGCGGTCGAGTAATCCTTCCGATGACCGACGGTGGCGTTCAACTGGAACTCGCTCGAATCGACTCCGGAGGCGCAGCTGCCGTCGAGATCGATCGTGGCAACGGCTGGGAGCCGTTCCACGACGGCGTGCAGGTCATGCCCGGTCGCGTTGCGATCCGGCTGGCGGATGGTTCGACCATCAAGACCGAGGTCGCGGCGGGTCACATCCTGGATCTTGCAACCGGGTTGCAGATCCCGTCGATCTCGGCGGCCACGAATCAAGAGGACGCGCCATGAGCACGCATCCCCCGGACGCGCACCAAGCCGAGGATTCTGGGCGCCGCCGCGTTGGACTCGTCATCCCGATCGCTGCCAGCGCCGTCTTCATCTCGCTTTTCGTCGTGGCGTGGAACGCGATCGAGACGAGCACCGCACGCGTGAACGCGACCACGTCAACCAACAGCGTCTTTTCTGCAGCCACGATCGACCTGGTCCAGCCGGACTCTGCGGTGCAACTCCTCTTCGATGCTGACGGCCTTTATCCCGGCGCCGTCACGACCGGGTGCGTCGAGATCGAGTATCGAGGCTCGATCCCCGCCTCCGTCCGACTCCACGGAAATCGGCTGGGGGGTACCGGTCTGGAGGATTTCGTGACGCTGCGGATCCTCGAGCTCGAGACGACCACCTGTCCGATCGACGGCGCGGCTTCTCTGATCGTCTACGAGGGCCTCCTCGGCGATCTCTGGCGTACCCGCGGCAGCTACGCCACTGGAGTCGTGCTCGATTCCGATATGAGAAGCGGCGACCGATTCGCTCTCCACGCCATTGCCGAGGTCGTCGACGACAATGCGGCTCAGGGCCTGACCACCGACTTCGCGATCACCGTGGAGGCGCGGCCATGACCATCACACGGCGCGCTCTCGGGCGGAAGAACATCCGAGCGTCTCTCAAGCCGATCGCCAGCCTTCTCGCGTGGATTCACGTGTATTTGCTTGCTCTGCTCGGTGCGTGGATCGTGATCGTCATGCTCACGACCGGGTGGGCACCGATCATCGTCACGACCGGATCGATGACACCAACACTCCGTCCGGGCGATGTCGTCATGGTCGACGACCACCCGGACGACGGTCTGCTGGGCCAGCGCACCGTGATCACGTTCGAGAGTCCAGGGGGAGATGGCGAACTCATCACCCATCGCGTGTTCGAGACGTTGCCCGCTGCCGAGCTGTACATCACGAAGGGTGACGCGAACCAGAGTCCCGACTCCGATCGTGTGAGTCCGACACAGGTACGCGGCGTTGCCCGCCTCGTGGTACCGCTGGTCGGTCTTCCGGTCGTGTGGACGCAGGAGGGGAACATCGCGGCGGTCGTCGCCACGGTCATCCTGTCCGCGGGGTCACTCGCGATGGCGATCTCCTCCATTCAGAGTCGGTCGCCGAAGCGACCGGCGACCGACGGATCGCGGGCATCGGAGCTCGCCGACCGAGCCATTCGCCGAGTCCGCTTTCTCGTCGCGCTCATGATCGCGAGTCAGTTCTTCCTCGACGGCGGCCGGTTCGAGACCGCTGCACTCGGGGTGTCGCGCGTTCAACTCCTGGTCTTTGCGGTGGCTGGACTCGCCGGTATCAATGCACTGTCGTCCTGGGCGACCGCGAACGTTTCGGTCCCCACGAATCGCATCGCAACGATCGAACTCGTCGGCGACACGACCCTTGTGATCCTCCTCACGACCGCTACCGGCGGTTCGGGAATTGGCTGGGTGCTCATCGCTCTACCCATCGTCGAGGCTGCCGTTCGATTCCGGCTGGCTGGAGCGCTCGTGCACTGGATGCTGATGACCGGTATCACGCTCGCGACGCGTCTCTGGATCCTCGAGCGCGACAACACTCCGGTCAATGGCGTGGTCGAGGAACTCGAACGACTCCTCGATCAATTGGGGGTCCTCCTCCTGGTCGTGATCCCTGGTGCGTACCTCGCCGAACAGCTCTTGAACGATGTTGTTCTGCAGCAGCGGCACACCGAGGACGCCGTCGAGCGGGGTCAGCTCCTCGAACGCGTTGCCGAGGTGGGTCACGAGGTCAATCGCCTGGGCACCGAACTGTTCCAGTTGTTGACGGACAGCGCCGTGCACCTCGGATTTGTCTGTGCAGACGTATGTGTTCGAATCTCCGACGACGAATGGCGGGTTCTCGCCGCGAGCGGCCCCGAGCGAACGATCTCCCTCCCACCGCCAGGCGAGGTGGGAAGTGCGCTGCGCCACAGCGACCTCTCGTTGATCGAGGTTGTGATCGACGAGGGCGAACCCACCTTGGCCGAGTTCATGCCGCTTGCCGAACGTGGACTCGGCACGTTGATTCGTTTCGTGGTCGCCGATGAAGACCACACGATCATCGCTGTCAGAGCAGGAGCGACGCTCACCTCGCAACCGAGCGCCGGCAGCGTCGAGGCTCTCCGTCTGTTGTGTGGCCAGGCCACCGTCGCTCTCCAGAACCGCCAGCTGATTCAGGAGCTTCAGGACGCCCATGTCGAGCTCCATCATCAGGCGACGCACGACTCTCTCACCAGTCTTCCCAACCGTGCGCACTTCCTCGAGAAGTTGTCGACCGGGCTGGAGAGTCCGATTCCGGAGCACCGGCATGCCGTGCTCTTCCTCGACCTGAACGGCTTCAAGGCGGTCAACGACACCCTCGGCCACGATGCCGGCGACACGCTGCTCGAGATGGTGGGCGAACGACTCGTCCACTCGGTGGGTGACGACGGTTTCGTTGCGCGACTTGGCGGCGACGAGTTCACGGTCCTACTAGAACCCGTCGCCGATTCTCGCGATGCGATGGAGGTCGCCAGCAAGATCCACCGGTCGCTCGTCGAGCCGATGCGACTCGAAACGGACACGGTGCGGGTCGGCGCCAGCATTGGCATCGCCTTTGCCGAGATCGGACTCGACCAGAGCGAAATTCTCCGCCGAGCCGACGCCGCCATGTACGCGGCCAAAGCGGGCGAGAGCTCTACCCGGATCACCGTGTACCACTCCGGTCTCGACGAGGAGGAGCGTCGACGCGGCCGCCTCGCAGCCGAGTTCAAGAAGGCGCTCGACCAGAACGAACTCAACCTCCACTTCCAGCCGATGGTGTCGACGTCGACCGGACGCGTCGTGGCTGCCGAGGCACTGCTGCGCTGGAACCACCGGGAACTCGGTGCGGTCAACACGCCGACGATCCTCGAGCTCGCCGAGACGAGCGGGCGAGTCGACGAGCTCAACGCGTGGATCTTCGAACACGGGCTCGGCGCGGTGAGGTCGTGCAACCTTCGACCGGACGCCGACTTCTTCATGGCGATCAACGTCTCCCCGACCGAGCTCGAATCCGAAGCCCTCCTCCAGAACATCGGCGACGCGCTCCTACTAACCGGAGTGTCCAAGGATCGACTGGTTGTCGAACTGAGCGAACGAATCGTGGCCGACACAGCCGGAGACATTCCGAACATCGAAGCACTCCGAGCACTCGGGCTCAGACTCTCGCTCGATGACTTCGGCGAGGGTCGCACATCACTGGCACACCTGCGCGGGTTGCCGATCGACCAGCTCAAGCTCGACCGGCTGCTCGTGCAACAGGCCTGTCTGGCGGAGTCGGACCGCATCATTCTCGACTCGATCGTCGGTCTCGCGCACTCGCTCGACTTCATCGTCGTCGCCGAGGGAATCGAGACCGAGGAACATCGTCGAGTGGTCGAGGAGGCGGGCGCTGATCTCCTCCAGGGTTACGGACTCCATCGGCCGATGCCGTTCGGCGATTTGCGGACGCTTCTCGAATCCGAAGGCCTGGTCCAGACCGTCGTCGAAGAATCGCGTTCGACCGGGGAGGTGGCTCGCTGATGGTACGGCCACTCATTGAGTTCACCCCCGAGACCCGA
The DNA here is from genome assembly GCA_051011575.1 of Acidimicrobiales bacterium. Classification (GTDB taxonomy): domain Bacteria; phylum Actinomycetota; class Acidimicrobiia; order Acidimicrobiales; family SHLQ01; genus SHLQ01. The sequence continues at coordinate 5,710 of JBPCTR010000254.1, read as the reverse complement.
GCCGAGGACGTCGAGGTCCAGGAGAACTGGCTTACCCGAACGACGGCCCGCGCCTTTGCCGCGGCCGTGTCGGCGCTGCTCATCGCGACGCTCGTGGTCAACCGATCGAACGAGGCGCTCGTCACCGACGGAACCGTGGCTGGATCCGTGCTCACATCGGGCACGATCTCACTGGTCGACGATGATGCCGGCAGAGCCCTGTTCGACTTCAGCGATTTGGCGCCCGGCCGACCGATCGTGAGCTGCCTCGAAGTCGTCTACGAGGGCACGATTCTCCCGGTCGACATGAGTCTCAGGAGCGAGACGTTCGGTGACCTGGGCGAGTTTCTGGATCTCTCGATCGTGGAGGGGACCGGGGCCGGCTTCGAAAGCTGCGATGGCTTCACCCCGACGACAACGCTCTACTCGGGGACCTTGGCGACCTTCGCCGAACAGGGCCCGCTCGACCTGGGTCGGGTCCTCAACCAGGGTGGGTCGAGAAGCTACCGCTTCACCTTCGATCTCCAGGACGAACAGGAAGCTCTCGGGCGATCGGCGACGGCCGACTTCGTGTGGGAGGTCACCCCGTCATGACCGCTCTGCACGAGCGTGCCGACGAAACCAGCGAACACCGGAATCATCGCCGGCTGGCAATCGCATTCCTTCTCGTCCTCCTCGCGCTCGCGACGCCCCTCCTTCTCTGGTGGCAAGCGGGCCGAACCTCGGCGTCGTTCGCTGACACCGAAGTCCTTCAAACGAACCACCTGGGGGCAGCGACGCTCGACCTCGAGATCGGATCGTCGACGGTGTCGTTCGATGCGACGAACCTCGCGCCCGGCGACCTGATCACGGGCCAGATCGAACTCATCAATGCCGGCACTCTGCCGCTGCTCTATCTCGTGAGTGGAACCTCCGACCAGGACCCATTGAGCGACTGGCTCCGATTCGACGTGTGGCGCTCCGACGCAACATGTCGACCGGACGACGTGCGGTCGTTGATCAGTTCCGACATCGCGCTGACGGACCGGCCCGAGATCCTCCTCGGCGACTACGCACCAGTGGCCACGGAGTCCTCCGAGCGGCTGGCGGTCGGCGAGACGACGATCGTCTGTCTCGGTGCCCGACTCCTCCTCGACGCCCCGAACACCGTGCAGGGACGCACGACGGTCGTCGACTTCGTCATCGATGCCGTGCACGACATCGAGGCGACGCCGTGACGCGTACGCGCATCCGTCCGGCGACGTGGAACCGTGTGGTCGAGTGGCTGGCGCTCGCGGTCATCGTCGCGGTTGCTGTCGTCGTCGGCGGCATCGCCGCCGGCTATCGGCCAGTGGTCATCCAAACGGGCAGCATGGGCGAAACCGCTCCGCCGAAGTCGCTCATCATCGCGGTCCCCCGAGAGGCATCGGAGGTCGTTGTTGGCGACATCGTCGTGATGCGGCGGCCCGGTGCCACTCCGGTGACTCATCGGGTGATCGAGATCGAACGGTCGGACTCCCACCTCTTTGCGATCACGCAAGGAGACGCCAACGAGGCACCGGACGCCGCGCCGTATCCTCTCGAGGGCGACGAGCTCGTCTCGCGCTGGATTCTTCCGGGCTGGGGTGGCGTCATTCAGACCGTGTTCCAGCGCGGCATCGCCATGTTCGTGGTCATTGCTGCGACGCTCGTCCTGGCGTATCAGGCACTGCATCGGATTTGGAGTCCCGCGCCTCCAACGGTCGCAAGAACCGCTCCTCCGGCGCCAGAGAAGGACTCCGCCGCGAAACCGGGACGCAAGCGGCACAAACGCCGTTGGGCCGTGGCAACCGTGACCCCGTTCGTCGGTCTGTTGACCGCCGGCGTGGCGTGGGCGCTGTTCGTCTCGACCGACACGGTGACCTCCAATGACTTCGCCACCGCGGCCTGCTTCGATGCGCAGCTCGGCTCGGTCCAATCGGGCGAGACAATTCATGCGGTCGACGGCACTGTGTCGGTACCGATCACCGCCGTCGATCCCACGACGAGTTTCGTGATGAGTTCGATACGCAGCAGCTCCAACGAGCCGGCCGACAGCGTGGTTCAGGTTCGACTCGCCTCGGGCGGCACGACGATCGAATTCGATCGCGCCACCGACGCGGGGGCCCCGCCTGCCGTCACGGTCGCGTGGTCGGTCGTCGAGTATTCGTGCGGTCTTTCGGTGCAGCGCGGAACGATCACCGGCGGCGGAACGGGCCAGATCGACATCCCGATCTCGAACATCGATCCTGCGGCCAGCTTCGCCCTGGTCTCGACCGAGTCCGAGAACACCGCCGTTGATTTTGACGCCGATGACCTCTTCATCGCCGAGCTCACCTCGGCGACCAACCTGCAAATCCGAAGCGCTGGATTGTTCTCGCCCCAACGATCGTTCGCGTGGCAGGTGGTGACATTCGACGATCCCGGTGATGTCAGCGTGCAGAACGTCACGGCCACGATCGGGGCCGCAGCCACATCCGTGAACGTGCCACTGCTGTCGCCAGCGGACATGTCGACCACGTTCCTTCTCACCGGCGCCGCGTCGGTTGGCGCCGGCCCGGACATCGGCGAGCGACTCGTGCGCGCGCACCTCGCCGACGCGAACACCGTGTCGGTGAGCCGCGACACCGTCGGCGATGCGGTCGACGTGTCGATTCAGGTGGTCACCCTCCGAGATGGTTCCACGGTGCGCCACGGAACGATCGATCTGAGCGCTGGACAGCCGGTTCGAACCGTCGCGATCGAGCGCGTCGACCCCACTCGCTCGACGGCCATCTCGACCGTGGCGCTCCCCGGTTCGACCGGCGGAGGTCGGACCGATCACGCCGCCGATGACGTCGTGGGTGAGGCGTCGGCGACGTTCGCGCTGACCGATCCGGAGACCGTGTCGGTGCAGCGATCGGCATCGACCTCGAACGCCTCGTTCGGTTGGCAGGTGATCGAGTGGGCTGGCCCGAGTTGGTGGGATCCCAACTACACATTCCGCCAGCGCATCGACGTGGACACAACCACCGTCGCCGCGCCGGACGCGTACACGGTGCCGCTCACCTTCGATCACGCTGCGCTCGTCTCATCCGGGCTGGCGCTCGCCGACGGCAGCGATCTTCGGGTCCTTCGATGGGACGGAGCGTCGTGGTCTGAACTCGATCGCGTTCTCGACGACGGCGCGAACTGGAATCAGGTGGGCACGACCCTCTGGTTCCGCACGACCGACCCGATCGCCGCGGCGTCGACCGGCACGTACTGGCTCTACTTCGGGAACTCGACACCGGCGCTCGCGTTCGCCGACCCGGAGAACGTTTGGCTCCTCACCGAGGACTTCGAGTCGGGGACGCTTGGCGACTTCGAAGACCGGACGGGCAACACCGGTTGGTACACGGCGGATCCGTGGACTCGTCGAATCGCGATCACCGTCCCGGCCGGTCGCACCGCAGCCAACCTGACGGACTTCCCCCTTCTCGTCTCGCTGACATCCGCCGATCTCGCGGCGAATGCGCAAGCCGACGGCTCCGACATCCGGTTCACGGCCGCCGACGGCTCGACCCCCCTCGCTCACGAGATCGATGGGTGGAATGGTGGCAGCGGGACGCTCGAGGCGTGGGTCACGGTTCCGACGCTCACCGCAGCATCGGGAACCACGGTGTACCTGTACTACGGCGCTCCCGATGCTCCGACGCAGGCCGACGTGCGCGCCGCATGGCCTGTCGAGGTCGAGGCCGCGTGGCATCTCGATCGCGATCCGGCCGGAAGCGCGCCGCACGTGGACGATTCGACCGTCGGCAACCACGACGGGTTGAGTCGCGGAGGTATGACCTCGGGCGATGTCGTGGCCGGGCTCATCGGCAGTGCCATCGACTTCGACGGCGGCGACGACCATCTCGAGACGGATCCGTTCGAAATCGTGGGGGTGAGCAGCCTGACCGTGTCCGGATGGGTGCGGCTCGACACGTACACAGCTCATGGGCGGATCGTGAACAAGGCGTCTGATCCGTTCAACCGAATCTTCGAACTTGCCATCGCGAATACGGGCGCTCCGCGCGGCCGACTGTCGCTCGGCGGTGCAACCATCGAACTCACGGCTGGCGCCGGCTCGATAACGCTAGGGGCGTGGCACCACGTGGCCATGACATGGGATGACGCCACGCTTCGACTACTGGGCGACGGGGTCGAGGTGGGAAACACGCCCGCGGGCGGCGTCGTGGACTCCGATCCCACAATGCCGGTGACAATCGGTGGAATCACAACACAGGATCGCCAGGTCGACGGCATCATCGACGAGGTCAGGATCGAACGTGTGGCCCGCTCGACCGCATGGCTGGCAGCCCTCGAGGCCAATCAACGCACGCCCGCCACGTTCCACATCGTTGGCGCGGTCGAGTCGGGATCATGGTTCGATCAGGGAGTCTGGGCGGCGCGCAAGCCGGTGGTGATCGACTCCTCATTAATCAGCGCCGACGTGGCCGACTTTGCGCTGTCGGTGCAGGTAGTGGATTCGCAGATCCAGGCCACGGCACTGGCCTCGGGCGCCGATCTTGTGTTCACGGCCTCCAATGGCTTGACCCGACTCGATCATGCGATCGAGTCGTGGAGTTCGGGCACCGGAACGTTGAGCGCGTGGGTGTCGATTCCGACGCTCTCGGCTGCGTCTGACACTCAACTCTTCCTCTACTACGGCAACCCCACGGCTGACGATCAACAGGACCCCGAAGCCGTGTTCGGCGCCGATGCAGATCTCACATTTCTGGGGGTCCGATGACCCCCGGTCCATGCAATCAACCCAGTTGGCCGGCGGACGGCTGCACAACAGCGACAAGGAGGTCATTTCGATGACCGCGACAGAACAGATGACGGCGGACCAGCCGGTGGACGAGGAGGAGAGGCGTGGCGGTACCGCTGCTCGCCTGCTTGCCACGTTCGCCGTTCTGGCCCTGGCGGGAGGGGCGTTCACGATCGCGTCTCTCGCACTCTTCACCGATCAGGAGGCGGTGGCGGGCAACGCGTTCTCGACCGGCACGGTCGACCTGCTCGCCACCCCGGCCACCGCAGTGGTCACGGCTCCTGCCATGGCACCCGGTGACCAGGTGACCGCTCCACTCGACATCGCCAACTCCGGAACCCTCGAGCTCCGGTACTCGGCCACGTCGACCACGACCGAGGACACCCTCGCTTCCGAGCTCGTATTGACGATCAAGTCGGGAGTGTCGGTGTGTGACGACGCCAACTGGACCGCCGACGGCGCCGTCGAATATGCGGGCGTCCTCGGCACGACCGGAACCTCGGCGATCTGGGGGTCACCGGTGCAGGGCACGCAGGCGGGCGACCGCGTACTGGCTGCCGGTGCCAACGAAGTGTTCTGCGTGAACGTCACGTTGCCACTCGCTGCGACCAACGCGTCGCAGGGAGTCACCACGACGGCGACATTCACGTTCGACGCCGAACAGACCGCCAACAACCCGTAGGCGTTCGGACCCAACCGGGTGGAGATGCGACCGTTCCGACAAGCGACGAGGATCGCGGCAAACGCCGCGGTCTTCGTCGCGCTCGTCGCGCTCGCGTTCATCACCGCGGTATCTGCCCTCCAGACCGGCGGCTCCACCCCGGCGAAGATCGCCGTCGCAGGCGACGGAGTGGTCGAAATCGGCACCCCGTACGAGATTTCCGTGACGGTCGAAGGGCTTGCCGAGGCTGAGATCGCCGGCTGGACCGTCGCGTGGGGAGATGGAGCCGTCGACAC
>JBPCTR010000253.1:0-2950 GCA_051011575.1 Acidimicrobiales bacterium | reverse complement strand
TCGCTGTTGATCTTCGACCAGTAGCCGAAACACTTCTCGCCGTCGATCGTCCACTTCTTCACGCCGGTCAGGTTCGACTTGTTGTGGATTTCTGTGGTGGGCGAACCATTGGGGATTGCCTTGCTCGGGCAACCCTTCGAGCAGGCGTTGCAGATGCCGCACATCTCGGCGACGCCGAAGCGGATGGGCCGATCGTGGGCGAGTGGGAGGTCGGTGAAGATTTTGCCGAAGCGCACGCTCGTGCCGAACTCGGGTGTGATCACGAGACCGTGTTTGCCGTACTCACCGAGCCCGGCCTTGATCGCGTAGGGGATTGCGAGCGCGGTGTCGTTCATCGATGGGATCGCCTGGTATCCGAGATTGCGGATGTACTGGGCGAGCGTGAGGAGCACGACGGCATCCTGGCTGTAGCCCATACCCGTGGCCGCGCCCGAGAGCGCCGAGGGCGCAGTGTCGATCAGGGTGGGATCCATCGCTTGGCCGATCACGATCACGTGGCCGAGGTCGTCGGGAAGGTCGTTCGCCTTGGCACCGCCCTGCTGTACGGAAAATCGTTCTGTGTAGGTCCAACGTTTGTCGTACCCCGTGACGCCGATCAGGTCGGCGCCGGCGCTGCGCGCCGCGTGCTTGAGCATGCGGGCCGCGTCGTCAGGCGATCCGAGATCGACCCGATCAACCGCGCCGTCTCGGAGCATCGAGAGCGGATCGAGGAAGCCATCGCGACGGTCGCCGGCTTCGTACATCTCGGCGAACACGTCGGCCACGTGCCACGTTGCATTGCGGTAGGCGTAGTCGTTCTGTTGGAAACCCTTGGCCGCCCGCCAGTCGGCGAGGGGCCGTCGGTAGGTGCTGTAGAAACGGTCGGCGGCCTCATCGTGAATCTCGGGATCGAAACGCGACCGGCTGAATACGTCGTCGATCTGGCTGAAGCGTTCGAAATCGGGGCCAACCTCGAAACCGCAGGTTCGATCGGAGTTGTCGGGAAGGATTGGGATGCGCGTTCGCGTGCGAGCACGCCGCGCTGCATCGCCCCGACCCGTGTGCACCAGCTACCTCTCGCTCGACACTTCGATGCGCTCGACACTTCCGGTCGAGGTCCGTGGAGGGTCGATCGGGCCCGACACGTCGGCGCTAGCCAACGTTTCGCAGATCGACGACGAAGATCAGCGTCTCGTTGGGGGCGATCACGCCGCCTGCGCCCGACGACCCGTACGCCATCTGTGGAGGGATGGTGAGGCGACGGCGACCACCGACCTTCATTCCCTGCACACCCTGGTCCCAACCGGCGATGACCTGGCCTGCGCCCAGACCGAAGCTGAACGTGTCGTTGCGATTCCACGAGGCGTCGAACTCGCGACCGCTCGACCAGCTGATGCCGGCGTAGTCGACCGTGACCTGCATCCCGGAGGTGGCCTCGGTGCCGTCTCCGTCGATGAGGTCCTCGATCATCAGGTCGGCCGGCGGCTCGCCCTTCGGAACGGTGATGACGGGTTTGACGTTCGAATCTTCCATGGCGCCAGAGGCTAGTGGGTGGGTTGGGGGTACAACGCGGCGACGTCCTCGCGATGGTGCATCCTGAGTTTGGTGAAGATTGCTCCGACATGGCGGTCGACCGTACGGGGCGAAATATAGAGCTCGTCCGCGATACGCGAGTTCGTGCGCCCGAGCGCGAGCTGGTCTGCCACCTCTCGTTCGCGAACGCTCAGTATCTCAACCGCGTCCCTTGTCGACAGCCGACGAAACCCGAGGAGTTCGTCCAATTCCGCGGCTTGCAGCGCGGCTGCGAAGGCACGACCAGGACAGTCCCGGTCGAGCCACATGTGATGTGCCGCCTCCCAGGCATCGCGCGAGACTCCCGTGGCTCCAAACGCCAAGGCAGCTCCAGCCACCTGCTCCATCCCTTCAGCGTCGTCTTCGAGAAGCGAACGGCTCTCGAGGGCCATGATGCGTGCGAGGCCGTCTCCGGCCAGGTCCGCGATCTCACTGAGCCGATCGACCGAAGTCGCATCGCCGCCTCCGAGCGTCGCGAGCTCCCGGAGGCAAAGAACCTCGTGGATCACGCTTCCTGCAGATCGCGCTGCGCTGCCCGCATCTCGTAGGTCTTCGACGAACGGCTGACCATGCACAGCCTTGACTCGCGCCGCGGCGAGCTGGAGCAGGGCACCTGACTTTATGACACTCACAGGATCGAGTTCAGCTCGCCTCTGCTCGAAACAGGTGGGTTCGACGTCCGCCGCTGAGATCGCCGACTCTACGAATGCCAGTTCACCGGGAACCCAGAATCGATAAACCGCTTCGCCCGCGATCCGATCGAATTCCTCGAGCTCGTCGAACACCTCGGAGGCCTCCGTCATCCTGGCGCCGCGTGAGAGCACGGCGATCCGAGTGAGGAGGAGAATGGCGAGGTGGTCGGGGGCGGCGTGGCGCGTGGTCTCGATCAGCGCATCCACTTCGTCGAGCGCCTGGTCGATTCCCGTTGCCCACGCCATTGAACTGGCCCGGATCTGAGCGACGCGCAATGCCTCGATGTCGGGAATTGCCGAGCGTCGCGTGAGGAGCCTGTTCGCGACGTCGACCGCCTCATGGGGCCTCATGAGCTGCCAGGCGCAGGCCGCCAAGTCGAGCTCCACCATCAGCTGAGCAACGTCACTCGTGACCCGCGAAGCGAGGTCACGTAAGCCCGCGTGTGCCGCAGCTGCCGATTGAGTGAACATCTCTTCGCGGAGCAACATTGCCGAAATGACCTCGGCGTCGGTACCCGTGCTCTCGGCCAGTAGCTCCCGCGCGAGTCCGAATGCGGCCTGGGGTCCCCGGTGGTCGAAGGTCGTCGTCAACCATGAGATCCGAATTCTCGCCGAGTCCTCGGTCGGCAAGGTCGCGGCGAGGTCGATTGCTCGGCGAAACCACACTGCTGATGCCTCAACGTCACCCGCCAGCGCGTGTGCTCGCG
>JBPCTR010000252.1:0-2901 GCA_051011575.1 Acidimicrobiales bacterium | reverse complement strand
GCTCATCCCAGTCTGAACATGATCGACTCGGCCATCGAGATGGTCCGCGCCTGCCCCGAAGACGTCCGAGTCGCGGCGACCGCCGCCCTGCTCGACCATGACGTGAGCGATCGACTCGACCGGATCGCGGTGCCGAGCATCGTGATCGGCGGTACGCGCGATCAGATGGTTCGGCCACATCAGGTTCGAGCCCTTGCCGACGGCATCACGGGAGCGACGCTCGAGATGCTCGAGGGAGCGGGACACATGCTCATCTGGGAACGACACGAGCGGGTCGCCGAACTCCTGGTGAACCTGCTGGACACCCCGGCGGCCTGACCGATCAGGCCGAGACCGGATCCTCGGCTCGGATCACGTCGCCCGGCGATCGCACCAGCCGGGCGAGGGCGAAGAAGGGAAGCGCAAGCGCCGTGACGACGGCAGTGATGACGTAGCTGGCACCGTAGCTCCACACGTCGGCCGCCCGGCCGAGCGCCGGCTGCGAGACCACCCCTCCGGCCGAACCCATGAGGGCATCAACGCTCAGCACAGTTGCACGTTGTTTCGACGGGATGCAGCCGTTTATGAACGCCTGCCGGATCGGTCGCATCGCCGAGAACATCAGCGCCCAGATCACCAGGAGCGCGACCGCCAACCAGAAGGTATTGCTCAGTCCAATGAGCAGCAGCGCGGCGGAGCTGATCACGCCGCCCACGAGAAACACGGTGGTGCGCTTCGCGAAGAGCGCTCGAATGTGCGGTACGACGAGGCCGCCCACGATCTGGGCTCCGGCAACAACCGCGGCGGCGAGTCCGGCGACGCCGTAGGCGGTCTCGTCTCCATAGAGCTCGAGAAGATGCGGTTGCATTGCATAGAAGGCATAGACGCCCGCACCCCCGGTGAAGGGAGCAGCGAGCATGAGCCACCGCACCGCCGGGTTCCCAAAACCGGCGTCGATCGACCCTCGCCAGACCTGCTTCACCTCGTCGATTGGTCCCTTGCCATGCTGCGGCTCGAATCCGAGATCGTGCATTCGGCGGGCGGCGTAGATGAGCACGAGGATCAGCATCAACGCTCGGAGGACGTAGGGGACGCCCAGGTTCGTGAATTGGGCGGCCACACCGCCTGCCACCGATCCGGTGAGCATGGCGACGCCCATGACCGTCTGGCCCCTGCCGAACACGGTCTCGAGGGCACCGTCGTAACCGGTTGCGTCGAGCGCGTCCACCAACCATGCCTCGACCGCGCCGGAGAAGAAGGTGAAGCCAAGGCCGATCACGATCGACGACAGCGCCCATCCCCAGAGAGGGGCCTCGATCCCCCACATCACGACGTAGAGCACCGTGGCGACCAGGAGGGTGGCCGCACCCCACAGGTAGGAAGTTCGCCGCCCGCGGGTGTCGGCCACGACGCCGGTGGGGATCTCGAACAGGACTTGACCGGCGGTGAAGAAAGCATTGACGGTGAACGCTTGCGCATTGGACAGTCCGGCGTCGAGGAGAAAGAGCGTGTTCACTCCCCAGATGAACGAGGTCGCCAGCGTCGACAGGAGCGTCAATGTCAGATACGTGCGCAGCACGCCCTCGGAGGTGTCGCATTCTGCGATCACTGTCGGCGAGGACATACCGGCACCCTATCGACAGGGTCGTCCACTGTTCGTCGGGCCGTGGTCTGCCACTTCCACCACCGCGACCGACGCGGGGCGAAGCTGACTCAGCCCATCAGGGCCGGCAGCTCGGCCCGGATCTCGTCCGGTGTCGTGCCAGTACCCCAGCGGGCGACGGTGTTGCCACGAGGATCGACGAGGAACTTCTCGAAGTTCCAAAGGATGTCGGCCGAGTCTCCGTCCCCGGGCTGAGCTGCCTTCAGAATCGTGTAGAGCTCGGCTTCCTTCTCACCGTTGACGTCGATCTTGGAAAACATCGGGAAGTCGACGTCGTAGGTGGACGTCACGAACTCGAGAATCTCGGCCTCGGTGCCGGGTTCCTGTCCGCCGAACTGGTTACACGGAAAGCCGAGCACGGCGAGCCCGTCGATTTCGTTGTGAAGCGCACGCAGACCTGCGTACTGAGGGGTGGCCCCTCAACGACTGGCTACGTTGACCACGAGTGCGTACCCGCCGGCGAGTTGACCGAGGGAAAAGTCATCCCCCGTGATCGATTGCATCGTGATGTCGTGGATACCCATCGGTGCCCTTCCTCGCAGACGTGTCGTCGACAAACGACGTTACCGGCAGGACCAGCGGCCACCTCGGGCTCAACAGCCGACGAACACCCGCATCTGGTCGCGTTCGAACCAGCCGTATTCGGCGTGGAACTCGAGCACGCTGCCGGTCGCTGTGATCGTGTCAGCGCTGTCGAGTCCCTCCCGGAAGTAGTTGGTCCCGTCGACCTCGAACACGTTGGTCGTGGCGAGATCCGGCGTCTTCAGGCCGAATCCGAGGATGGGAGCGTTGAAGTCGATCACGGGATCAAAGTTCTGCCCGACATACGTCGGATCGCCATGGAGGTAATAGACGCACACCGTCATCCCCGCCGTCAGGGTCGTCGTGGCTGAGCTGTCGCCCGTCATCTCCACGCCTGGTGTGAACGTCTTGACGGTGATGTCGTTCGCAAGCGGCTCGGAATCGACTTCAAGCCACAGGTGCGCTTCCGGTGAAGAGGGCAGACCCCCGATTCCAAGCGCACCAGGAAGATTGTCGGCCTCGATCCATGTGAAGTTGCTGCCGGTCGGAGCAGCGGGCGGGTCGGGCGGAAGCGTGGTCGTCGTGGTCGTCGTGGTCGTGGTCGTCGTGGTCGTCGTGGTCGTCGTCGACGACGACGTGGTTGTCGGTGAAACCGTAGTGGTCGTCGATGTTGAACTGGTTGTGGTTGGTGAAGCGGTCGTTGTCGGTGAAGCGGTCGTGGTCGTCGATGTTGAACT
>JBPCTR010000251.1:0-3567 GCA_051011575.1 Acidimicrobiales bacterium | reverse complement strand
ATCTTCTCGTCGTCACGTCCGGAGACCGAGCGACGGGTCGGGCGGTGCGCGTCGTGACCGATCGATTCCGCGTTGTCGAGATCTGGGCGCCGCGCGACCATCAGATCCCTGGCGCGCGCGTCGCACCCGAGGGAGAAACGTGCATCGGCTCGGCGCTCATTGAGGCGGACGTGACCGGCGTTCGGGTAGGTTTCGATCGATGTCCGTCGAGCCGCTCCGCATCGTCCACGCGCCGGGAGTCGAGCCCGATCATCCACTCACCCGCGTCGACGCCGGCGACGCATCCGAACTGGCGCAAGCGGTTGCGGCGGCCGCGGCCGAGGGCATCGCCGTCATGGCCGCTCCCGACGACCTGGCCAGCGACGTCGACGAATGGATCGCCCTCGTCTCCGTGCTCGTTGTGAACGGGGTGGCTGCGATCGAAACCGGCGATCCCCGGCGAGCCCGCCGCATCTTCGACACGATCGACGCCATCCGCGCCGGCTCGACCGAGGTACTGCGCCGATGACCATCGTCCTGTTGAAAGGAAACGACGACAGCCTGTTGAGCCAGGCGGTCTCCGAGGCTGTCGGCACGCTCGTGGGTTCCGGCGATGCCTCGCTCATGGTCGAGGAACTCACCGAAGAGCAGTACCGACTCGAGGACGACGCTGGGTTCGCCATCACGAGGCTTGTCGACGCTGCGCAAACGCCACCCTTCCTCACCGACCGCCGTGTTGTTGTGGGCCGACAGCTCGGCCGATTCTCCAAGGCAGCCGACGTCGAGACGCTCGCCGCCTACCTCGCCGACCCGCTGCCCTCGACCGATCTCGTTCTGGTCTGGGAAAAGGGGATCTCGCCCAAACAGGACCGCCTTTCGGCCATCCCCAAGGTTCTCAACGAAGCGCTCAAAGCGGCCGGGGCCGAGACCGTCGAGACCGGCATTCCCGGTGGCAAGAATGCGGCCGCGTGGCTCGATCGCCAACTCAAGATGTCGGCCGTGACGATCGATCGGCGAGCCGCCAGCCACATCGCGGAACACCTCGGCGAACAGCGGTCGCGGGTGATCAACCTTCTTGGCACCCTCGAGGCCGTATACGGCCCCGACGCCACGATCGGCGTCGAGGAGATCCAACCTTTCCTCGGCGAATCGGGCGACGTGCCCCCGTGGGAACTCACCGACGCCATCGATTCCGGCAAAATCGATGTGGCCCTCGACAAACTCCACCGAATGGTCGACTCCGGTGGGCGGCACCCACTCCAGGTCATGGCCAGCCTGCAGACGCACTACCTCCGGATGGCGCGCCTCGACGGTGCGCCGGTAGCAGGCGAGAAACAGGCGGCAGAACTACTGGGCATGAAGGGCTCGACCTTTCCTGCAAAGAAGGCGCTCACGCAATCGAAGAAGCTGGGTTCCAACGGCGTGCACAGAGCTGTCTCTCTTCTCGCCGAGGCCGACCGGGGGCTGCGTGGAGAATCGGGGTGGCCTCCAGAACTGGTGATGGAGGTGCTGGTGGCGCGCCTCGCCAATCTCCGCTGACGAGCCGCTTCGTAGAGGGTCGTCGGCCGCAGCCGACGGGGGAGAGAAAGAGCCTCAGCTCTCCTGGAGAGAGCGAACCCGCTTGGTGAGCCGGCTCTTCGTGCGGGCGGCGGTGTTCTTGTGGATCGTGCCCTTGGTGACGGCCATGTCGATGCGCTTGATGGCGGCGCGAAGCTTCTCGTCGGTGTCCTCGGACTTGTTCTCGGCGGCCTCGAGCACGGAACGAGTGCGGGTGCGGAGCTCGGCGCGGATGGCGCGGTTGCGAGCGTTGCGCTTCTCGGTTTGGCGGTTTCGCTTGATCTGGCTCTTGATGTTGGCCATTACGGCGTTCGACCTCGTGTCGTTCTGAGCCCGTCCCTCGGGCCAGCACAAAACTCTAGCGGCGAAAGGACGCTCTCCAAACCGAGGCGACAGCCGGCACAACAGGTACCGTTCGCTTGGTCATGGATCAGTCCCGAATCCGCAACACGTCGATCATCGCGCACATCGATCACGGCAAATCGACGCTCGCCGACCGCATGCTCGAACTCACCGGCGCCGTCGAGGCCCGTGAGATGCGTGAGCAGTACCTCGATTCGATGGATCTCGAACGAGAGCGGGGTATCACGATCAAACTGCAGTCGGTTCGCCTCGACTGGCACGACCACGTGATCAACCTGATCGACACGCCTGGACACGTGGACTTCGGCTACGAGGTTTCGCGGTCTCTCGCTGCGTGTGAGGGCGTGATCCTCGTGGTCGACGCGTCGCAAGGGATCGAGGCCCAAACGCTGGCCAACTGCTACCTGGCGCTCGAGAACGACCTCGAGATCGTGGCAGCCCTCAACAAGATCGACCTGCCCGCGGCCGAGCCCGAGAAGTACGCCGAAGAGATCGAGAACGTGCTCGGCATTCCCGCCGGTGACATCCTCCACATCAGCGCCAAGACCGGCGACGGCGTGGGCGAACTGCTCGACGCGGTCATCGAGCGAACCCCGGCCCCGAGCGGCGATCCCGACGGTGAGACAAAGGCGCTCATCTTCGACAGCCATTTCGATCCCTACCGCGGCGTGATCTCGTCGATTCGCGTTGTCGACGGCTCCCTCCCCGCTCGCGGCAAGGCGCTCTTCATGCAAGCGAACGCGGTGCACGACATCGATGAGATCGGCGTGCGTACCCCCGACAACCGTCCGGTGAAGACCCTCGCCGCCGGCGAGGTCGGCTACCTCATCGCCGGAATCAAGGATGTTGGTGAAGCGCGTTCAGGTGAGACGGTCACGCGTGCATCGAAGCCCGCCGACGGCGCACTCGACGGTTATCACGAACCCAAGCCGATGGTCTTCAGCGGTCTCTACCCGATCGACGGCGACGAATATCCGGCCCTTCGTGATGCCCTCGAAAAGCTGCGCCTCAACGATTCGAGCTACACGTTCGAACCCGAGACCTCCGGCGCCCTCGGATTCGGCTTCCGCTGCGGTTTCCTCGGCCTCCTGCACATGGAGATCGTGCGGGAACGGCTCGAGCGAGAGTTCGGTCTGAGCCTCATCTCCACCGCCCCGTCGGTGGAGTACAAGGTGCACAAGGCCGACGGAACCGCCCTGATGATCGACAACCCGTCGGAACTCCCGGACGGAGCCGAGATCGAGTTCATTGAAGAGCCGATGCTGAAGGCCTCGGTCGTCACGCCCAGCACCTACACGGGGGCGATGATGGATCTGTGCCAGGGTCGGCGCGGTGTGCTCGACAAGATGGAGTACCTCTCGCCCGAGCGCGTCGAGCTCGTGTATCGAATGCCCCTCGCCGAGGTCGTCATGGACTTCTTCGACCAGATGAAGAGCCGGTCGCAGGGCTACGCCAGCCTCGACTACGAGCCGGACGGCCTCGAACGCTCCAAGCTGGTCAAGGTCGACATCCTGCTCGCCGGCGACCCCGTCGACGCCTTTTCGATGATCGTGCACGACGATCGGTCGTACGAGTACGGCAAGAAGATGACCGAGAAGCTCAAAGAACTCATCCCGCGCCAGCAGTACGACGTGCCGATCCAAGCTGCGATCGGTGGGCGCTTCATCG
>JBPCTR010000250.1:0-48291 GCA_051011575.1 Acidimicrobiales bacterium | reverse complement strand
GCAGTGACGTGAGGAGGATCGTGGCTGTGCGAGCGCACTCGTTGGCGTCGGCAGCGGCCTTCACGCCGGCCTCGACGGCCACCGTGAGCGCGTTCGCATCGATGTCATACCCGATCACGTCATAGCCGGCGGCAGCCAGGCGCCTCGCCATCGGGCCGCCCATGTTGCCAAGCCCGATGAAACCGATCACCTCCGAAGAACTCATGGCGTCAGCGTGTCATACATTGACTGTATTTGCATCAGCTGATTCAGTAATACAGACATGACAGAAATCAATGTATCCAACCGAGCGTTGCGTATTCTCGTCGCCGCGACCAATGCCGGATCCTTCACGGCTGCAGCCGACGAACTGGGCATGGGCCAACCCGCGGTGAGCCATGCGATCACCCGGCTCGAAACCGCCGTGGGGACTGCCCTGCTCGTGCGTTCGCGGTCGGGCGTCCGACCAACGGCGACCGGCGCCGAACTGATCGCCGACCTCGCCCCTTCCTTCGAACGCATCGATCAGGCGGTCGACCGCGCGCGGGGGGCCCACGATCCGACCGTCACGGTGTCGGTTTCCACCTCGCTTGCGAGCTGGTGGCTCCTCCCCCGTCTGCCCGACTTCAAGCGGATGCACCCCGACGTGTCACTTCGGCTCATCACCGCCGACGCCGACGCCGACACCGACCCCACGCGGCTCGACCTCTGGATTCCCCTCGGCCTTGTCGATCGACCCGACCTCGACGTCGTGCGGTTGTGTGATGAGGCGCTCTATCCCGTGGCCGCTCCCGCCCTGGCCGAGCGACTCGACCGGAACAACGCGTCGGCGTTGGTGGACGCGCCACTCCTACACCTCGAAGAGCGTTACCGCACCCGCTTCGACTGGAATCGCTGGTTCCAGCACCACGGAATCGATCAACCCATTCGGCTCGACGGCGATCGGTCGAACGACTACAGCGTCGTCCTGCAGGCTGCACTCG
The DNA here is from genome assembly GCA_051011575.1 of Acidimicrobiales bacterium. GTDB lineage: Bacteria > Actinomycetota > Acidimicrobiia > Acidimicrobiales > SHLQ01 > SHLQ01. The sequence goes on along the minus strand of JBPCTR010000250.1, from coordinate 47,329 downwards.
ACGGGCAGGGAGTGGCGCTCGGGTGGAATCACATCGTGTCCGACCTCGTGAGCGCTGGTCGGCTCGTCCCGCTGGCAGCGCCGGTCGTCACCGAGGACCCCTTCGTGATCGCAACATCGTCTCGGCGCCAACTACGTCCCGGAGCGAAGTCGCTTCGGGCGTGGCTCATCGAGCACATGACCGCTACGGCCGCAGCGCTCCCGCCAGGAACTCGGTCGTCTGTCGCCACGCCACGACGTCCGCCTCGCCGCTGAACTCAGGACGCCCCGGCTCCGCAAATCCATCGTTTGTCCCGTCGTGATGTTCGAACCGGAACGGCCGCCCGGCCATTTGCAATCTCAGACCGAGATCGGCCATCTCGAGATCGTCGATGTGTCGGTCGCGTTCAGCCCAGTGACAGAGATACGTCGAACGCGACGGTGTCATCTCGATGCTCTGCGAGCCGTAGTACGTGGCGACCGCGAGAATGTCGTCGGGCAGCCGCGCCGACAGCCACAACGCCCACGATGCGCCGGCGCCGAATCCGACAACACCGATCGGACGGGTCGGATCAGCTTGCGCCCGGCGAAGAACCCCAACACTCGATTGAACGAGCGAGGCGACGTGGTTCATGTCGGCATCGCCGAGTGCTTCGAGCGCCTGTTCGTGGTCGGTGAACGTTTCACCGTCCGCCAGATCTGGTGCCAACACCGTGAATCCGGCGTCGGCCAATCGGTTCGCCGTGTCCTTCATGCCGCGATCGAACCCCCAGAAGGAGTGCAGAAGCAGAACGCCCGGCCCCGGCGAGTCCGTGGGAGAGATGAAGTATCCGGTCGAAGAGGGTCGCCGGTCGTCGGTCTCATCACTCACGTCGATCGACGCTAGCGACGACCCACGAACATCGCGTCACCAACTCACATCCATTCACATTTGTCCGATTGCCTATGCGAAAGACACGCGTCCGTCGAACGAGGCGGACAATGCAGGAAGCAGGCGGCAATGGCGGGGCATCAACTTCCTCCGAGCGATCTCACGTGGATCGGCAGCGACCGGAGACTGGCGAGGCGGCTAGGGCGTCCGATGGCGCGATTTCTCGCGATCGAAGCCGCGTCGGGGGTCCTCCTGATCATCGCCACGATCGTGGCGCTCGTGTGGGCGAACTCTCCCTGGTCACACAGCTACGACGAACTGCTCCACTTCCACATCGGTTTCGAAATCGGTTCGTTCCACCTGAGCGAATCGGTGCTGCACTGGGTCAACGATGGCCTGATGGCGATCTTCTTCTTCGTCGTCGGCCTCGAGATCAAACGCGAGCTCGTGACCGGCGAACTCCGCGACCCGCGCGCCGCTCTCCTGCCGACCGTCGCCGCCGTGGGCGGCATGGTCGTGCCTGCGATCATCTACTTCGCATTCACCGCCGGCGGACCCGGCGCCGGCGGCTGGGGAATTCCGATGGCCACCGACATCGCCTTCGCCCTCGGCATCGCATCCCTGCTCGGCAAGCGGGTCCCGACCTCGCTCAAGATCTTCCTGCTCACGCTTGCGATCGTCGATGACATCGGCGCGATCGCCGTCATCGCCATCTTCTACTCGAGTGGCCTGAAAGTGGGTTGGCTCGGACTCGCCGTCGCTCTCCTCGTCGGGGTGTTCGCGCTGCAACGGGCCCGGGTCTGGTACACCCCCGTTTACGTTGCGGTGGGCACGCTCATCTGGTTCGCCATGTTCGAGTCCGGCGTTCACGCCACGATCGCCGGTGTAGCGCTTGGTCTGCTCACGCCTGCCAAACCGCTGCAACGTCACATTGCTCCGGAGTCGGTGTTCGACACCGTGGTCGATCGTCCGAACCGTCTCGACGCATCGACGTACAGACGAGCCGATCTCTACATCCGCGAATGTGTCCCGGTGGCGGAACGACTCGAGACTCTTCTCCACCCGTTCACGAGCTTCTTCATCATTCCGGTATTTGCCCTTGTGAATGCCGGAATCGTCCTGTCGAGCGACGGAATCTCGGCTGCCGCGACCTCACCCGTGACAATCGGCGTAGTGGTCGGGCTCGTCGCCGGCAAGACCCTTGGCGTGTTCGGAGCTGCGTTCATCGCGGTGAAGGCCGGAGCATGCCGACTGCCGGCCGGAGTGCGCTGGCCGCAGGTCGCCGCGATGTCAACACTTGCCGGTATCGGATTCACCGTGTCGCTCTTCATCACGGGTCTGGCATTCGACGACGCCTCGGTCGTCACCGAGGCCAAGATGGGAATCCTGGTGGCATCGGCAATCGCTGCGATTTTCGGTGCGGCGATGTTGTATCGGTCGACCGACCCGGTTGGGGTCGACGGCCACGACGACGCCGATCACGACGAGGGCGGATTGCTCGGCGCGATCGCCGACCGGCTCGAACCAATCGCAGAGAGCGCTACGACAAGCCCGGCTCCGTCGCAGCTCCGCGAGGAAGAGTCACGGCCTGCGCCACATATGTGACGGTGCCATCGAACGTGATGGACGGCGAGCCGTACAGCTCGTATCCGTCATCGAGAGCAGCGGATACCCGAGCACAAAATTCGGCGGTGTCCGGCCCGGTCAGCAGGCGGTATCGGAGGCGGTCGGAAGTGGACGACATGGGTGGGAATCTACCCGCCCGTGCACACGGGGGGCGTCGTAGGCTTGCTCCATGACCTATACCGGCGATCTGTCACCCACCGATGCCGCCAGCGTCCTGGCGGAGCGCGACGACGCCGTGCTTCTCGACGTTCGAACCGAAGCCGAATGGAGCTGGGTCGGCGTTCCCGCGATCGAGAACATGCGCTTCGTCGAGTGGGTCTCCTGGCCGAGTGGCGAGCGAAATCCACGTTTCGTCGCGGAGGCGACGGGCGGCCTCGATCCGGAGCAACCCGTCGTGATCATCTGCCGCTCGGGCGGGCGCTCCGCTGCCGCTGCGGACGTGTTGACCGACGCGGGATTCGTCGAGGTCTACAACGTCCTCGAAGGCTTCGAGGGCGACCTCGACGAGGACGAGCACCGCACCGGGGGATGGCGCGGCGCTGGCCTCCCCTGGCGACAGGGCTGATGACCTCCGAAGCGACCCGCCTCATCCGGGGCGGGCTCACGCGAACGCACTTCGACGAGACCGCCGAGGCGATCTTTCCCACCTCAGGGTTCGTCTACGCCACCGCCGCGGAGGCAGAAGCGGCGTTCGCCGGTGAGTCCGAGCGGTTCATCTACTCCCGGTATGGCAACCCAACGGTGGCGATGTTCGAGGAGCGACTCCGCCTTCTCGAGGGCGCCGAGGCGTGTATGGCCACCGCAAGCGGCATGGCCGCAGTGTTCGGTGCGCTCGCCTGCTACGTCGAGGCCGGCGATCGTGTCGTCGCCTCCCGCGCGTTGTTCGGGTCGTGCAGCATCATCGTGTCCGACATCCTCCCGAGGCTCGGCGTGACGACCACGATGGTCGACGGCACGGACATGGGCGAGTGGGAAGCGGCACTGTCCGAACCAACCAAAGCGGTGTTCCTCGAGAGCCCCTCCAATCCGGGGCTTCGAATCATCGACATCGAGAACGTCTCGTCTCGCGCCCATGCGGCGGGTGCGCTCGTCATCGTCGACAACGTCTTCGCCTCACCTGTTCTCCAGCGGCCGATGGAGTTGGGCGCCGACATCGTCGTGTATTCGGCGACCAAACACATCGACGGGCAGGGGCGCGTCCTGGGTGGTGCAGTGCTCTCAACCCAACAGTTCCTCGACGAACACCTCATGCCCTTTCTCCGACACACGGGCCCCAGCCTGTCGCCCTTCAATGCGTGGGTTCTCGTGAAGGGGCTGGAGACCCTCCGGCTCCGAGTTGATGCAGAGTCAGCGGCCGCGTTGACGATCGCGACCGCACTCGAAGGACACCACCGCCTCGCCGATGTTCTCTACCCGGCGCTGTCGTCGCATCCTCAACACGAACTGGCGATGAGCCAGATGAGCTCAGGGGGGACCGTGCTCGCGATCACCATCGACGGCGACAAGGAACACACCTTCCGCTTTCTCGACTCGCTGCGGCTCTTCGACATCTCCAATAACCTCGGCGACTCAAAGAGCCTCGTGACCCACCCGGCCACCACCACCCACCGCCGCCTCGGGATCGAGGGTCGGGCAAAGGTCGGAATCGGTGAATCGATGGTTCGGCTGTCGATTGGTCTCGAAGACCCCGACGAGCTCCTCGACGATGTGACCCGCGCTCTCGACGCGCTCTAGTAGCGACCGCCCCAGCCCCCGACTGCTCTATCGTTTACGCGATGGCCGAGACCAAACTCTCCCAAGCAACCTTCGATCGGCTCCAGGCCGAGTACGACGACCTAACCACACGCGGGCGAATCGACATCGCACGGAAGATCGAGACCGCTCGTGAACTCGGCGATCTCTCCGAGAATGGCGATTACCACGCCGCCAAGGAGGAGCAAGGGAAGATGGAAGGCCGCATCATGTTCCTGGCCAAGACACTCGAGGATGCCGAAATCGTGGAAGCGTCGAACAGCGACGAGGTGACTGCCGGCAGCGTTGTCGAACTCCGCTATCAGGGCGACGACGACACTGAGCGATACCTCGTGGGGTCGATCGAGGAAAAGGGCAGCGAGCTCGTGGTGCTGTCACTCGGTTCGCCGCTGGGCGAAGCGATCGCGGGGGCCAAGGCGGGCGACACGGTCTCGTACGACTCCCCCGCCGGTCCACTCGCGGTCGAGGTCGTCGCCGTCGAGTGACCGAGGATCGGCCCACCGCACTCCCCCAAAGGACCGATGTCGACATCGCCGATCGCGGTTCTGCTGCGATGTGGGACACCGGAAAGGTCGGAGATCGGCCGGCGGTCCTGCTCCTTCACGGCTGGAACGTCGACGCACCGCTCACGTTCGGACGAGCGGTTCCGCACCTCACGGCCTCCGATGAAGGCACGGCCGGCTACCGCGTCGTGATGTTCGATCTGCACGGCCACGGCTCTGGCGTCCGGGCCGACAGTCGCTTCGACCTCGAGCGCTGCGCCGATGACGCTCTGGCCGTTCTCGACCACCTGGGTATAGACGCGGTCGTCGCCACCGGCTACTCGATGGGTGGCTCGATCGCCCAGCTCCTGGCCCGCCGGGCACCCCATCGCGTGCATGGACTGGTGCTCGCGGCGAGCGCAGCACATTTCGCCGTGACTCCACGGGAGCGAGCCGAACTCGTCGGGCTTCGTGTGGGTGCAGACGCGATGCGGCGGGCGCCTGCGGCCGTCAGGAAGCGCGCCTTCATTCGCATCGCAGGCGCCGCATGCCGCAGATATCCCGACCGGGTTCTCGAGACTGTGCTGACCGCCGATCCTGTGCGTCTGCTGGAAGCCGGTGCACAGATCCGCCAGTTCCGGTCAACCAGCTGGCTGCACGAGATTCGGACGCCCGCGACGGTCGTGGTCACCGAGCGCGATCAGATCGTGCCTCCGGCGCGCCAACGGGCACTCGCCGCCGGCCTCGCCGATGTCGTTCGTCACGACGTCGACGCTGATCACGACCTTCCTATCGATGCTCGAGGTCGACTCGGGCCGATCCTTCGCCGGGCGGTCGATTCCGTCCATGACAGAATCGCGTCTCCGAGCCGGGGCTGACCCTCGCCTCCGGTGTCGTTCACTAGGATTCGGCCAGTGCGCCCGCCTCGTTCCGATCTCCGACGCTTCGCGCTCCTGAGCCTTGTCGCGATGCTCGGGGTGGCGTGCGCTCAGGTGGAGGGCGACGACATAGGCACGCCGATCTTCAACGGCACGACTCCGGACGGCATCGCGGTCGAGCCCCCGATCACGACCCTCCCCACCCCCGAGGTGGACGCGATTCGGGTTCCACTCGACTTCTTCTCGATTCAGGAGGCAGTGGACGTCGCCCAGCCGGGCGATCTCGTCCTGATCGAGCCCGGCGTGTACAGCGAAGAGGTCGTGGTCCGATCGCCCGACGTGGTCATCCGAGGGCGCGACCGCAACACGGTGTTCATCGACGGTCTGCACGCGGCCACGACCGGGTTCACCGTCACCGCCGACGGTGTGGCCATCGAGAATCTGACCGTCCGCAACTACACGACCGATGCGGTCGCCGTGATGGGCACGAGTGAGCGTTCGGTCGACGGCTTCCGAGCGTTGCACATCACCACCTCGAACACCGGGCGCCATGGCGTGCTCGTATCGCAGGCAACGAACGTCGAGGTCCGCGAGGGCTGGATGTCGGGAGCTGCAGGCGCGGGCGTGGCCATCGAGAGCTGCGTCGACTGCGCAACCCTGATCGAGACGACGTTGAGCGAGTTCTCGGCTCGAGGTTTCTCGGTCGTCGGAGCTACCGACGGCGTGCAGATCATCCGGTCGACGAGCAGGAACAATCGCGCCGGCATCGTGCTCTCCGACGGAGGAGGGGCCAGCACCAGAGGAGCCGCCGTCGCCGGAACGGTGATCCAGAACAACGGCTTCTCGTCGACCCCGCGCGCGATCGAATCGTGGGATGCAAGCTTCGGAGTCGGCTTGCACGTGTCGGGAACCGTCACCTCCGACATACGCGCCAACCGAGTGTCGGGCAATACACGTGCCGGCATACTCGTCGGCGCCGGAATCGAGCCCGGGACGAACGACCCGATCGCCACGACCGTGATCGGGAACGAGGCCACCGGCCACCTCGAAGGTGACATCGTGCTCGCCTTTGCCAACCCGGTCGCCGATCCGCAGCTCTGTGTTGCGGACAACGCGGGAGCAGTGCTTCTGCCCGAAGGCTCCGTCGACGCGGTGACGTGCGTCGGCGATCCCGTCGCTCCTCCCACCTTCGCCTGGGCCGTCGACGGTCGATCGACGATTCCCTACGCCAACGGGCCAGTACCTCCTGGCATCGAAGGAATGGCTGACGCCGACAGCGCACCGGCCGTGCCCGCCGGCCCCGTGATTCCGATCGATCTGTCGACGGTTCTGCTGGCCGTCGCCTAGGCAACGGTCAGTCGTCACGCTGCGTCGGCGGTGCAGATCTCGGGGACTCGAGCACGACCATCATGAAGAGCACGATCCCGAACACCACGCTGCCCACGAGCACCCACCACAGTCGGAGGCCGGGGCCAGCGCTGGTCCACACGACTCGAACTTGCTCGGTGGGCTCGGCGAGCGTGTAAATCACGGTCCGGCCCTGAATTCGGTCGGCGTCGTGTTCGGTGATCCGACCCGGGGTCACGACCCGCAGCTCGGGCTCGGGCCAACGCTCCGTCGCATCGATCAGCTCGGGGTCGGTGCGAACGCGGGACAGGGCGGCGCCTTCGAGGACGAGCACGAGCTCGGTTCGTTCGGCGTCGAGCGTTCGGATCGCAGCCGACGCGATCATCGGAGTGGCCAGCCCGGCAGCGTCGCCCTCCCACCGCACGTCGATTCGCCGCCGATCGAGATCGCCATCGGACACGAACGCCACTCGGTCGGCGTCGACTTCGAATCCGAATGGGAGGGGCCCAGGGTCGGCGCCTCGGGCGGCGGCGTCGATCGCCCCACACGGATCGGCGCCCCAGATCGCAGCCTGGCCGGGGTCGGTGCACACGACCGTTGCCTCGGCGAGGAACTCGATCGCACCCGCCTCGTTCACCGAAACCTGCTCGATGTAGCCATCGCACCCGACAGCCACGACGGCAAATGCCGAACACAGGAGCAGTCGGCGAAACGGGGACATCGCGAAACTCTTCCACGATTGGCGCCTGGTAGTCAGACCGGCCTCGTGCTCCTTCGTCACACTTAAATCAACAGGTCCCCAATGGGAGGAGAGACCCATGCTGACGACTCACCCCGGCCACCGTTTCGGTGCTGTCCCGACAACGCCGAGCTCCTGGGAACCCGCTGTTGACCGTGCCGATGCGATGGGTCGGCGCGCGATCCGCGGAGCTGCGGCGATCCGTGCACGCATCGATGCTCGGCGTCTGGCCTTCGAAGGCCGTCGTGCCGACAACCCGGCGAAAGGCGCAGCCGTCGCCACGCCGGTTCGCCACGCCCACATCGGCGATTTCGTGAACAGCGGCGGATTCTTCATCTCCTGACGCTTTGGTGCGGTGATCCGCGAGAGCGGTACACTCTCCAACGTTCCATCCAGTGACGAAGTCCGGTTTCAATCCGGCACTGACCCGCAACGGTGACGCCCGCAAGGGACGAGTCCGGTCGATCACACGGGTGGACAGACCCATACGCCCTCGAGGATCAGGGGCTGGTCTCGATCGGGAAATCTCCTGTGCGTAGATCAGCACAGGAGAAGATCATGAAGTTCCGATTCATCGCTGCGTTGGTCGCAGCGCTCGGCATGTTCGCCGCCGCATGCGGGAGCGAGACCGCGACCACCGCGAGTGTCACCGGTTCCGACTCGGAGTCGGCGGAGACGACTGCGGCTCCAACGACCACCGACGCCACGCCAACAACCGCCGCTCCGACCACCGCCGAGACCGAGATGGACTCCATGCGGATCGTGTCGATCAACCCGACCGCCACCGAGATGCTGTTCGCCATCGGTGCCGGCGACCAGGTCGTGGCCGTCGATGCGTTCTCCTACTACCCGCCGGAAGCGCCGGTGACCGATCTGTCGGGCTGGGACCCGAACGTCGAGGCAATCGCAGGTTTCGAACCCGACGTGGTGATCAGCGACGCCCCGGTCGAGGGCCTCGAAGCCCTCGGAATCGAGAACGTGGTGATCAGTGCAGCCACCTCGCTGGACGACATCTATAGCCAGATCGGCGAGCTCGGCGAGATGACCGGCACCGCCGACGGTGCCCTCACCCTTGTAGACGAGATGCAGGGCGACATCGCCGACGTGCTCGCCTCGTTGCCGCAGCGAGACGAGGCACTCACCTACTACCACGAGCTCGACAACACCCTCTACAGCGTCACGTCGGGCACGTTCGTCGGCTACGTGTACAGCCTGCTCGGGCTCGAGAACGTGGCCGATCCCGCCGATGCTGACGGCGCGGCCTTTGGTTACCCGCAGCTCAACGAGGAGTTCCTCGTGGCCGCAGACCCCGACATCATCTTCCTTGCCGACACGCTCTGTTGTGAGCAGAACGCCGAGACGGTCGCCGCCCGCGCAGGCTGGGACCAGCTCTCGGCCGTGCAGAACGGGAACATCGTGGAGCTCAATGATGACATCGTGAGCCGTTGGGGCCCCCGCATCGTCGAGTTCATCGAGACCGCCGGCACCGCGGTCGCTGGCCTCTGAGCCGCCCGCACCAACCCGCTCGGACCATGAACATCCTCCCCGCCGCCGCCAGACCTCTCTGGCTGATCGGCGGGGCGGTGTTCGTTCTTGCCTCGGCGACGCTCGCCCTGATCGTGGGTCCCACATCGATCCCCCGAGACGGCGTACTACTCGAAGCCCTCGACCGGATCACCCCCGGATCGATCGAATCCGGCCTCAGTGACGGTCAGAAGTCGATCGTGGGCGACCTGCGACTCCCGAGGGTGGCCCTCGGTCTGTTGGTCGGCTCGGCACTCGCCACGGCCGGGGCCGCCTTCCAGGGTGTCTTCCGCAATCCGCTCGCCGACCCGTATCTGCTCGGTGTTGCCGCCGGCGGCGGTCTGGGCGCCACCCTTGCCTTCGTGTCGGGGTGGGGTGATGGAGCCGGCGTGCTCGATGGTGTACAAATCGCCGCGTTCGTCGGCGCCCTCGCTTCGGTGGCGCTCACGTGGACCGTCGGTGTCCTCGGCGATCGGTCCCGATCGAGCACGTCATTGATTCTCGCCGGCGTGGCGGTGGCAAGTTTCTTCACCGCTCTCCAAACGTTCCTCCAGCAGCGCAATACCGACGACATCCGCCAGATCTACACCTGGTTCCTCGGCGGCCTCTCGACGAGCGGCTGGACCGAGGTGGGTCAGCTACTCCCGGTCGCGATCCCATGTTTGATCGTGCTCGTACTCGCCGCCCGCACATTCGATGTACTCGGCGTCGGCGACGAGGAGGCCACCATGCTCGGCCTCTCTGTAGGTCGCACCCGTGTGGCACTGATCGTCGTGGCGTCTCTCCTCACCGCAGCCGCAGTGGCGGTCAGCGGCCTGATCGCCTTCGTGGGCCTCATCGTACCCCATACCGTGCGACTGCTCGCAGGGAGCAGCTACCGGGCCATCGTCCCGCTGTCGGTCTTCGTCGGCGCCGGATTTCTCGTGCTCTCCGACCTCGCTGCGCGCACGATCCTCACGCCGGCCGAATTGCCGATCGGTGTGGTCACGGCGTTCTTCGGCGCACCGTTCTTCATCGTGATCCTTCGATCGGCAAATCGGTGAACGCCGTCGACGTCAGAAATCTCGGCGTGCAGGTGAAGGGCGCCACGCTCATCGACCGAATCGACCTCGTCGTGGAGCCGGGCGAATGGCTGTCGATCATCGGCCCCAACGGTGCCGGCAAGTCGACTCTCCTTCGGGCGATCGCCGGTGTAGCCGACGCCAGCGGAACGGTTCACATCGAGGGGGCACCGCTCGCGGCTCGGGCAGGGAGAGAACGAGCGCGGCTGATCTCGTGGGCACCGCAAACGCCGACGATCCCACCAGGAATGCGTGTCCTCGACTACGTGCTGCTCGGTCGAACCCCGCATCTGCACCCACTCGCCGCCGAATCGTCCGCGGACCTCGAGATCACACACGAGGTGCTGATCGACCTCGATCTGGTCGGTCTGGCCGATCGCCTGGTCGACACCCTCTCGGGCGGGGAACGTCAGCGAACGGTGATCGCCCGGGCGCTCGCGCAGGAGTCGCCGGTGATCCTGCTCGACGAACCGACGTCGGCGCTCGATCTCGGCCATCAGCAGGATGTGCTCGAACTACTCGATCGCCTTCGGATCGCCCGCGACCGAACGATCATCACCACCATGCACGATCTGACGCTCGCCGGTCAGTTCGCCGATCGCCTCGTGTTGATGGCTCGCGGCCACATCGTGGCCGAGGGCTCGGCGAGCACCGTTCTCACCGAGCAGAACATCGCATCGCACTATGGCGCCGACGTACGAGTGGACCACGTCGACGACGCCGTCGTGGTCGTGCCCCGCATTCGTAGGTCAGACTCGCTTTCGACGCCGAAGGACCGCTATGGCAACTGAACCCATCACCGAGAACCCAGCCGAGGACAAAAGCGGCTACGCACCATCGATCGTCGTGGTGAATACCGGCGACGGCAAGGGCAAGTCGAGCGCCGCATTCGGGGTGATGTGCCGGGGGGTGGCCCGCGGTTGGAATGTTGCCGTGGTCCAGTTCATCAAGTCGGGTGACTGGAACGTTGGCGAGGAAAAGGTCGGACGCCAGCTCGGGGTGCACTGGTTCAACGAGGGCGAGGGGTTCACCTGGAACTCCGACAACATCGAACACGACAAGGCGCTCGCTCAGTCCGGATGGGAACGAGCCCGTGACCTCATCAGCGCCGGAGACCATCAACTCGTGATCCTCGACGAGCTCACGTATCTGATCAACTGGGGCTGGATCGAGGCCGAGCCCATCTACGAGACGATTCGAAACCGCCCCGCCAAAGTGAACATCGTGGTGACCGGGCGGGATGCACCCGACGAGCTCATCGACGCGGCCGACACGGTGACCGAGATGGTGAAGGTCAAACACGCCTTCGATGAGGGAATCCTCGCCAAGAAGGGCATCGACTACTGATGCGCCCCGATCCCGGTTTCACACTGCTCGTCGGCGGAGCGCGGAGCGGCAAGAGCGACCTCGCTGTCCAACTGGGGCAGACATGGCCGGCCGAGGTGTTCGTCGCTGCGACCGCTACGGCGGGTGACGATGACATGGCAGACCGGATCGCGCGCCACCAGGCTGAACGGCCCGACTCGTGGGGGCTGCTCGAGGCACCGTTGTTCGGCGCCAACGACGTGGTCGCCGTGGACGATGACGCGCTGCTGATCGTCGACTGCATCACGATGCTCGTGACGAATCTCGTGATGGGCGATCGGCCGGCAACCATGATCGCCGAGCACCTCACAATGCTGGCCGACGCACTCGCGTCGCGATCGGGACCCTCGATCGTCGTGACCAACGAGGTCGGGATGGGCGTGCATCCGCCCACGAACATGGGTCGAGAGTTCCGCGACACGCTCGGGCGCGCCAACCGTCGACTGGCCGGCCGGGCCGACTCGACGCTGCTCGTCGTGGCCGGAATGGTCCTGCCGCTCGACCGTCTGGAGATGACATGGTCGCATTGACGTCCGCTTCGCTTCGAGCCGAACTCGTCAGTGCGCCCGGACCGTCGCTAACCGCCTCGAACGCGGCGAGCTCGAGACTGGACGACATACTGCGGCCGGCCGGCGCGCTGGCTCGACTGGATGATCATGCCGTGTGGCTCGCGCGTTGGCAGGGAACGGCGGCTCCGTCGATCGAACATCCCGTGGCGTTGATCTTCGCCGGTGACCACGGCGTGACCGAGGAGGGCGTGAGTGTATACCCATCGGAGGTCACGAGCGCGATGCTCGCCGCATTCCACGCCAAGAAAGCCTCCGTGTCCGCGATGGCCAGCGTCGCCGGAGCAGCTGTCCACGCCATCGACGTCGGTGTGGGTCGGCCCACCGGAAACCTTCGGGTCGAAGCTGCGATGAGCGCCGGTCGGTTCGCGGAGGCGTTCGACGTCGGCCGCGCCGCCACCGCCGATCTCGACGCCGACCTTCTGATCCTGGGCGAGATGGGCATTGGCAACACGACGGCTGCAGCAGCGGTTGCGGCCGCGTTGTTGGGGCCCGAGGCCGCACCCTTCGTGGGTCGAGGAACCGGCCTCGACGACGATGCCCTCGCAAAAAAGGCGCAGGTGGTAACTGACGCCGTCACACGTATCGACGGTGTCGACGACCCGCTCGAGGTGCTGCGACAGGTTGGTGGAACCGAGCTGGTTGCGATTGCAGGCGCCATGGTCGAGGCCCGAATTCGCTCTATTCCCGTGCTGCTCGACGGCTACATCGCCACGTCACCGGCGCTCGCATTGTGTCGCGTCGACCCGGGATTCACCGCGAACATGCGGGCCGGACACCTTTCGGCCGAACCGGGTCACAGACTCGTCCTCGACGAGCTCGGGTTCGAGCCGCTGCTCACACTCGACATGCGCTTGGGAGAAGCCTCCGGAGCGATGGCGGCAGTTCCGTTGCTGTCGATGGCATGTCGATTGCTCACCGACGTACCAACCTTCGCCGAGTGGTTCAGCGACGAGTGAACCCCTTGCACGATCTGCGGGTCGCGGCCGGATTCCTCACCCGGGTGCCTGTCGGCGACGTGTCGGCGGGAGGTGACCGGCCCGTGCGGATGGCTCGCGCGGTGCCGTGGTTTCCGGTGGTCGGGTTGGCGGTCGGAGCACTGGAGGGCGGTGTGTTCGTCGGTCTCCTCGAGGTGGTCTCGCCCCCGGTCGCGGCGGCGGTTGCGGTCACGGTTGCTCTGCTCGTGACCGGCGCCTTTCATCACGACGGCCTCGCCGACGTCGCAGATGCCTTCGGCGGGGGATGGACACGGGAGCAGCGGTTCGAGATTCTCAAGGACTCCCGACTCGGCACGTACGGAACGGCCGCGCTGGCGATGGCCCTCATCATCGAGGTCGCAGCCATCTCCGCGCTCGACGGGCTCGAGGCCTTCAGCGCCCTTGTCGTCGCCCACGCGCTCGGTAGAGCGATGGCCGTTGCCGCGATGGTGCTCGCCCCGACCGCGGGCGACGGTATGGGGGCGAGCTACATGGCCGACCTGTCTGTGCTCCGGGCCATGGCCGGCGTTGTTGTCGGGCTCGCAGCGAATGCGTTCCTCTTTCCCGGCCATCCGCTTGCCGCGCTCGGTGCTGGGGCAGTGATGGCCGCTCTCGTGGTCGTGCTCGCAGTGCGCAAAATCGGCGGCATCAACGGCGATGTCCTTGGAGCGGTTCACGTGGTCACCATGCTCGCGGTCCTGGTCTCCGCTACTTGAGCTGGGCCTGACGGGTGGGCCGCTTCCACGTGGCCCGATAGCCACTGCGAGCGGCGTACGGTACTTTTCCCGGCACAGAGGAAATGACATCAGTCCAGGGGGACACGTGAAGGTTGCACTCACCGTCAACGACTTTCTCGATCAGGCGCTCGCGGTCTATCCCGACCGCGTGGCGATCGTCGACGAGCCCGATCAACCGGCCACACCGAGACCCACGATCAGCTATCGAGAACTCGCCGACATCCGCCGACAGATGGGTGTGGCGATGGACGAGTTGGGCATCCCGATGGGCGGGCGGGTGGCCGTCGTGTCGCACAACTCGGCTCGCCTGCTCACTTCGTTCTACGGCGTAAGCGGCAATGGCCGCGTATTCGTGCCCATCAACTTCCGCCTGTCCGCCGAAGAGGTCGCCTACATCGTCGAACACTCCGGGGCCGAGGCGCTCCTCATCGACCCCGAGCTCGAGGAGTCGTTGGCGGGGGTCGAGTGTGAGCGGAAATGGACCCTCGGCGAGGAGTCGGACGCGGTCTGGCTGGGCCGCGAAGGCGACCCCGAACCATGGGAAGCCGACGAAGACGCGATCGCGTCGATCAACTACACGAGTGGCACCACCGCTCGCCCGAAAGGGGTCGAGCAGACCCACCGCGCCCGCTGGCTCAATGCCGTCACCTTCGGTTGGCATACCGGCGTGAACGATCGAGACGTCTATCTGCACACCCTCCCGATGTTCCACTGTGACGGTTGGGGAATGCTCTACACCGTCACCGGTATGGGCGTGAAACACGTCGTTCTCCGCAAGGTGGATGGTGCGGAGATTCTCCGCAGGATCGAGGAACACGGCGTGACCATGCTGTGCGGGGCACCAGCGGTGATTTCGGCGGTGCTCGACGCCGCCAAGGATTGGGGCGGCGAGATCCCCGGCAAGGGTCGCGTGCGGATCTGTGTGGCGGGTGCACCACCGCCGACCGCCACCATCGAGCGGGTCGAGACCGAGCTCGAATGGGAATTCATCCAGTTGTACGGACTGACGGAGACCGCTCCGCTGCTCACGATCAATCGTGGTCGCTCCGAGTGGGATGATCTGACCCCGAACGAGCGGGCCCAGCGCCTCGGCCGAGCGGGCGCACCCGCCATCGGGATCACCATGAAGGTGAGTCAATCGGGTGAGTTCCTCGCGCGCGGCAATCACATCCTGCAGGGCTACTGGGAGAACCCCGACGCCACAGCCCAGGCACTCGAGGGTGGCTGGTTCCACACGGGTGATGGCGGCCACTGCGACGACGAGGGCTACTACGCAATCACCGACCGCAAGAAGGACGTGATCATCTCGGGTGGCGAGAACGTGAGCTCGATCGAGGTCGAGGACGTCGTGTTCAGCCACCCCGCCGTCACCGAGGTCGCGGTGATCGGTGTGCCCCACGAGAAGTGGGGCGAGACCGTCAAGGCACTCGTGGTCGTGGTCGAGGGGGCCGATGCGTCCGAGCAGGACATCATCGCTCACTGCCGCGACCGCATGGCCCACTACAAGTGCCCGACGTCGGTCGAATTCCGCGACGAGTTGGCCCGAACCGCCACGGGCAAGCTCCAGAAGTACAAGCTGCGGGCGCCCTACTGGGAGAACATGGAGAAGGCGATCAACTAGGTGGATCTGCAGCAGATCACCTACGAGGTCACCGATCGGGTGGCCACGATCACGCTGAACCGACCCGACAAGCTCAACGCATTCACGAGCCGGATGGTGCACGAAGTTTGTGCGGCTTTCGATGCTGCCGACGCCGATGGCGACGTACGGGCCGTGATCGTGACGGGCGCTGGCCGGGCGTTCTGCGCCGGCGCCGACATGAGCGCCGGCGCGTCGACGTTTCAGAAAACCAACACGGAAGCGCCCGAGAGCCGATCTCGGGGGGAGCGAAGCTCGCGTAGCGACCAGAACGGCGAACCGCAGAGGTCGACCGGAAGTGTCGACAAGAAACAGCGTGATGGGGGTGGGATCGTTTCGCTTCGAATCTTCAAGTCCTTGAAGCCGGTGATCGCTGCGATCAACGGAGCGGCGGTTGGCGTGGGGTCCACGATGACGCTGCCGATGGACATTCGACTGGCGTCGACCGATGCCCGTATGGGGTTCGTGTTCACCCAGCGCGGGATCACCCTCGAGGCTGCGTCGAGCTGGTTCCTGCCCCGAGTCGTCGGGATGAGCCAGGCACTCGAGTGGTCGATGACCGGCCGGGTTTTCGACGCCGAGGAAGCCCGTGCCGGCGGATTGGTCTCGGCGGTCCACGATCCGGACGATCTACTACCTGCAGCCCGGGAGCTCGCAGCAGAGATCGCAGAGTCGACCTCACCGGTCGCGGTGGCGATGAATCGTCAGCTCCTTTGGCGGATGTGGGGCGAGCCTCACCCTATGGGCGCGCACCGGGTTGAATCCCGGGCGGTGCCCCAACTGGGGGCGTCGGCCGACGTCGCCGAGGGCATCACGTCATTCTTCGAGAAACGGCCGGCCGAGTTCGCGAGCGACCCCGCTACCGAGATGCCGCCGGTCTACCCCTGGTTCGACGAACCAGAATTCGAGTAGCGCGATATCGACCGGAAGTGTCGACGACAACGGGGAGCGAAGCTCGCGAAGCGACCATGTCGGTACTGTGGGGATGTCGACCGGAAGTGTCGACAAGTAGGAGCCGTCATGTGCCGCAACATCACCACGCTGCGAGGCCTCGAGCCCGTGGCGACCGACGACGAGATCGAGGCCGCCGCCCGCCAGTACGTGCGCAAGGTCACGGGCGTTCAGAAGACGTCGGAAGCTACCGAGAGGGCCTTCGAGCGGGCGGTCAAGATCATCACGAAGGCCACGGCGCAAGCACTCGACGAGCTACCGCCGCGCAAGGTACCACCGAAGAGTGAGCCCCCACTTCGCCGAATCGCTCGGGTCAAAGCGTCCTGAGCTACACCTCGATCGGAGCGCCCCCGGCTGTGGCCGATCGATAGGCGGCGTCGGCAAGGACGTGGGCCCGAAGGGCGGTGCGGAAGTCCGGCGCAGATGGCGAGCCTGTCATCACGGCATGCACGAAGTCGGCGTCGGGGTTGCTACCCCGACCGTCGAGCTCGCCCGCCAGAGCGATCACGTCGTCGCCATGCCAGATCTCCTTGTCGGCACTGGGAAGCTCCCGAGCGATCGGACCCACCCAATCACCCTCGAGTCCGAAGTACCCGCCTTGACAGAAGGCCTCGACGTGGCGCAACGATGGCCGTTTGAGGATGTCGTGCCATGTCGAGCTGAGGGTGGCCTGGGCCCCGGTCGCCGTCTCGAGAATGACGGTGGCCTGGTCCTCGATCCCGTCGATGCCGTGGAAATTCGCCGTTCGACAGTTCACGCTTGTGATCGGACCCATGATCCACTCGATCAGATCGAGGTCGTGGATGGAGTGTTCGAGCAGCGTTCCCGATCCGGCCTTGGCCACATCTCCCCGCCATGTCGAGCCGTACATTCCCTGAACGGGTATGTATTGGTCATCGCGGAACACCATGCTCATCGGCGGCCCGAACTCGCCGCTCTGGACCTGGTGTTGCATCCACCGAAACGCAGGTGAATGCCGAAGCACCAGTCCGACCTGATTGACCAGCCCCGCGGCCGTCACCTCGTCGGTCATGGCCTGGGCGGTCGCGAGATCGATACCCAGCGGCTTCTCGCAGAAGATCGGTTTACCCGCGCCCACGACGAGTGAGACCAGGGCCGGATGGGCGGCTGTCCATGTCGTCACGTACACCGCGTCGGCGGCCTCGACGACCTCGTCGGCCGAAGCAACCTCCACAGCGTCGTGATCGATTGCAAACTTCGCTTGTCGTTCGGGGTCCACATCGTGGACCGCCACGATGTCGGCATCGGAGACGTCGGCAAGGCGCCGGGTGTGCATTCGAGCGATCAGCCCACAACCGATGAAACCGATTCGTACCGTCATGACCACTCCTTCGGCCCGGCCGGGTCCGAGATTGACCCGAACGTACCCTGACGTCGGGCGCGAGCTCGGGAACCCCAAGTGATCGGACCGGGTCGACCAGCCGTAGGATCGACAGGAATTCTTGTCGAAAGGACCTGCCGTGAGCGACGGCCCGAGAACCCTCAGCCAGAAGGTGTGGGACGACCACGTCGTCCATGCCGAGCCCGGTCAACCCGACCTCCTCTACGTCGACCTCCATCTGGTGCACGAGGTGACGTCGCCCCAGGCCTTCGACGGCCTCCGTCAGAACGGCCGCGGCGTTCGCCGACCGGACCTCACCGTGTCCACCGAGGACCACAACGTCCCCACCGAAGACATCGACAAACCCATCGCCGACGAGATCTCGGCGAAGCAGGTCGAGGTCCTTCGGACCAACACGGCCGAGTTCGGCATCACGCACTATCCGATGGGCGATGTAAATCAGGGCATCGTGCACGTGATCGGGCCCGAGCAGGGGCTGACGCAGCCCGGAATGACGATCGTGTGCGGCGACAGCCACACGAGCACACACGGCGCATTCGGCGCGCTCGCCTTTGGCATCGGCACGAGCGAGGTCGAGCACGTGCTCGCCACCCAGACGCTGCTGCAACCGGCGCAGGAGACGATGGCGATCACCGTGAACGGTGAGCTTCCCGCCGGCTCCACCGCGAAGGACGTGGTCCTCGCCGTCCTCGCTGCCTGCGGCACGGGCGGTGGAATCGGCGCGATCGCCGAATTTCGAGGCCCGGTCATCGAGGCGCTCTCGATGGAGGGCCGCATGACCGTGTGCAACATGTCGATCGAGTTCGGTGCGAAGGCCGGCATGATCGCCCCGGACGAGACGACGTTCGCCTACCTCGAGGGCCGCCCGCGAGCCCCGAAGGGCGCCGACTGGGGAGCCGCCATGGAGTACTGGCGCTCGCTACGCACGGACGAGGGGTCGATGTTCGACCGGGAGGTCGCGCTCGACGGCGCCCAGATCACCCCCCATGTCACCTGGGGTACCAACCCCGGCCAGGTGATCAGGCTCGCCGACGACGTCCCATCCCCCGAACAGTTCGACGGACCCGTGGCCCGCGATGCGGCCAGCCGGGCCCTCGAGTACATGGGCCTCACCGCCGGCACACCGATGCGTGACGTTCCGGTCGACACCGTGTTCATCGGCAGTTGCACCAACAGTCGCATCGAGGACCTCCGGGCGGCTGCCGCTGTCGCCGAGGGCCGCCAGGTCAAGTTGGGCATGCGCACCCTCGTCGTACCCGGTTCGGGGCTGGTGAAACAGCAGGCCGAGGCCGAGGGCCTCGATCGCATCTTCGTCGACGCCGGTTTCGATTGGCGCGAGCCCGGGTGCTCGATGTGCCTGGCAATGAACCCCGACAAGCTCAAGGAGGGTGAGCGCAGCGCCTCGACCTCGAACCGAAACTTCGAAGGTCGTCAGGGCCGCGGTGGACGTACCCACCTCGTCTCCCCCGCCGTGGCGGCAGCCACCGCGATCGCCGGAACCTTCGCCACGCCTGACGACCTCGATTGATTCGCTCCGAGACTCGCACTCGGATCCACACACGACGCACTGAAAAGAGCCCACCCATGGAACCCGTACACATCGTTCAAGGCACCGCCGTTCCGCTCGACCGGTCCGACGTCGACACGGACCAGATCATTCCGTCCGACTGGCTCAAGCGGGTAGAGCGCACCGGCTTCGACAAGGGTCTCTTCGCCGAGTGGAAAGACGATCCCGACTTCGTGATGAACCAGGATCAGTACCTCGGCGCAAACATTCTCGTGGGAGGCCCCAACTTCGGCACCGGTTCCAGCCGTGAACATGCGGTGTGGGCCATCCAACAGTTCGGCTTCGCTGCCGTCGTGTCGCCACGCTTCGGTCCGATCTTCAAGAACAACTGCACGAAGAACGGGCTGGTCGCGGTCGAGGTGACTGCCGAGGTGGGCGAACGGTTGATGCGCTCCATCGAGGCCGATCCCACCCTCGAGCTCACGATCGACGTCGAGCGCCGCACCCTCGAAGCGCCCGCCCTCGATCTCGTGGTCAGCTTCGACCTCAGCGACTCGGTGCAACATCGCTTCCTCAATGGCCTCGACGACATCGCTCTCACGCTTCAGCAAGGCGATGCGATCGGTGCGTTCGAGTCGGAACGACCCGGCTTCACGCCCACCACCACCTGATTGCAGCTCGGGCGTTCTAAGAATTCGCGAAACGTACCGTGCGGTAACCGCGGTTTTTGACCGCGAGCTGCCATCCTTCGGTGTGCTCGATCATCACACCAGCGCCCCGCCCCTTCACGCCACGCCCTCGCTCGCTGAGGTGAAAGCCGTCGTTCCCGACCACTGTTTCGAGCGAAATCTCGCCCGGGCCCTCCCGCACGCATTCTTCTCGCTTGTGCTCACCGTGGGCACCGGTCTTCTCGCCTGGCAGTTCATTCCACTCACCTGGACGTGGTCGTGGGCATGGCTCATCTACGCGTACGTGAACGGCACGATCGCCACCGGCGTGTGGGTGATCGCGCACGAGTGTGGTCATCGTGCGTTCGGCCGCGGCACCAGAGCGCAGGACGCAATCGGGTACCTCCTCCACTCGCTGGTCCTCGTGCCGTACTTCTCGTGGCAACGCAGCCACTCCATCCACCATGGACGCACGAACCACCTCGTCGAGGGTGAGACCCATGTTCCCAAGCGCAGCGACACGAGACGCGGGCACCGCGCGCTCCATACCCGACGTCGGATCGGAACCCGAGTTCACGGGGTACTCACGATCGCCACGCGCCTCGGCTTCGGTTGGCCCACATATCTCCTCGTCGGTTCGACCGGCGGTGCCGAGCGAGGAGTCACGAACCACTTCTGGCCCTCGCGACCGTTTTCGTCGGCGCTGTTTCCCGATCGATGGCGCCGCAAGGTGCGCTGGTCGTCGGTCGGCGTTCTCGCCATGCTCGGCCTGCTCGCATGGTGGGCGATCGCAGGTTCGGTCGTGCAGATGCTTGCGGTCTACGCCGGCCCCTACCTCGTCGTGAACGGCTGGCTGGTCACCTACACCTGGTTGCAGCACACCGATCAGGACGTCCCGCACTACGCCGACGACGAATGGAACTTCGTGCGCGGAGCGTTCTGCTCGGTCGACCGACCGTACGGCCGGGTCGCGGACCTTCTCCACCACCGAATCGGCAGCACGCACGTCGCCCATCACCTCGACCCGCGGATTCCCCACTATCGAGCGAAGGAGGCCACCGCGGCGATCGCGGCGGCATTCCCCCATCTCTACCGCCACGATCCCACTCCCGTGCGCGGAGCCCTGTGGCGGGTCGCTCGCACCTGTCATGTCGTCGCGCCGTCCGAAAACGGTTGGAAATTCACCGATATCGAAGGATTCGACGACCTCGGGGCTCGCCCGGAAGCCGCGTGAACTGAGGCTTTCGAAGAAATTCGGAAACACCGGGAACCGAGCCCCGGCCTCAGGCGTATCACTCACATACCGATGGTCTCCAAGAGGCCTACTCACGACACGAGGTAACGGATATGTGGGCACCCACACGAAAGCTTCTGGCCGGCGGCATGACGCTGGCTCTTCTGGCCGGCGCATGCGGCAGTGACCTGAACGTCGACCCCGGCAACGCCGATGGAAATGGCAACAACGGCACGTCTGGCAATCAGATTGACCTGCGGCCTGGTGAGTTCTCGCTCACCGGCGGGCTCGCCACATTCAACAGCTGTGATTCGCTGCTCACACACCTTCGCACGGAGGGCGCCGATCGAGTGGGGCCATATGGCTTCAATCACGGCGGCTACTGGTTCGGACCCGACATCGCGCTCGAGGAGTTCGCAGTCGACGACGCTGCGTCCGACGGCGACGCCGGCGGACGGGCAACGGCCAGCACGGCTCCAGCCGCGAACTTCGCCCAGGGCGAGAAGGTCGAAGGCGAGGACTTCTCGGGCACGAACAACCAGGAGACGGGTGTCGACGAACCCGACATCGTGAAGACCGACGGCGACCGGATCCTCACGGTCACCAACGGCGTGTTCACATACACCAACGCCAACGATGGCGATCCGGTCAAGCGAGGGTCGGTACGCGTTGGCTACGAGAGCCAGGACATGCTCGTGGTTGGCGATCGCGTCCTTTTGTTCGGTGTCACCTGGGGCGAGGGTGGTGGTGGCGGCATACCCGTACCACTTCCCGTCGAGCCGGCGCCGGCAGCCGCCTCCGTCATCGATGAGTCCGGCGATGCCGAGGCATCGTTCGCCGCCGACGACGTTGCGATCGAAGCCGACATCATCGCTCCCCCCGGTGGCTACTACGGCCCCCGCGTCCGAATCATTGAACTCGACGTTTCGAACCCCGACGACATCGACATGTCGAGCCAGCTCCTGGTCGACGGCTTCTACCTGAGCGCTCGACTCGTGGGCGACACGGTGACCGTGGCGATTCAATCCGATCCCACCGACCTCGGCTTCGTCTACCCGCAGGGACCGAGCGGCGAGGAGCGCGCCGAGCAGTTCAACAAGGAGATCGTCGGCGAGACCGAGCTCTCCGATTGGCTGCCCGGTTACACACTCGAGCGAAACGGTGAGCGTACCGACGGGCTGCTCACCGAGTGTTCACAGGTCCATGCGCCCGAGAATTTCGCCGGCTTCGGTTCGCTTTCGGTGGTTTCGATCGACATGAACGACGGGCTCGGCACCCCGGAGACCGCGTCGGTCCTGGCGGCCGGTCAAACGGTGTACGCATCAACGGGTGCGATGTGGATCGCAACGAACGAGTGGATCGACTGGGGAATTCTCGACGATGGCGCCCGACGCGATGCAGAACGCTCCTTCAGCACCCAGATCCACGGCTTCTCGATCGGTGACGACGACGGTCCCTCGTACCTTGCTTCGGGCAGCGTGCGAGGTCACCTGCTCAACCAGTTCGCGATGTCCGAGCACGACGATGTACTCAGGGTCGCCAGCACCGACGGAACGCTCTGGGGTGCCAACGAGGAGTCCGAGAGCTTCGTGACCACGTTCGGCATCGATGCCGAAGAGCACCTCCTCGAGCAGCTCGGACAGGTCGGCGACATGGGCAAGGGAGAACGAATCTTCTCGGTCCGCTTCGTCGAAGAGACCGCCTACGTGGTCACGTTCCGCCAGACCGACCCCTTCTACACGGTCGACCTGAGCGACCCGAACAACCCTCGGGTGCTCGGCGAGCTGAAGATCACCGGGTACTCCGGGCAGCTCCACCCGCTGAGCGCAAACCTGGTGCTCGGTATCGGACAGGAGGCGACGGAAGAGGGTCGTACCACCGGAGCCAAGGTCACGCTGTTCGATGTGAGTGATCTCGCCAACCCGATCGACCTCGACACCTGGACCGTGCCCAACGCATGGACCAACGCCGAGTTCGACCACAAGGCCTTCCTGTGGTGGGCCCCCGAGAACCTCGCCGTGCTGCCGATCCAGAGCTGGGAAGACCAGTTCTTCGGTGCGGTCGCCCTGCACATCGATCTCGATGCCGGGACGATCGCCGAGGCCGGTCGGATCAGCCATGATCCGAAAGGCGGCCCGGTCGGCGTCACCGAGTGTTCGATTCTCGATGCCGACTCGCTCGAGCAGTTCAAGGAGACGAACAGCCCTCTTGCAGAGATCGCCTGGGAGGCCGAGTGGGTCGTGCAGGAGGGTGGCCAGGTTCAGCTGTGCGGCGACGGTGAAGCCGGAGCGACCGGCCTTCATTGCGAGCGCTGGTTCGGCGACGAGGCATTCGAATCGGAGCTCGGCGACGGTGCGGTCGAGGTCTGCTGGCCCGAGGGCCCTGGTAGCGATCCGATCAACCGGACGCTGGTGATCGGCGACACGCTGTGGTCGCTCAGTTGGTCCCGACTCCAGGCGAACGACCTCGGCACGTTCGAGCCCGGAAACTACATCGAGCTCACTTGAGCATCGGAGTCACGAGTCCACAATCGAAGCCCGGTCGGTGTTTTCATCGGCCGGGCTTCGGCGCGTGAGCGATCTCTGAGATCGATGACCTCCGCCTTCGCCTCGCTCAGCGACCTCGCGCGGGCGGCGCGTCGGAACGTGGCGCGTTGGGCCCCGATCAGACCGTCGTAGTCCGCCGTGTGCGCCAGGTCGTCTCGCCGCCTGGCTCGCTGAGCCGATTCGGCACGCAAGTAATCGAGTCGTCGTGCTATTTCGTCGAGTCGGTCCACCGCAGATCTGCCCTTCCCACTGGATAACTCACGTGGAATGCTCACCAGAGGTAATTGCACCACAGTGCGTGGTAATTACACAAGACATCTGTGTTGAATATTTTGTTGCAGTCCGATGTCAAAAAATCGGACAGCTCCGCGCGTGTCACGCAAGCGAGTCGATGAAGGCGAGCTCCGCGTCGAGCGCCGCGACGATGGTCTCGGAGCGTCGGAATCCGTGCGCTTCCTCGGCGAAGAGATGGTAGGTGACCGGCACACCACGCGCCTCCAGCGCGGAAACGATCGCCTCTGACTGCGATGGTGGAACCACCTGATCGTCTGCGCCTTGCAGGACGAGCATCGGAACATCGATCGACTCGGCGTGGTGTACGGGGCTGCGTTCGGCGTAGATCGCTTCGGCGTCGGGCCACGGACCGACAAGTCGATCGAGATAACGCGCCTCAAACTTGTGGGTGTCGGTCGCGAGCGCGGCCAGATCGGTCACGCCGTACCGCGAGATGCCGCCTGTGAAGACGTCGTGGTGAGCAAGGGCGTTCAAGACCGTGAGACCGCCAGCGCTTCCACCCGCGATCACCATGCGCGACGGATCGACCCGGCCTGCATCGGCGAGGTGTCTCGCCGCCGCGACACAGTCGACCACATCGACATGACCCCACCCGTCCCACAACGATTGCCGATACGTGCGCCCATAGAGCGTGGACCCGCGGTAATCGACATCGGCGACGGCCACTCCCCTGCTTGTCCAGAAACGAATGGCGAGGCTGAGCTGTCGTCGAGCGGCACTGGTGGGGCCGCCGTGAACCAACACGAGCAGGGGCGGCCCTGTCTCGCTCGACACCTCCGGTCGAGAACCGCTATCGCCGCTTTCCGGACTGGCGGGTTCGTAGAAGAGGGCGTGGGCGACGGTGCCGGGCGCGGCGGCGGGGTCGGTGGAGGTGACGTCGAAGGTGACGTGCTCGGGTTCGGGAAAGAATCCGTCGCCAAGACCCAGCTCGCGCGGAGTTGAGATCCGGGTCGCGGTCGTACCGTCGTGGATCCATACCGCCGACTCTTCTGACCATGACGATGCCGCGTATGCCACTCGACCATCGGAGAGCGCACGGATCGACGACACCGAAGAGTGTCGACGCTCGACGGTTCCGCTCGGGAAATGGATCTCGTCACCGGCAGGTGTTCCCGCCACGAATACGATTCCGCCGTCGGTCTCGACCCACCGATTGAGTCCGAACACCCATCCCGGAGTCGCGATCTCGAACTCGCCCGATGCCAGTGCTGTCTGCACTCCGGTCTTCGGATCGATCTCGACAAGATTCCACCACTCGTGCAAATCGGTGATTGCAAGAAGTCGACCGTCGGCCGTGAAATCCGGGAGCACGATCGCTTCGTTGCCGGTTGGGACCTCACCCCCAGAGGCGACCTGGCCGTCGAACGAGCCCACATGGAGAATCGTTCGATCCCACGGCATGTTCGGGTGATCCCATGCGATGAACGTGATCGCATTGTCGGGACCGAGGCGTGGTGAGGCAAAGAAGTCATGCC
This sequence comes from Acidimicrobiales bacterium, assembly GCA_051011575.1. Lineage (GTDB taxonomy): Bacteria > Actinomycetota > Acidimicrobiia > Acidimicrobiales > SHLQ01 > SHLQ01. The sequence goes on along the minus strand of JBPCTR010000250.1, from coordinate 21,749 downwards.
CCCCGGCAATGCGAGTCTCCCCAGATCCGTCGCAGCGAACCGCTACCAGATCGTTGTCAACCGCGTGAGGATCGGCCGGGTCGTGCACCTCTCGCACACATGCGAACCATTCGCCGTCCGCGCTCAGGCGGCCGTCCGCATATCGATGACCGTCGTTGGTGAGCTGACGCTCTTCGCCCGTCTCGACATCGAGAAGGAACAGCTCCCCGCCACGTGAGTCGTCGCAGTAGAAGGCGCGACCATCGGCGACCCACCAGGCACCACCACCGTATTCGTGGACCCGGGTCCGAACGTTCACATTGGCAGCGGTGATTTCGATCACCTCGCCGTTCCGCCAGCGCATCAGGGCGGCGCGACCACCTTCGTTCGGGCGCCCCTCGGCCCACCACACGTCGGTGCCGTCGGCTACGACTTCGTTGATCGACACCGCTCCCGAGATGAGAACGTCGGTCGTGATGGGCGACTGCCAGAAGGTCATGGGGCCCACCCTCGCAGGGTCACGACACGAAGTCGACGATGCGCTGCACTCCCTCGACGAGGTCGTCGTCGCCCAAGGCGAACGACAGGCGAGCCGCGCCACCGACACCGAATGCTTCGCCGGGCACGATGGCGACTTTCGCGTGTTCGAGCAACGCCGCCGCGAGGTCGAGCGTGCTGTCGACCTGAACTCCCCCGATGTTCCGGCCGAGAAGATGGTCGAAACTCGGATAGGCGTAGAACGCACCCTGCGGCTCAACGATCTCGACGCCGTCGACCTCGCTGAGCATGCCGAACATTTTCCTGCGGCGGCGATCGAACGCCTCACGCATCTCGACGACCGCGTCGAGAGGGCCCGATACGGCGGCGAGTGCGGCGCGCTGGGCCACGTTGTTCACGTTCGAGGTGACGTGCGATTGGAGATTGCTGGCCGCTTTCACCACGTCGGTCGGGCCGATCATCCAACCAACGCGCCACCCCGTCATCGCGTACGTCTTGGCCACGCCGTTGAGGATCACGCACCGATCAGCGACGTCGGGAACGACCACCGGCAGGGAGTGATGTTCATTGTCGCCGTACACGAGGTGTTCGTAAATTTCGTCGGTCACAACCCACAAGTCGTGCTCGACTGCCCATCGGCCGATCGCTTCGATCTCATCCCGGGTGTACATGGCCCCGGTCGGGTTGGAGGGTGAGACGAACAGCACGACCTTGCTTCGATCGGTGCGCGCGGCCTCGAGCTGTTCGACCGTCGCTCGAAACCCGTTGTCCACGGTGGTGATCACCGGCACGGTCGTTGCACCGGTGAGCGCGATGGCTTCGGGGTAGGTGGTCCAGTACGGCGTGGGCACGATCACCTCGTCGCCCGGGTCGCAGAGCACGGCGAATGCGTTGGCGACGGCCTGCTTGCCGCCGTTGGTGACGATCACGTTCGCGGCCTCGCATGCGAATCCGGAATCGCGAAGCGTCTTCGCGGCAACGGCCTCTCGAAGATCCGGGAGTCCGCTCGACGGCGTGTACTTGTGGTTGGCCGGATCGGTGCATGCCGCCACGGCCGCTTCGACGATGTGCGCTGGCGTCGGGAAGTCGGGTTCACCGGCACCGAAGCCGATCACAGGTTCGCCGGCGGCCTTCAGTGCCTTCGCTTTCACCGTGATTGCCAGGGTGGCCGATTCCTTGATCGCACCGATCCGGTCGGAGATACGCGGTCCCATGAGAACTCCAGAGAATTTTGTCGTGCGAGCAACGCGATTTCGTCGATCGCCACTGCGAAACTACCGGGTATGACATCCATCCAAGACATCACGATCCCCGACACGTTGCGCCCGCTCGACGGCCGCTTCGGCTCGGGTCCATCGAAGGTCCGTTCGGAAGCCGTCGCGGCGCTCGCGAAGGAGGCCGACGGATACCTCGGAACCAGTCATCGGCAGGACGGCGTGAAGTTCATCGTGGCCGCACTGCGCAATGGACTCCTCGAATTCTTCGACGCTCCCGACGGCTACCAGATCCTCATGGGCAACGGAGGCGCCACCCTGTTCTGGGACGCCGCATCATTCGGCCTCATCGAGAAGGCCAGCCAGCACCTCGTCTGCGGCGAGTTCTCGAGCAAGTTCGCAACGGTGGTGGCCAAGGCGCCCCATCTCGGCGATCCGCACATCGTCGAGAGCGAACCCGGCACCGCCCCGTCGATGGTGGCCAACCCCGATGTCGATGCCTACTGCTTCCCGCACAACGAAACCAGTACGGGCGTGGCCCTGCCGGTCGTCCGCCCCGAGGGTGCCGATGGCCTCACCCTCGTCGACGCCACGTCGGGTGGCGGCGGCTTGCGCTTCGACCCGGCGAACGCCGATGCGTACTACTTCGCCCCCCAGAAGTGCTTCAGCTCCGATGGCGGACTCTGGCTCGCCCTGTGCTCGCCGGCTGCTATGGAACGCATCGACAAGGTGTGTTCGAGCGATCGCTGGATGCCCGAGATCCTGAACCTGAAGACGGCGATGGACAACTCGCTGAAGGACCAGACCTACAACACGCCGGCCCTTGCGACCATCTATCTGGCGCTCAAGTACACCGAGTGGTGCAACGAGCAGGGTGGGCTCGAGTTCGCAGCCGGTCGCTCGGACCAATCGGCTGAAATCCTCTACGGCTGGACCTCTCGCTCCGACTTCGCCACCCCATTCGTGACCGATGATGCCCTCCGTTCGCACGTCGTAGCCACAATCGACATCGACGATTCCGTGGACGCGCTCACGATCTCGAAGGTCCTCCGCAACAACGGAATCCTCGACACCGAGTCGTACCGCAAGCTCGGCCGCAACCAACTTCGCATCTCGATGATGCCGGGTATCGAGCCCAGCGATATCGAAGCGCTCACCAACTGCATCGACTACGTGGTCGGTCAGCTTCGGTAGTGGGTTTCGACATCTCCGTCTCGGCCGAGGGGGACTGCGTGGTCGTCGATCGTCAACCCGTGCCCTCTCCGAGCGTGTCGGTCAGATGACTGAGCTCGATCGCCTCACACCTCATCCCGGGTACTGGCCGTCGGCGTGGCCGGTGGAGTGCGGCGGGAACCGGCGGCAGAAGGCCGCGGCCGGGCGGCTCGACGCCGCCTCGGGATCCGCATCGGTCGTGAGTCGTCACGACAAGAAGTGGTACGTGATGGTCGTGCAACGCGATCAGCACGAGTGGTACGTGGGCGGCACGATGCCCGCCTTCGCCGGGCCACCGCCGCACGGATGGGTGGAACGCATCGACCCCGAGACACTCGAAGCCAGCGCAGCCTCACCCGAACTTCCGTGTGGTGAACACGTGTGGTGCGGCGCGATCCTTGTTCACGCGAACGGATCGATCATGTCGGTGAACGGCAGCTATCTCCACCGCCTCGACCCCGACGACCTCCATGTGATCGCCGAGCGGCAACTGCCGGTGAGCCGATCGCACAACGGCCTGCTCGCACTCGCCGATGGCACCCTCATCACCAAGGACCTTCGCCTCGAGGGACAGGGTGGAACGACGATCAGTCGGTTCGATCCCGACACACTGGAACCGGTGGGCGATCCACTCGTGCTTCCCGAGGGATCGATGGGACGTATCGCAGCCGACCTCGGTCCCGTCGGCGAAACCATCACAGTTCCCGGAACCGAACATCTCTGGCGCCTCCGTGTCGACGGACCTGAACTGACGATCGACGACTGGCGACCTCGCTACCGTTCGAGTGGCGGCGATCAGGGGCTCGCGTGGGACTCGTGCATCTCGGGCGGAAGTGCATGGTTGATGGACTGCGGCGACATCGAATCGGTGCGAATGATCCACCAGACGCTGCCGAACGGACGGTGGGACGCCAACCCTGGCAGCGCACTGTCGTGGCGTCGCGCCGCACCCTGGGGCGGAGCTCAGCGACTTCTACGCGTTGACCTCACGTCTGCTTCGGTCGACGAGATCGCACCGTTCGGCACGTCGGGAGGCGGCATCATCGCTCCGCCCGTGCACATCCCAGAGTTCGATATGGCCATCGCCTGGGACTCGGTGAACGGTGGGCTTGCCGGTGTCTCCACGACGAACGGACTCGACGTTGCGTGGTCGGTCGCTCACGTTCGCCCGAGCATGCAACCCGTCGTCTTTCCCGAGTCGGGCGAGCTCGTCATCAACGACTTCACCGACGCCGGGTCCGACGACCTGATCGTGGTGGATCTCGCAACCGGGGGGCTGGTCGATCGGGCGCCGACCGGTAGCGGGATTGCCAACGGTATGTTCCTCTCGCCCGGCCCGGATCGCAGCGTTTTCTATTGCTCCACCCTCACCCTGGCCAAGATCACCTGGTCGTAATAGCGCTCGAGAATTTCGGGAGCACTGCGTTCTGGACTAACTCTTCGCAGCCGCGGCGACGTCCGCCGACTTCTGGGCCCACTCGAGAAGCGCGGTCTCGTCGTCGCGGTAGAGCGCCGGGATCTGCCAGTAGGGCATCTTCCCGTGACGGGCCGCACCCGCTTGCTCGAACGCCGATGCGAGCTCCTCATCGCCCCGGAGATAGGTCATGCCTGCCCGGTCGACGATCGCGAACATCACGCCATCGCGAAACACTCCGTAGCCACCGAACATCGCCTTCTTGGTGATGTCGCCAAGTGCGCCGAGATCGTCGACGAGCTCCTCGACGGCGATGTCCTTCGGTGCCTGCGCTGCGGTGCTCACAGCGAAAAGGTTATCCGCGTGACCCGCCGGAACGGACTTCAGCGCAGGTCGAGGGCAAGCCCTGTCTCGTTCGCATGCTCGGGAGTGATCGGTTCCAGCCCACGGAAGATCTCGGCGAGATCGTCGCGGTTGAGTGTCTCCTGGTCGATGAGTGACTCGGCGAGATGGTCGAGAACGGGCCGGTGCAGCGTGATGATCTCGCGAGCCTCCTGGGCCGCTGCGTCCACGAGTCCCCGAACCTCGTCGTCGATGCGACGGGCGATGTCGTCGGAATAGTTCTGTTTCATGGTCGGGGCGTACAACTCGCCGGCGCCGAGACCGAACTTCTGGAGACCGAGCTCCCTGCTCATGCCGTACTCGGTCACCATCGACCGGGCGATCGCCGTCACGCGCTCGATATCGTTCGACGCGCCTGTCGTCGGGTCGCCGAAGATGATCTCTTCAGCGATCCGCCCGCCGAGCAGCATCGCCATCTCATCGCCGAGCTCCGATCGACTCTTCAGCACCTTGTCCTTCTCGGGAAGTGCCAGTGTCCAACCGAGCGCTCGACCTCGAGCGATGATCGAAACCTTGTGAATCGGATCGCTGTTCGGGAGGACATGGCCCACGAGCGCATGGCCCGCTTCGTGATACGCGATCACGTGGCGTTCCTTGTCCGACAGCGTGTTCGAGCCTTTCTCCGGACCAGCGATCACACGATCGAGCGCATCGTCGAGCTCCGCCTGTCCGATCGTGCCGAGACGACGGCGGGCGGCGAGAAGCGCGGATTCGTTGAGGAGGTTGGCGATGTCTGCGCCTGTGAAGCCGGGCGTGCGGCGGGCGATCGTCTCGCGGGACACATCCGACCCGAGCGGCTTACCCTTCGAGTGCACCTCGATGATCTCACGTCGACCCTCGAGGTCGGGCCGCTCGACCGCTACCTGGCGATCGAAGCGACCGGGCCGCAAGAGTGCGGGATCGAGTACATCAGGGCGGTTGGTCGCGGCGATGAATATCACACCGGTGCTCACATCGAAACCATCCATCTCGACGAGAAGCTGGTTGAGGGTCTGTTCGCGCTCTTCGTTGCCGGCACCACCGCCACCACCACGATGACGACCGACCGCATCGATTTCGTCGACGAAGATGATCGCGGGGGCTTCCTTCTTGGCCTCCTCGAACAGGTCACGAACGCGCCCGGCACCGACACCGGCGTAGACCTCCACGAAGTCCGAACCCGACAGGGTGTAAAAAGGCACTCCGGCTTCACCGGCAACAGCGCGGGCGAGGAGTGTCTTCCCCGTTCCGGGAGGACCGTAGAGGAGCACGCCCTTCGGGATTCTGGCACCCATCTCGGCGAATCGATCGGGGTCCGACAGGAAGTCGCGGATCTCGCCGAGTTCGGTCACGGCTTCCTTCGCGCCAGCGACGTCGGCGAAGGTGACACTCTGGATCTCGGCCGATGACTTGCGAGTCTTGTCGCGGAACTTCTTCTTGGCGGCCTTGCCACCGTTCATGCGGCGAAGAATCACCACGACGAGGAGCACCATGAGCGCCATGGGTGCGAACGTCGACAGCATTGCGATCCAGTCCGTGCCGCCGTCGATCGGGGCAACGGTCGTGATCTCGATGGCGGGATCGGTTGCAAGCATCGTGTCGACGAAATCGTCGATGTACCCCGGGGGTACGATCGACTGAAACTCCCCACCGTTTGCGAGCACACCGGTCAGTGCGCTCGACCCCTGCACCATCTGGATCGACACGACCTCTCCACCATGGAGTTCCTCGCTCAGCTGTGAGAATGAAAGATCCGGGAGGGCCACCGGTTCGTCGGCGCTCACCTCGGTATAGATCAGAAAGCCGGTCGACAGGGCGAGCAGGACGACGAGCACGCGAATTCGCATCGTGGTGGTCACGTCACCGAGCGTAGGATGCGCGTCTCCCCCCGGGATATAGCCGTTTTGGCCTATACAGGTCCATTTCACGGTGCAAAATCAGGCCGAAATCACGCTCCACGTGACATTCAGCGCCGGCGGCGCCGGCCCGAACTCCGTTCCCGCTCGATCACGCGTGCTTCGAGTTCGTGGAGTTCATCGGCCATCGCCCGCCACCGGTCGACTCGACGGCGATCGATTCTGCCTTCATCGACGGCCTCGACAACGGCACAACCAGGTTCGGCTCCGTGCGCGCAGTCGTTGAATCGACAGTCGACCGCCGCAGTCGTGATGTCGTCGAACACGGCGAGAAGTGCGTCCTCGGCGTCCCACAATCCAACGGCGCGGATGCCGGGGGTGTCGATGAGAACCCCGCCGCTGGGAAGCGGACGAAGGTCCCGAGTGATCGTGGTATGCCGGCCCTTCGCGTCGCCCGAACGAACGGCGTTCGTGTCCTGGACGTCGGCCCCCAGAAGCGCGTTCACGAGCGAACTCTTTCCGGCCCCGGATTCGCCGAGCAGAGTCCCGGAGCGATGGGGCTTGAGCAGCTCGGCCAGCCGATCGATTCCGAGATCGTTCTCGGTGCTCGTGAGAAGGACCTCGACTCCCGGCGCGACCGCCTCGACGATGCCGGTCAACTCGTCAATCTCGTCCGGTTCTGCGAGGTCGGACTTTGCGAGCACGACGATCGGTTCGGCTCCCGAGTTCCAGGCCAGCACGAGGAATCGTTCGAGCTTTCCGGGACGGAGGGGCCGATCAAACCCGTGCACGAGGAAGACAAGGTCGACGTTCGCCGAGAGAGGTTGCTCCTCTCCCCGCTCGCCTGGGTCGCGACGCGAGAGCACGCTGCGACGGGGAAGGATCAGCTCGATCAGGTCGTCGTCGCCGTCGTCGAGAATCGTGACCCAGTCGCCGGTCACCGGCGCCAGCTCCGATTGCGAGCGAATCGAACTCGATTGGGCGCGCCGGGAGCCATGCTCGGTCTCGACATCACATTCGCCGCGTTCCACCCGGACGATGCGTCCGGGCTCGCCAACGGCCTCGGACTCGTCGAAAACGCGTTCCCAGTCGGCATCCCAACCCAAATGAACGATCGCGGAACGTTCCACGGGGTGCATCGTAGCCAACCGTGGTCGCTGCCAGAATTGTGGGCATGACGACCCCGACCGTTCAGGAACGAGACGAAACGGCCCCGACACAACACCCGGCAACCACCCCCCTCCATCGCTGGGGATGGCTCGCAGGCATGCTCGGTGCCGCCGCCGCCCTGGCCGTGGGCGAACTGTTCGCCAACTTCAACGAGTCGGTCAACTCACTCGTGACATCGATCGGCGAGATCGTCATCGACGTGACTCCAGGCGACCTGGTCGCCGAAAGCATCAACACCATCGGCCAACTGCAGAAGCCCCTCCTGCTCGGCGGCATCACCGTCGTGGCGATCCTGGTCGGAGGGTGGATCGGCGATCGCGGTCGACGGCAGTCGTGGTTCGTGCCGGCAGGTTTCGGTCTGTTCGGTCTCATCGGTGGGTGGGCTGGGGCGCGCAGCGAACTCACCAGCGCGTCGGCGTCGTTCGGGGTGGCGATATTCGCCGCCTTCATTGGAATCGTCGTGACACAGCTGCTCCTGACTTCGGCAACCCCGTCGGTACACACACCTCAGCGTCCAGCCGACAACGACGTCGTGGTGCCCGGCTCACCACTCTCCAAGGCCGGCGATCGCCGCCGGTTCCTCGCCTTTGGTGGCGCTGCGCTTGGAACAGCGGCGGTCTACGCCGGGAGCCGAACCGGTCGTACCACCGCCGCCGAACGGGCCCGAGAAGAACTTCTCACGAACGCCGCGAGCTCGACGACCACCACCGTCGCCGATGGGGCGACCGCATCGACCATTGCCGACCCGGTCATGGCCGCCGGTGAATTCGATGGCATTCCGGGCATCACGAGCCACATCACACCCATCAATCCGACCGACGAGTTCTACCTGATCGATACGGCGCTCACGAAGCCTCAGGTCGACCCAGCCAACTGGTCTCTGACAATTGACGGCGAATACGTGACCACCCCGGTCTCCTACACATTCGACGAGCTTCTCAACCGCGATCTCATCGAGAAGGAGGTGACCCTGTCGTGTGTGTCCAACCCTGTCGGTGGAGGCCTCGTTGGCAACGCGGTCTGGCAGGGCATCCCGCTTTCGGAGCTCTTCGAAGAGGCGGGAATCATCGATCCGACCGATGCGAACACACAGGTGTTCAGCCGCTCGGTCGACGGATTCACCTGCGGGTTCCCCACGCCGCTCGCCTACGACGGCCGGACCGCCATGCTGGCGGTGCGGATGAACGGCGAGCCTCTTCCGATCAAGCATGGGTTCCCGGCACGAATCGTCGTCGCAGGTCTCTACGGCTACGTGTCGGCTACGAAGTGGATCGAGAAGATCTCGATAACCGACTGGATCGGCGTCGACGGCTTCTGGATGCCACGCGGCTGGTCGAAGGAAGGCCCGATCAAGACTCAGTCACGGATCGATGTGCCGCGCTCCGGACAGCAGATCAAGCCCGGACCGACCACCCTGGGCGGTATCGCGTGGTCGCCCACGATCGGAATCGATGGGGTCGAGGTGTCATTCGCCGAGGACGAGTGGGTCGAAGCAGAGCTCGCCGACATCGACAGCGACGAAACATGGGTCCAGTGGAAACTCGACTGGGATCCCGATCCGGCGGACTACACGATTCAGGTACGGGCGACGGACAAGTCGGGATTCACGCAATCGCCGATTCCGGTCGCACCGGCGCCCAATGGCGCCGAGGGGTACCACACAATTCGCGTACGGGTCGGCTGACCGGCTCCGCCGGAGGGGCGAGAAGAACTACGCGGCGACCGCGGCCTGGGTCTCCCAAGTACCGGCGTCGTCGTTCTTGGTGAAGTAGATGTTGGCCACGCGATCGATGGCGTTGCGATCGAGAACCTTGGGACGACCCTCGTACTCGCAAATCGCCACCAGTGTCTTGGCGAAGTCTGCCGGGTAGTACGGGCGCAGCTCGGTGCCGGTGACCTCGCGGATCAGAGTGCGGAGATAGTTCGCCGACTCCTGGTTGCAGCCGATCGACATGCCCTTGCACACCGCGGCCAGGATCTGGTCGAAGGCGGCATCGTCGATCGAGCCCACAAAAACCTTGTTCGGGATACGACGGGCAAAGGCGTCATCGCCGAGCTGATCGGGCCGCATGTTCGTCGAGAACACGACCTTGGCGTCGAAGGGAATCGTGAAGGCGCCACCGTGGGCGAGCGTGAGGAAGTCGATGCTGCGAGAGAGTGGAACAATCCACCGGTTGAGCAGTGCCTCCGGCGTCATCTTCTGGCGGCCGAAGTCGTCGATCACGAAGATGCCGTTGTTTGCCTTCATCTGGAGCGGCGCACGGTACACACCGGACGACGCATCCCGTTCGAGCTCGAGCTGTTTGCTGGTGAGCTCACCACCCACGATCACGCATGGACGGGCGCACTGCACCCATCGTGGATCGAGGCCAGCAGGCTGCGGTGCGACCGGCTCGTGGATTGCGGGGTCGAACACGGTGACGATCGAGGTCTCGACCTCGACGGCGCGCGGAACCAGGATCGGATCTCCGTAGAGCTTGACCAGGCGCTCGGCGAGACTTGTCTTGCCCGTTCCGGGAGGCCCGTAGAGGAAGACCGCGCCCTGCGAGACCAGCGCCGGTCCGAGATCGTCGAAAAAGCCGGGAGCGATGATCAGATCGTTGAACGCCTCCGCGAGCGTGTCGGGTGTGACCGGCGAACGGCCCTTCTGGGCGTCGACCACGATGGTGTATGCCTGGAGTGAGACCGGAGCGGCACCGGCGTAGGAGCAGGCTTGGGCCCGGCTCGCCGCCTCGGCCTTGCCTTTGTCGGTCGGCGCGAGAATGTAGTCGCGGCCATCCATACCCTGGATCTCGAGCAGGAGGCGCTGGCGAAGCTTGTCGACTGCGCCGTCGATGATGCTGACGCTGAGTGCAGTTGCCGCCGCCATACGCGTGACAGACGAACGGCCGTCGAGCGTGAGTCGCTGAAGGATCAGGTCCTCAACGACGATCTCGGGGATTCCGAGCTCCTGAATTGTCGACGGAGCCGGTGGATACTCGGGCGTCGTTTCTGGCGCGGTCATGAACCTGTAATCGTCAGATTTTGGCTGAACATGAGCATTCTTGGCCCGCTCATCGACCATGACACGGCGCCGGAAGGTGCCCGAATACTATTTTCGGATGGCCCTTTCCGGATCCCCGCGCGCGCTCACCGCCAAGCTCCTCGGCCTGGCGCTGGTCGCCACCGCCCTGTCGACCGGCATTGTCGCCGGTCAGGACGATGCGGCGATCGCACCCCAGCCCGTGGTCGCCGACGCCTCCATTCTGCTGCCCTCCACGGTGGTGGCGGCGCTGGGAGACGAGTTGCTCGCCGGATCCGCCACACCTCCGCTTCGGCCCGGTCCCTGTCGAATCTCGGAGAACAGCCCTGTTGAGGTCGCCGCTCGCTCGATTGGGGACACGGTGGTCATGGTCGACAATCTGGCGTGTGACGGTGCGTCGCTCGCCGACATCGCCCGAACCCAGGTGCCGTTCATCGATCCCGCGGCAACGACGGTCTTCATCGGCGGCGCGGCGCTCGAGTACGACGTCGACGTGCTTCATGCCGCGTGCCTCGATCCGTCGTCCCGCACGGCCCCCGACTGCACCACCGAAGCTGCGCTCGCTCGGGCGACGGCCGCGAACGCGTATTTCAGCTGGAGATCGGTCCTGCGCCAGGCAGCCCGGGCGGCCGCGGACGCGGTGATCGTGGTGCTCGATCCACCCGCGGCGGCGCCGGTGGCCCCCATTCCGCTGGTGTCGCCATGTTGTGGTGATCAGGTCGATGGAGCGAGCCGGGTGCGTGCCGTCGAGGACACCGCTTCATCGGCTCGCGCGGCGGCGATCGACTCGCTGCCCGACATGGCGATACTTCGCATCGCCGACACCGACGACCTCGTTACGGCAATCGCAGCCCGGATCCCGAGCGCGGCACCACCCGAGCCGGTGGAGCGAAATCGAGCCCAGGTCGCGATCATTGCGGGCACCACCCATGGAGAAGCGGCGGTCCTCTCGTCGATCCACGCGTCGATTCCGCTCTGGTTGCACGCGATCGGCGCGAGCGCGACCGATGCCGTATTCGACGTCGCGCTCCTTCCGGCGATCGCTCCCCCGGAGCCCGAGACGCCGCCGGACACCGAGCCTCCTCCGGAAGCGGACGTTTCGGTCGAAGGCGACGCCCCGGCGCAAGACGAGGCCACGGTCGAGCCCGAGACCCCGGCAGAAGATGCATCCGCCCAGGGCGACATCGAGCCGGACACGACGACCGCTCCGCCCGCGCCCCCGTCCGACGGCGCGGAAACCGACCCAGACTCCTCCCTTCAGGCCGAACCCCCCGCCGAAGAAGAGCGTCCCCCCGCCGAGGAAGATCCCGAACCAGCGCCCGCCGATGTTGACGCCCCGCCGCCCTCCGACGACGAGGAGCTCCCGACCCCGATCGAGGAGGAAGAAGAAGAAGAAGCAGCAGAAGAAGAAGAAGCTGCAGAACCAACCGAAGGGGAAGCACCAGCAACCGAGGAGGAGCCGCCGCCGACCGAGGAACAACCAGAACCCGTCGATGACGTCGACGTCGACGACCAGGAGGACCCGTCACCCGACATTCCCGACGGCCCCTTCCCCCTCTCTTCGCTGGCCCAGCTCGAATTTGCGCTCGAAGACTTCTTCCTCGTCCGCGGATCCACCGACCCGAGCGATCTCGAGCTCGCAATCGCCGAGGCGGCGGCGCTGCCGTGGGAGGCCGAGGCCGACCGTCATCTGATCATCGTGGTGGACAGTCTCCAGGAAGGTGCCGACGCAGCGGCCATCCAGGGTGCATTCGCCGGCGTGGACGCCGATGTTCGGTTCGTCAGCTCGTCCCACGAGAGGGGCACCGAACTTCTCGAACTCGCCGGCCCGGCGGCGACCGTCGAGGTGCTTGGCCCTGAGATACTCGACGCCCTGCCGGTTCCCGAACGCAAGCCCGACATCCTCACGATGCGGACTCTTCCCAGCATCGGCGCCACCGCGGCGGCGCCGATCGAACTACGCGTCGGGTTCCGGCTTGCTCGCGAGACCGAAGCGACCGTCGAATGGCTGCTCGACGACGTACTCATTGCCGCCGGCCAGACGGCGGTCGTCCCCGCTGGCGAGCTTCCCGTCGGCTCGCACGAGGTCACGGTACGAGCAACGTCAGAGTCCGCCGAACTGGAACGGAACATCGTGATCGACGTATCGCTCGACGGTGACGGCGAGAGCGGTGCCGCCGACTCGTGCGTCGGCGCATTCGATCCGGGCTCCTCCGATCTCGACGCCGATGGATCAGGCGACGCCTGTGACCTCGACGATGACGGCGACGGCGTTCCGGATGCGATCGATCCATGCCCGTCCATCGTGAACACCCGCCTCATCGACACCGATCTCGACGGATTCCCCGATCGTTGCGATCGAAACTCCCACGATGGCCCCGGCGCCGACTTCGACTCCGACGGTGTTGCCGACGTCGTCGACAACTGCCCGGCCGACCCGAACCGCGACCAGGCTGATTCCGACGCCGACGGACTCGGAGACGCATGCGAGAATCGGAGGGAACCCGCATGCACCATCGTGGGAACATCGGGCAATGACCGGCTCGTGGGCACTCGCGGTGACGACGTGATCTGTGGTCTCGGCGGCGACGACGTTCTCGTCGGAGGACACGGTCACGACATACTGATCGGTGCCGGCGGGAACGACACACTGAAAGGCGGGTCGGGGGCCGATCTGCTGCTCGGCGGAACGGGGAACGACCGCCTGTTCGGCAGCATCGGCAACGATCGACTGATCGGCGGCCCCGGCATCGACAATCTCGAGGGTGACGCGGGAATGGATGTTCTGTTCGGAGCAGGAGGTGCCGATCGTCTCGCAGGCGGAGAAGGCGCAGATGTGCTGTTCGGAGGCGCCGGTGCCGACCGGCTCGTCGGCGGCCACGACCGCGATGTACTCGCGGGTGGCGGAGGTGCCGACGAGCTCGCAGGAGGCGCGGGGCCCGATCTTCTCGAAGGAGGCGGCGGGGCCGACATCCTCCGGGGCGGCGGCGGGTCCGACATGATCTCCGATCCGCGATCGAACGACTCGATCATCGAATCCGACGACTCGGACGTGGTCGGCGGAGCTCGCGTCCTCGCGACCTGACGAACCCGACTCTCGCCACCTGGCCGAGGAAACTAAATCCGGAGTCGTCGCGCCCGATGGAACACCGTGAGCTCTCGCGTGGGCCACCCACCACCACGTACAGGCACACGGGTTCTCTTCGCCACCGCCGAGTACGCGCCGATCGTCAAGGTTGGCGGGCTCAGCGAAGCGTCGAGCGGACTCGTCGGATGCCTGCGATCGCTCGGGACCGAGGTCGAGGTCATCATGCCCGACTACGGTCTCGTGGAACTCACCGATGTCACGGAACTTCCCCTCGATGGGCTCCCTTCGTGGATGCCGGCCACGGTCGTGCGCCGAGGCTGGAGCGCATCCGCCGGCCCGATCACGCTGATTCACTTCGCCGGCTCAGAACGTGAGAACCCGTACGTCGACCCGGCCACCGGCGAGGGTTGGCCCGACAACGCCGATCGATTTCTGTCCTTCTCGACCGCCGTCGCGAGCTACGCCGAGATCCGACGTCCCGACGTCGTGCACTGCAACGACTGGCACGCCGCTTCGACGATCGCACTGCTTCCCTCCGACATCGGGTCGGTGCTGACCGTGCACAACCTGGCTCACCAGGGGTGGGCAGGGGCGGCATGGGCATCCCGATTCGGAACGCACGGCAGGGCATTCCTCGAGGCCGGCGCATTCAATGCGCTCGCCGGAGGCATCTCCCTCGCCGACCGTGTCGTTCTCGTCAGCGAGTCGTACGCCGCGGAGGCACTGCTCCCCGAGACCGGGTGCGGTCTCCACCACCGTCTCGCGGCTCGAGGAGCGGCCGTGTCCGGTATACGCAACGGTATCGATCCCGGGCTCTGGGATCCCGGCGAGGATCCCCTTCTACCGGTCACGTTCGACCATCGAGATCTGACCGGCAAGGAGATCTGCCGGAAGGAGCTTCTGAAGCTTGCGGGGCTCGAGAGCGAACGCGGTCCGGTCATCGGCATCGTCGCTCGCTTCGTGCACCAGAAGGGAATCGACCTCGCACTTGAACTCGCTCCCTTTCTCCGCACCATTCCCGCGCGGCTCGTGATGATCGGAATGGGTTCGCCCGACATCACGCGGCTCGCTCAGGACACGGTTGGACAGCATCCGGACGTCGTGGCCCTACTCGGCGGCTACGACGAGGAGCGAGCACACCTCGTCGTCGCCGGAAGCGACCTGCTTCTTGTGCCGAGCCGATTCGAACCCTGTGGACTCACGCAGATGCAGGCGATGACCTGCGGGACGCTCCCTGTTGTCACTCCGGTGGGAGGCCTGCGGGACACCGTGATCGACACCGACGCCTGTCCACGTTCGGGAACCGGTTTCGTCGCTGGGGAGGCGACTCCGCTCGGACTGCTCGACGCGATTCACCGAGCGAGCAGGGGGTGGAGCAACCCCCGGCGGCGCGGAGCTGTGCAGCAACGAGGGATGACGGCCGATTGGTCGTGGGCGACACCGGCCCGGGAGTACGCCAACCTCTACCAACACGTGCGCTGAAGTTCGGTTCCACCCCTCGCCACATCGAGGCGATCGCCGCGGCCGTGAGGTCGATCGGCAAGACTCGGCGACGTGACCCCCTCCGTGGCGGACTACGCCGACCTCCGTGCACTCGAGGACCTCGCTCGGGTCTCGAGCACGGTCACCGACGGCTTCGGAGTGGAGCGCACCGCGACCGACGATGTTCGTTGCGCTGTCCTTCGGGAGCTCGGCCACAACGTCTCCCAGGCCGGCGACGCCGAGGCCGCGCTCGAGCGGGCTCGGTCGATCGAGGAAGCTCGATTTCTCGACCCCGTGCTCATCGCCTGGGACGGGGCGATGGAGGCACCGACGCGAGCCCCTGATGGAACCGGGTGGACGATTCGCTCGGTGGACTCGGCGGATCTCCAGGATGGGGCGCATCGCTCGGCAACGATCTCGGGGACATCGACCGGGTCCGTCATCGACGTCGAGGACCTTCGTCCGGGATTTCACATGCTCGAACTCGTCGGCGTCGGCGGCGAGGACCAACATCGACAGGCTCTCGTCATCGCCGCTCCCCCGCGGGCATACCGCCACCGACCGGGTGGGCGAACATGGGGAGTGCGCGTCCGCGCCGACCAGCGGCTTGCCGCCTCTGCCCGCTCTACCGCCATCGGCGAGATCGAGGCACTGGCGAGAGGGGCTGCCCGGCAAGGCGCTCAGATTCTTGCGATCGAGGAGCGATCCGTTGACGATCGATCGCTGCGCGCCGATCTGGCGGCTCGTCTCGATCCACTGGATCTTGTGCTTTACGCCGTCGCTCAGCTGACGCCGGGTGAGGAGGCCGCCGAGGGTGTGGTCGCCGGTCTGCCGCCGGAGCCGGTGTTTCCCGACGGACAACGATTCGGACCGGCAAAACTCACCTTCGCAAGCGACCGACACGAGGAACACGCGGCCTTCAGGACCGAAATCTCGCAGCAGATGGAACATGCCGACTGGCTCGAGATCGAGCATGTGCAGCGGCTCTCACGTCAGTACTGCTTCCTCGACGACCCGACGGACGGAGTGACCGTTCACCGTCCGCTCGAGGAACTCCTCGCGGTCGTGTGCATGTTGTCGCATCGATACCGGTGCGCGGTCGTGGGCGACGACATCGGGGCGGCAGACAACGTTCTCGCCCGATCACTGGAAGCCCGCGGTGTGCTCCGACGCCATGTGGCCATCACCTCGTTGTTCGAGTCGCCTTCAGCCACGTCCGTCGCCTCGATCACGGGCGCAGGTCTGCCGCAGGCAGAGGAGTGGTGGAATGGCGACGACATCGAGAGTCTCCGAGAGCGTGGCGTCGACGCCGACCATGTCGCCTCTCTCCACCGAGACCGCGAGGCCCTTCGCGCCGATCTCGGTGGACGTGCCAACTGTCGGGCCGACCTCGGCTCCGTGCCGGAGCCGGTGCTGCATCAGATGATCGAGCGTCTGGGGCACTCCGAGTCGCCCCTGGTGCTCGTCGACCTCGAAGACATCGATCACCTCGATCGGGCTCGGCCGGTGATGGAAACGCTCGATCGATCGCGACGCGAGGCGCAGACGAGCGGAACGTGGCCGCCCGCGGGCTGGTGGTTCGGCGCCGACGAGCAGCACTTGTTCAACGAGGGAACCCACAGCCGTCTCTGGCACGCCTTGGGAGCGCGCCCCGATCGGGTCGACGGCGCCGACGGCGTGCGGTTCTCGGTGTGGGCGCCGAATGCTTCCGCCGTGCACGTCACGGGTGATCACAACGGCTGGTCGAACGACACCACCCCGATGCGCCGGATTGGCGAGAGTGGGGTCTGGGACACCTTCGTACACGGTGCGTCATCCGGAATTCGATACAAGTACCGAATCACCAGTAGTCGTGGGGAGATTTCCGAGAAGACCGACCCGATGGCGTTTCTGTTCGAGCAGCCACCCGGAAACGCCGCGATCGTCGCCGACCTGTCCTACGAATGGGCCGACGCCGAGTGGGTGCGCGCCCGGTCGGAACGGAATCGGTGGGATCGTCCGATGTCGATCTACGAGGTTCACCTCGGCTCCTGGCGGCGAACCGCCGACGGTCACCATCTGACCTATATCGAACACGTGGCGGCGCTCGTCGAACATGTCTCCGCCATGGGATTCACCCACGTCGAGCTGTTGCCGATCACCGAGCATCCTCTGTACGCGTCGTGGGGGTACCAAACGACGGGGTACTTCGCGCCAACATCGCGATATGGATCACCTCAGGAGCTGATGGCGCTCATCGACGCGTTCCACAGCGCCGGGATCGGCGTGATCCTCGACTGGGTGCCGTCGCACTTCCCCGCCGACGGGTTCGCGCTCGCATCCTTTGACGGCACTCACCTCTATGAACACGCCGATCCACGGGAGGGTTTTCATCCCGACTGGAAGAGCTCCATCTTCAACTATGGGCGCCATGAGGTTCGGAGCTTCCTTGTCTCGAGCGCCCGGTTCTGGCTCGAGGTGTTCCACATCGACGGCCTACGCGTCGACGCGGTCGCATCGATGCTCTACCGCGATTACAGCCGCGGCGATGATTGGATTCCGAACCGCTACGGCGGCCGCGAGAATCTTGAGGCAATCGAATTTCTCAAACACCTCAATCACGAGTTGTACTCGGCACACCCCGACATCGTCGTGATCGCCGAGGAGTCGACGGCCTGGCCCGGCGTCACCCAGCCCACGGATCGCGGCGGCCTCGGATTCGGCTTCAAATGGGACATGGGCTGGATGAACGACACGCTGGACTATTTCCAACACGACCCCGTGCACCGGCGGCACCACCACCAGAAGCTCACGTTCCGGGCGATGTACGGGTTCACCGAGAACTATGTGCTCCCGCTGAGCCACGACGAGGTCGTGCACGGCAAAGGGTCGTTACTGGCGAAGATGCCCGGATCAGAGTGGGAAAAATTCGCCAATCTCCGGCTGCTCATGGGCTGGCAGTACGCGACACCCGGTAAGAAGCTTCTGTTCATGGGCAGCGAGCTCGCACCGATGGGCGAGTGGAATCACGATGAAGGGCTGCCCTGGCATCTCGCCGATGATCCGCAACATCAGGGCGTCCTGCAGTGGGTAGCCATGCTGAACCGCCTCCATCGCGACGTACCGGCCCTGCACGCAGCCGATACGCAGCCGGAGGGGTTCCGGTGGATCGACGCCGACAACGCGGCCGAGAGCCTCTTCTCCTTCGTACGCTCCGACGGACGCGATGACTCAGTCGTCGTGGTCATGAACGCCACACCCGTGCCTCGCCACCCGGCGACCCTCGGAGTGCCGCATGCAGGCGACTGGGAAATCGTGGCGTCCAGCGACGACGCCGAGTTCGGGGGCACGGGCTCGAGAGGCGAAGAGTTCGTTCCGAGCAAGCCGGATGGGGCTCACGGCTTCGAGCGTTCGATAGAGCTCGACCTACCCGGCCTCTCGATCACTTTCCTGCGTCTCACGCACTGACGTGTCGCCGCCCAAGCGGACCAAATCACCGATCGAGACCACGCCTCCCGTGAGCGTTCGACACACCACCCCCGCGCGTTTGTGAAGGGCGAGCTTTGCGTCTCGACCCAGGGTGTCCTCCAGGAGCTTGCACGGAGCTGCGTCTCGAACAACCTCCAACTCGACCTCACCGACCGTCAGCCGGGCACCGGGTGTGCGATCGAGGAGACCACCCTCGATCGTGATGTTCCGACGCGTGAGTGCTGGTTCGAGCCGACGGCCGACCTCGGCTTCGGCCTCGGCGATCTCGTCGATCGACTGGACGGTGACCTGGCGGTGGGTCGCATTTTCGTAACGGTCACCAGCGATTCCGTGGCCAGTTTCGATGGTGACCGACTTCGGCGCGGTCGAGGGAAGTCGGGCCCCGGGCGCGATTCTGATGTCGATCACGCGCGCATTGGTCGGTGGAGACATGGCGGGATCGTAGTCGTCGGGCTGGCCCGTCCCTGCGGGTCGACGAACCGCCGACCACCCCTGGTCTCGCTGACCCTTTCTCAGAGCACAACCGTCAACGCCCAGATCGACCACGTCCCCACCATGAGCGTGCCGATGCCGAACTGCACCAACGCGCTCAGCCCGAACCCCTTGACGAGAGCGACCGTGCTCTCCCAGGCCCGAGCCCAGCTCTCCTGCTCGACGTATTCGGAGATGAGCACCGCGGCGATCGCACCGACGAAGCCACCGACGAAGGGGATCGTGAAGAAGCCGATGAGCGCGCCGACGACGCCCGCCAATTGAGATCGCCGGGATGCACCCGCCGAGTCGACGGCGCGCTTGGGCAGGAGCACTCCCACGGCCACGCTGGAGGCGAACAGGATGGAGATCACGGCGACCGTGGCAACACCGACGCCCCCGAATCCGACGAGGAGGCCATAGGCGATCGCGGCCGCCCAGGTCACGAACAGGCCCGGAAGCACAGGGACGAAAACACCCAGGAGCCCGGCAAGCATGACTGCGGCCACAACGACCGTGATCACGGTGTCAGAGACCACCGGACTTCTCCGCCTCGGCAAAATGGTCGATCGGCCCGTGCCCATCACCAAGGTGCCACGCGGCCGAGGACGCGATTCCTCGAGCGACGTACGCCTTCGCACGATCGATGGCGGAGGCCGGCGAATCGCCTCGTGCAAGCCGCGCGGCGATGGTCGCCGAGAAGGAACACCCGGTTCCGAGCACGTTCGGCGTATCGATGCGAGGGCTCTCGAGAGCCCGACCGCCTCCGTTCCAGACATGTGTGTCGATCGCGCGATCCCCGACGAGGAGGCCAGTGACGACGACATGAGTGGCGCCGAATCCGAGCAACGCCTCGGCTGCGGCACGGGCGTTCTCTCGTGACCCGATCGCCATACCTGTGAGCAGTTCGGCCTCGGCCACGTTCGGCGTGATCACCTGCGCATGTCGAAAGAGAGCGTCACGGTAGATGTCGACCACCTGGTCGTCGAGGAAGGGGGACCCGTTCGATCGCACCAGGACCGGATCGACGACGAGTTCAGGAAGCGATTCGGCTCGATCGGCAACGACGTGCGCGACGGCGGGGGCGAACAGCAAGCCGGTCTTCGTCGATGAGATCTGGAAGCCAGTGGCGATCGCGTCGATCTGTGCCGCGACCATCGCCGGATCGACATCGCCGACAGCGCTGATACCCGTCGTGTTCTGTGCGGTGACGATGGTGATCACCATCGTGCCGTGTACGTCGTTCGCGGCGAACGACTTCAGGTCGGCGGCGATTCCCGCTCCACCGCCGGAGTCAGAGCCGGCAATCGTCAGCGAGACAGGTGGTTCGGCGCGCACGGACGGGAGCCTACGTTCGGTGGCGGCACAACCGCCGATTCGGGATCAGCGCACGATCGCACGAGAGATGCAACACTGTTTTCTGAAGACGCCACTGGCCGGGGTCGGCATTCCCCTCCTCGGCCCCGGCCATGGTGGCCTGTCGACGGCGGCCGGCGTGCGCGTCAAAACGCTGATTCAGGGTGTTCGAAGTTTGGGTCGAGGCGCCAAGATGGCGACCAGCGCCACGACCACGAGCGCGATCGCTCCCAACACCGGCCAGTTCGGCCCTTCGCTGATCGCAATGATCGGCGAGCGTTCGACCGTCGACTCCGGGTCATATCGGAAGCCGAAGCTCGCCGTCTGCTCGTCGCCGTCGGCTGATGTCTCGGTGTGGGTGACGGTGTAGTCGCCGGGGGTCTCGAGAGCCTGGAACGAGACCCAACTCACAGTCTGCGCGATCGACAGCTGAACGGGTTCATGGTCGACCGGACCGTCGGGGCCGTCGATCGTGATCTCGGCAGTCTCGACCGGGACGAAGAACAGGATCTCGACGCGGCTCACGGTTCCGCCGAGGATCTGACCGGGCGCAGGCGACCGTTCGCGCACCTCGGAGTGCGCGGCCAACGGCGCGACGAACGCGCCTAGGCCAAGCATGGTGACGAGTAGAAATATGAGCCGAGGTCTCGCCATCGCGTCAGTAGCCGCCGCCAGCTCCCTGATCTTCCACGTCGCCCCCTCGGGCAATGCCGAGAGCGTCGACGAGACCGGCGCGCATCGCGGTGAGGTCCGACTGCACCGTGACCATGCGATACCCGCGATCGATCCGATCCTGAACGGTGTGTGGCGCCGCATGGATGCCGGGGACGACCCCATGCTCCACGCACTTCTCGACGATGTGATCGAGTACGTCGTGGAACTCGGGCTCGACACAGTCCCTGCCGTAACCCATCGAGACGGAGAGGTCATTCGGGCCCACGTAGATCGCCTCCACGCCGGGCGTTCCGAGAATTCCATCGATGTTGTCGACGGCCTCGACGGTTTCGACCATGGGGATGATTGCACACTCCTCGTTGGCACGATCGACGTAATCGCTGCCCTCGAGCGGCTGCGCACGAGTGGGCCCGGAGCTGCGTGAACCGACGGGAGCATATCGCCCGCTGGTCATCGCCTGAGC
>JBPCTR010000249.1:0-15072 GCA_051011575.1 Acidimicrobiales bacterium | reverse complement strand
ACAGCAGGTGACGCTCGACGTAGATGCACTCCCCCGCTACTTGGACCGACTTGAAGAGCGGTCGGTTCAAATGCGCCGACTCCTTGGTCTGCTGAGGTTTCGAAGAATTCACATCACTTACGAGGATGTCGTCGCCGGAAAATCCTGGGACGCGATTTCTGCGCTGCTTGGGGCTTCGATGGAGCTCGACCGAACGTCGGCCCTCACGAAACTGTCGCGCTCTGCGAGAAGTGACCGAGTCTCTAACTGGGACGACGTTGTTTCTGTGCTCCGGCACTCGAGACATGCGGTGTTCTTGACATAGAGTGCCTAGGGATCAGCTCTCGTCTTCGCCGTCGAGGAGTGCAGCGAGGTCGTCGCCCCCACTAGGCTCGAACAGTTCACGCCCGACACAGGTGGCGCTCGGTTCGCCCGACACGACGAGAAGTCCGTAGGGCGTGAGAATCGGCTCGTGCGAGATGCCATCGGCCTCGGTGGCCGCCCAGGCCCGCTCGGGGCCGAGCAGCATGCCCACCTCGCCCCGGTCACCTCGCAGCGTCGGAGTGCTGCGATGGATGGACACCAGGGCACCGCCATCGATCGACGCGCCATCGATTTCGACGTCGCGCACGGTGCTCCACACAGGACTACCTGACGACGAGTCGAGCAGCTGCACCCGGTGGAGTCCCGGCGCCGCGGGATGCGGGTCGCTGAGCAACACTCGTTGGTCGGCACTGCCGGCGATCACATTGGCGTCGTCGGTGATCGGCATCGACCAGATGATCTCGCCAGTCGTCGTGTGCACGCCGATGAGGTCGTGGGGGAATCCGGGCCGCCGTTCCGCGGCCGAGACCGTGGTCACGAGCTGGTCGGGTCCGGTCCAATGGATGTCCCCGACTCGTTC
This sequence comes from Acidimicrobiales bacterium, assembly GCA_051011575.1. Taxonomy (GTDB): domain Bacteria; phylum Actinomycetota; class Acidimicrobiia; order Acidimicrobiales; family SHLQ01; genus SHLQ01. The sequence continues at coordinate 14,189 of JBPCTR010000249.1, read as the reverse complement.
GACCTGCCAGCGCTCCCGACCGCTTGCTCGATCGAGAGCGGCGATCGCACCAGCTGGGTTGGCGCTGGGGGCCAATTCGACGATCACGGCGTCGGTGCTCACCCACATCGAGCCGGCGCCCAGACGGTTCACGTCCTGCTCCCAGAGCAGCGCCTGCGCGGCCACGTCGACCATCTTGAGCGTGGGCCCGGCCGCCACCGCGAGAAGATCACCAGATGCGACGAGCTCGTCGGGGCGGTCGATCGGGAGCTCCCACATCATGGCGCCCGTCTCGAGATCGAAGCCGTAGACACCGATGGCGTTGATCCCGTAGGCCTCGGTCTCGGCCAGCACGACCTCACTCAGATCGAACTCGGTCGAGGTTTTCCAGACGTCGTCGCCCGTCTCGGCATCGAGGGCCTGGATGCCGGCCCTGCTCACGATCACGAGGTTGTCGCCGCTCACCTTGATCTGCTCGGGCTGTTCGTCGAGGAATCGCTGCCAGACCGGCGCCTCGTCGCGAAGATCGAGCGCTCCCACGCCGGGCGGCTGCCCACGATCCCAAGCGAAGCCGATGTACGCGCGGGTCCCGTGCACGACCGTGAGGCCACCGGGTCGGGGCGAGGTGTAGCTGAAGATTCGCTCGCCTGTCGCCGCGTCGTACAGCGAGACTTGCGAGTCGTCGCCCGAGACACAGGGTCCGTCGACGAGCTCGGCCTGGACGAAGCTCGCGTTCGCGAGCGCGCGCGGGAACTGCACCGTGTCGGAGCGGGGTGCATCGGCGGCAGCGGAGCGGCCGGTCGGTGCGGTTCGAGGTGCTTCTGTCGCAGCGCAGGCGGCGACGAGCAGGGCGAACGTCGCCCCCCACGCTGCCGTACGGCAACGTTTGCCCATCAGGACGAGTCTAGGTCACTCCTCGCGCGTAGGTGGCGACATCCCGCGCGCACGCCGCCGACGCCCCCAACGAACCCGCCGGATAGGGTTCTCGAATGCCCAAGGCGCTCATCACCGGAATCACCGGGCAGGACGGTTCCTACCTCGCCGAACTTCTCCTCGAGAAGGGATATGACGTGGTCGGCATGCTCCGCCGCTCGAGCACGGTGAACTTCGAACGCATCGACCACATCCAACACGACATCGCCCTGGCTCCTGGCGATCTCATCGACGGTGCCTCGATGGTGCAGGTGCTACGCGAGCACGAACCCGACGAGGTCTACAACCTCGCTGCGCAGAGCTTCGTGCAGACCTCGTTCGGCCAAGCCGTGCTCACCGGAGAGACCACGGCGCTCGGCGTGACCCGCCTCCTCGATGCGGTTCGTATGGTCAACCCCGAGATCCGCTTCTACCAGGCGTCGTCATCGGAGATGTTCGGGAAGGTGCGCGAGGTGCCCCAGAACGAGTCGACCCCCTTCCATCCGCGCAGCCCCTACGGCGTGGCGAAGGTTTACGGCCACTGGATCACCCTCAACTACCGCGAGAGCTACGACATGCACGCCTCGTCAGGGATCCTCTTCAACCACGAGAGCCCCCGCCGCGGCCTCGAATTCGTGACCCGCAAGATCACCGACGGCGTTGCCCGAATCCACCGAGGCCTCGGCACCGAACTCCGCCTCGGCAACCTCGACGCCCAGCGCGACTGGGGCTACGCCGGCGACTACGTCGACGCGATGTGGCGGATGCTCCAGCAGCCCGAACCCGACGACTACGTCGTGTGCTCGGGGCGCACCCACTCGGTCCGCGAATTCTGTGAGATCGCGTTCGGCCACGTGGGGCTCGAATGGGAAGACCATGTCGTCGTCGACCCGAAGTTCCATCGCCCGGCCGAGGTCGACCTGCTCATCGGCGACAGCACGAAGGCTCGCACCATTCTCGGATGGGAACCCAAGACCTCGTTCGAGGACCTGGTGGCCCTCATGGTCGACGCCGACCTCAAACGCCTCGAGTTGTAGCGGCTCGTCGAACGTCGGGAATGCTCCGGTTCAACGTCGAGCGATGAGCGATTTGGGGAGCCCGAGGAACCGCTCGGTGATCAACTCAGCGTCTGGGAAGAGCTTGCGTACCTGCTGACCGGTCAGCAACTGGATTTGGCGTACGTTGGCCGTCGCTTTCGCTCGTTCTCCCGCCGCCGGCATCCACCCCAACCGGAATCGTCGGTGAAGCTCGGCCCGAATCCGTACCGGCAGGTACTGGAACAGCGGAAACACGAAGTGCGGCTCGACGGGAAACCAGTAGTTGGGTGTCTGTACGACATAGCGCCGTCCGACCCGCGCAACCTCTCGCGCCATCGCCGCCTGATCTTCCCAGGCGCCGACATGCTCGATCACACTGTTGGAGTAGGCGACATCGAACTCGTGTGTTTCGTACGCGGAGAGGTCTCGGGCATCGCCGACGACCAGGTGCACCTCGTGTACCTCGGATCGATCGAACTCGTGCAGGTTCAACACCGTGACGTCGAGCTCGTAGTCGCAATGTTGGTCGACGATGGCCCAGTAGCCGGGTGATCCGCCCACGTCCAGAACGCGAATCGGTTGATGTTCGACCTCATCGAATACCTCGGTGAGGATCTCAAGACGTTCGCGGCGCATACGGGACGCGACCGAATCCTCGTTGGTGTTGTCGGCGAACCGTGAGAACACGAGACGGGGCAGAGCGAGTAAACGGTCACGGACGGACATTGATACCTCTCAGGAGTCAGGAGTCGGGAGCGTCAGCGGCTGTATCGAGAGCCTGGAGCAGCGTGTTCCACGAGAGCGTGGCGCACTTGATGCGCACCGGGAACTTCACCACACCCTTGAGCGCGGACAGATCACCGAGGGACAGATCTGGCGATCCGTCGGTTGGTGCACTGTCGCCTTCGAGGCCGTCGGCGTGGATCGACATCATCGCCTTGAAAGTGGCAGTGATGTCACGGGCATCGGCAACCGTCTTTCCCTTGATCGCTGCCGACATCATCGACGCCGACGACTGGCTGATCGAACACCCTTGACCACCGGTGGCCACGTCGGTGATCACACCCTCGTCGTCGATGTCGACATAGAGCACGATCTCGTCGCCACACAGCGGGTTGAACCCCTCGGCCTTGTGCGCCGGAGGAGTGGCGAGTTCACCTCGGTTCCGCGGGTTGCGGTAGTGGTCGAGGATGATCTCCTTGTAGAGGTCTTCGAGTCCGGCCATTGATTACATCCCGAAAATGTCGTCGGAGCGCTCGAGCGCATCGGCGAGTGTGTCGACATCGCCCTCATCGTTGTACACGTACAGCGATGCCCGGGCGGTCGCCGCCACGCCCAACACGTGCATGAGCGGCTTGGCGCAATGGTGCCCCGCGCGCACGTACACGTTGCGCTCGTCGAGCACCTGGCTGATGTCGTGGGCGTGCACGTCCTTGTACATGATCGACAGCACGCCGCCGCGCTCGGCCGGTTCGGTCGGGCCGTGGATCGTGATGTCGGAACCGAAGCGCTCGTTCAGCGTGCGCAACGCATATCCCGTGAGCGAGACCTCGTGTTCCCGCACGGCGTCCATACCCAGGTTCTCGAGGTAGTCGACCGCAGCTCCCAACCCAACGATCTCGGCGATGGCCGGCGTTCCCGCCTCGAACTTGTGGGGCAGTTCGTTGGTGGTGAACCCCTCTTTGGTGACCTGGAGGATCATCTCGCCGCCGCCGAGGAACGGAGGCATTGCATCGAGCAGCTCCGTCTTCGCCCAGAGCGCACCGACACCGGTCGGTCCGAGCATCTTGTGGCCGGTGAACACCAGCGCGTCGACACCGAGTTCGACCACATCGGTGGGCAGGTGGGGTACGTACTGGCTGCCGTCGGCGATCACGATCGCCCCGGCTGCATGAGCTGCATCGGCGAGGCGGCGAAGCGGGTTGATCGTGCCCAACACGTTCGACATCGCCGACACCGCCAGAATGCTGGCGCCATCGAGCAAACGATCGAGATCGGTGAGATCGAGGCGGCCCTCGGAGTCGATCGGGATCCAACGGATGGTCGCACCGGTGCGAGCCGCGATCATCTGCCACGGCACGATGTTGGCGTGGTGCTCCATCTCGGTGAGCACGATCACGTCGCCCCCGGTGAGGTTCGCTGAACCCCAACTGCTGGCGAACAGGTTGACGGCCTCGGTGGCGTTCTTCGTGAAGATCACCTCGTGCGCGTGAGGTGCGCCAATGAAACGAGCGAGCCGTGTGCGCGCGCCCTCCATGAGATCGGTTGCTTCGGCTGCGAGCCGATAGGCGCCGCGATGCACGTTGGCATGTGAGGTGCGAAAGTAGTGGTCGATCGCATCGATCACCGCCGCTGGCTTCTGCGATGAAGAAGCTGAATCCAGATAGGTGAGCGGAAGCCCGTTCACCTCACGTTCGAGAAGCGGGAAGTCCTTCTTGATCGATGCGACGTCGAGGGTCACGACTCGGCACTCACGAAGCCGTCGAAGCCCTCGGATTCGACCGTCTCGACAAGGTCCATGCCGCCGCTCCGTACGATCCGGCCGTCGCGCATGATGTGCACGTGGTCGGGCTGGAGGTGATCGAGCAGTCGTTGGTAGTGCGTGATCGTGAGCACACCCAGCTCGGGCTGCTTGGCGCGCACGGCCTGCACACCCTCGGCCACAACACGGAGCGCGTCGATGTCGAGTCCGGAGTCGGTCTCGTCGAGCACCGCCATCGCCGGCTCGAGCAGCGCCATTTGGAGGATCTCGTTGCGCTTCTTCTCGCCGCCAGAGAAGCCCTCGTTCAGGAACCGATCCATGAAGGCGGTATCCATGCCGAGTTTTTCCATCCACTCCGACAGCGCCATGTAGATCTCGATCGTCGATACGTCCTTGCCGGTCCGTGCCTGCACCGCCTGCTGGAGGAAGTTGCGCACCGACACGCCGGGAATCGCCTGCGGATACTGGAAGGCGAGGAACAGCCCCGCCTTCGCCCGCATGTCGGGTTCCCAGTCGGCGATCTCGTCGCCATTGAGCTTGATCGAGCCACCCGTGACCTCGTATTCAGGGCTACCGGCGAGCGCGGCGGCGAGGGTTGACTTACCGCAGCCATTGGGCCCCATGAGCGCGTGCACCTCGCCATGCCCGATCGTGAGATCGACGCCCCTTACGATCTCGACGCCATCGGCGGTCGAGATGTGCACGTCGGAGAGCTCGAACAGGGGAGAGACCATCTCCCGAGTGTATTTACAGCCTCACGAAACCGGTCGGCCCGTGCTGTTGCGGGCCAAACGTCACCAGCCCCGGGCGACCCAGTCGTCGAAGCTCGGCTTCTCGGCACCGATCGTCGTGTCATCGCCGTGTCCAGGAAGCACGACCACGTCGTCGGCGAGTGGCCGAAAAAACTTGTCCTCGATCGTGCGAATAATCGTGGGGAAATCGCCGCCCTCGAACTTGGTGGCGCCCGGCCCGCCCGGAAACAACGTGTCGCCGGTGAAGAGAATTGGGGCGCCCTCGAGCTTGAACGAGATCGAACCGCGGGTGTGCCCGGGCGAGTGGATTGTTCGCAGCTTCAGACGGCCGACCTCGATCACCGAGTCGTCTTCGAGGATCTCGTCGTAGCTGTCGAGCATCGAGGAGTCCTCGGCGGTCACGCCCACCGAGTAGCCGGCATCGCGCATGTGCGGAATCGCTGCGATGTGATCCCAGTGCCCGTGGGTCTCGACGATGCGCCGCACGTTCAGCAGTTCGGCCAACTCGAGCAGCTTCTCGTGCTCGTTCGCGGCGTCGATGAGCAAGCTCTCGCCGGTCTCGGTACAGCGCAGAACGAACACATTGTTGTCGACCGGCCCCACCACCAGTTTGTGGATCTCGAAGCCCGAGTCGGCGTGGTGAAGCGTGTGCGTGAGATCGAGGGCCATTCCCGCATCCTAGATCGGCATCCACTGTTACCGAGCGGTAGTCTGCGGCCCATGCAGTTCGCCTTCACCGAAGAACAAGATCAGCTCCGCTCCTTCGTGCGTCAGTTTCTCGAGGAGAAGTCCTCCGAGGAAACAGTCCGTGAGCTCATGGATACCGAAGCCGGATACGACCAGGCGGTGTGGTCACAGATGGCCGAACAGATGGGCCTCCAGAGTCTGATCATTCCCGAGGAGTTCGGCGGCCAGGGCTTCAGCTGGGTCGAGCTCATCGTGGTCCTCGAGGAAATGGGCCGCTCACTGTTGTGCGCCCCGTTCTTCTCGAGCGCCGTGCTCGCCACGTCAACACTGTTGCTCGCCGACGACGCCGACGCCGCCAGTGCCTACCTCCCCGGTATCGCCTCGGGCGAGACGATCGCCACGCTCGCACTCACCGAGGAGAACGGCCGCTGGGATGAAGAAGGCGTCACGGCAACGGCTGAACCCGACGGCGACGCCTGGAAGCTGAACGGTGCAAAGCACTACGTGCTCGACGGACACACGGCAGGTCTCCTGCTCGTGGCCGCCCGCACCGCGCAGGGCGTCTCGATTTTCGCCGTCGACGGCGACGCGTCCGGTCTCACGCGCACGCCGCTCGCCACCATGGACCAGACCCGCAAGCAGGCCAAGGTTGAACTCGCCGACACCCCCGGCCGCCTCGTCGGTACCGACGGTACCGCGTGGGCGACCATCACCCGAGTGCTCGATCGCGCCGCGGTCGGCCTCGCCGCCGAACAGGTCGGAGGCGCCCAGATGGTGCTCGACATGTCGGTTGAATACGCCAAGGTCCGCGTGCAGTTCGGCCGCCCGATCGGCTCGTTCCAAGCGATCAAGCACAAGTGTGCTGACATGCTGCTCGAGGTCGAATCGGCCAAGTCCGCGGCCTACTACGCAGCGTGGTGCGCCGCCGAGGACAACGACGAGCTGCCCGCCATGGCGAGCCTCGCCAAGTCCTACTGCTCCGAGGCCTACTTCCACGCTGCGTCGGAGAACATCCAGATCCACGGTGGCATCGGATTCACCTGGGAACACCCGGCACACCTCTACTTCAAGCGGGCCAAGAGCTCCGAGCTGCTCTTCGGCGATCCCACATATCACCGCGAACTTCTCGCCCAGCGAATCGGCATTTGATCCGGGGTTGACGAGAGTCGCCCCATGATCTGGGTCGCCCTCATCGTCGGCGCCGTCGTCGTCGTCGCAATCGCTCTCGCCTCAGTAGGCCGAGTCACTGCGGATCTCCACGGTGGACTCGCCCCGGCTTTGCTCGAACTCGACGACGCCATCGACGTCGTGGCCGAGGCCCTGCCCGGCGAGGTCACCGCGGTTCTCTCTCACGACGATGTTCGCCAGATCATTGTGTGGGTTCTCGATTGGTTCGGCGAGCTCGGCATGGCCAGCGAGTTCGGCGAGGAGGTCGGCGGAGATTGGGTCGAGGGTGAACATGCGGTCGCCGACGAGATCGGCGCCGTCGAGAACGCCGTTTCTCGCGGCCTCTCCGAACGCCCCGACCTCGACTCGGTTCACGTCACCGTTGTCGTCGACGCGCTGCTCACCTACCTCCGCGACATCGGCGGTGTGGGAGATGAGGTACGATGACCGCACCAAGAGAAAGGGGGTGGTCCAAATCAAACACGATTTAGGAACCTTGGAGGTGTCTGACCGTTAGGTCGGCCCCTTTGCTGGACCACATGGCGAGTACCAGTCAGGCACCGCCGAACTTGAACCGTCGGGACGTTGTTCCACCCGGCCGCCTCCTTTTTCGGACGGCACGGTCGTTCGGTTCTCCAGCAACGAAGTAATCGAGGTGGAGGGGAGTGAAGCCCCCTCCACCTCGTTCGTTTTTGTGGCGCGGGCGAAAATTGGAGCGGCAGGACCATATTTCAGTTCGGAGTCGAAACCGCGCGTCGATGATGGCCTCGGCAAGAATCGCGAAGCCTCCGGTACGGCGCGACGACTTAACCGGTTCGATCCAATAGCCGCAACGATCTCGCTCGACCCCAAAACGATTCAGCCTTATCCCGCGTACCTGACTCCAAGCTGACTCCGACCTGCGTCGCCGCGCCGAGTGGTCACGCGACTGTCGCTTGACTTCTCTTCGTCGCGGCGTAAGCCAAGCACAGGGCGAGAGCACCACAGGGCGAGCGCGTCGGGGGCGAACCATGATCAGACGGACGGTAGATGTGGCGATGTGCCGTCGAACGCTCATCACCGCGCAGGCGGACGCTGCCGCCGCCTTCGACCCATTCCAACTCGATGACAGTCGGGTCGAGAATCTCCCGAGGTTCACACCGCCGATCGTGGAGGTTCGATCATGATGACGCGAATTGTCCAGCTGAGCTTGCAGCGCAAGGCCCTGGTGGTGGTCATCGCGGCCGCGTTGATGGCGGTCGGGTTCGTCCAGGTCGGCGAGAACGAGGTCGACACGCTGCCCGAGTTCCTGCCACCGATCGTCGAGGTCCAGACCGAGGCTCTGGGTCTGTCGGCGGCCGAGGTCGAGCAACTCATCACGGTGCCATTGGAGGCCGACCTGCTCAACGGCGTGGCGTGGCTCGAAAGCATCCGCTCCGAGTCCATGCCCAGCTTGTCGTCGATCGTCATGCAGTTCGAGCCCGGCACCGACCTGCTCCAGGCCCGCCAGGTCGTCCAGGAGCGGCTGACCCAGGCCCACGGCCTGCCGAACGTGTCCCGGGCACCGGCGATGGTGCAGCCCCTCTCGTCGGAGAGTCGCGTCATGATGATCGGGCTCTCTTCCGACGAGGTGTCACTGATCGACATGTCGGTGCTCGCCCGATGGACGGTTCGGCCATTCCTGATGGGCGTCAAGGGCGTTGCAAATGTGTCCGTCTGGGGTCAGCGCGAGCGCCAGCTACAGGTTCACGTCGATCCCGAGACGATCGCCGAGGAGGAGGTGACCCTCCAGGACATCGTCAACACGACCGGCAACGCTCTGTGGGTCTCACCGCTCAGCTACCTCGAGGCGTCGACGCCTGGAGTGGGCGGGTTCATCGACGGACCCAACCAGCGCATCGGCATCCAGCACGTGCTGTCGATCAGCAATCCGGCGGACCTGGCAGCCGTCACAATCGAGGACCACGAGGACCTGACCCTCGGCGAGGTCACGACCGTGGTCGAGGACCACCAGCCGCTCATCGGCGATGCCATCGTCGACGAGGGACCCGGACTGCTGCTGATCGTCGACAAGTTCCCCTGGAGCAACACGGTCGACACGACCCAGGCGGTCGAGGACGCGCTCGAAGAGCTGGCGCCCGGTCTCACCGGCATCCAGGTCGACACCGACCTGTTCCGCCCCGCCAGTTACATAGAGCGATCGGTCGACAACGTCCAGACGACCGCGATCGTGAGCCTCATCCTGGTGATCGTCGCCCTGTTCGCGCTCTTCTACAGCTGGCGGGGTGCGGTGATCAGCCTGGTGGCGATCGTGGCGTCCCTCATGCTCGCCGGCCTCGTCTTCTGGGCGGCTGAGCTGACGGTCAATACGGTGGTTCTGGCCGGCTTCGTGCTGGCGCTGGGTCTTCTGATCGACGACTCGATCGGCGACGTCGCAGCCGTACGCGATGGGCTGGCTTCAGAAGACGACGACCGGCGCGACACCACCATCCTGACCGCGCTCGTCAGGGCGAGGAGACCACTGTTCTACGCGACGGCCGTGATGGTTGTCGCGCTCGTTCCCGCGCTGGTGATGGAAGGCGCAGCCGGTGAGTTCCTGCCCACCGTCGGACTGGCGATGATCGTGGCCCTGGCCGCCTCGATCATCGTCGGTATGACCCTGACCCCCGCGCTCTGCGCGCTTCTGTACCGCGGGTCGTCCGGGCCGACCGAGTCCCCGGTTCTCACCGCTCTCCGACGCGGCTTCGACAAGGCCGCCTCACCCCTCGCCCGCTCACCCCGTATCGCCTTCGGGGTGGTGGCGGTGCTGGTCCTTCTGGGCGTCGGACTCATCCCGACGCTCGACCGCGACTACGTACCGGAGTTCAAACAGACCGACCTGCTCATCCGCTTCGACGGCGCCGCCGGCACCTCGCTGCAGGAAACCAGCAGGGTCGCGACCCTCGTTGCGGGGGAGCTGCGGGATCTCGCCGGTGTCGGCGACGTCGGGGCCCACGTGGGCCGGGCGGTGCTGTCCGATGAGATCGTCAACGTCAACTCCAGCGAGCTCTGGGTCAAGATCGACCCCGACGCCGACTACGGCGGCACCGTCAACGGAATACGGGAGGTCGTACAGGGTTATCCCGGCTACGGCGCGCCCGAGACGGTGAGCTATTCGAACGAGCGCGTCGACGACGTGCTGCGCCAGAGCACTCGAGATCTCGTCGTACGGGTCTACGGCGAGCAGCCCGGGATCCTCGGACCACTGGCGAACGACATCGCCCAGCTGGTGAGAACGATCGACGGCACCGAGAACGTGAGGGCTCTGCACCCGCTGGCCGAGCCGGCAATCGAGATAGAGGTCGACCTCGAGGAAGCCGGTGAATTCGAGATAAAACCAGGTGACGTCAGGCGGGCGGCGGCCACGCTGCTTTCGGGTATCGAGGTCGGGAGTTTCTTCGAGGAACAGAAGGTCTTCGAGGTCGTCGTGTGGAGCGACCCGGGGATCCGCCACAGCGTCACCAGCGTGGAGGAGCTCCAGATCGGCACGCCCAGCGGTGATGTGGTCGAGCTGGCCAGCATCGCCGACGTTCGGGTGGCACCGAACGAGAACGTCATCGTTCGCGACGCGGTCTCGCGTTACATCGACGTCGTCGCCGACGTCTCCGGGCGCAGCCTCGGAGCAGTTGAAGCCGACATCACCGATGCCATCGAACAACGAGGTCTGCCGTTCGAGTACCACGTGCGGATACTGGACGACCGCAACGACGCCAATGCCAATCAGCGCCAATTCGTCGTGGTGTCCATCGCTGCGGCGATCACGATCTTCCTGGTGCTGCAAGCGGCCTTCGGGAGCTGGCGTCGCGCCACCATGCTCTTCCTGACCACACCATTGGCGCTCGCCGGTGGCATCGTCGCCCTCACCATCAGCGGCGGGACGTACTCGATCGGGTCATCCGTAGGCCTGTTTGCGGTATACGGGATCACACTGCGCCTCGGCGTGTCGCTGATCGAGCGCTGGGACTCGCTCCAGCTCGACGAGGGTATGAGCCCCGGACCTGAACTGGTTGCCAGGGGCCTGAGCGACCGGTTCGCGCCGACGGTTATGAGTCTGCTGGTGACCGGGCTCGCGATGTTGCCGATCCTGGTGTTCGGCGACATCGCCGGCCAGGAGGTGGTCCGGCCGACGTCGATCGTGATCTTCGGTGGCGTCGTGGGCTCGGCGATCGTGACCCTGTTCGTACTACCTGCGATGTACGGGAGGTTTGCCGGTGCGGCGATCCCCCATGAATCGCTGTCCGCGACCGAGTCGGTCTGAGGGAGGAATGATGCAGCACAACACACACCGAGCAGCCCGGAGCCGGCTGATCGTGGCGGCGGTTCTGGTGACCGTTGGACTCGCGGCAACCGCCTGTTCGAGTTCGTCGGACTACGTATACGTCGATCCGGCGGCGGTCGAGGAGGTCGACGCCAATCTGTGGCAGATCGAGCTGACCGAGCGGGCCGCCGAAAGGACAGGTCTCGAAACGGTCGAGGTTGCCACCCACCAGGTGGATGGCGTCGACAGGCTCTGCATCCCGTACTCGGCCGTGATGTATCACTTCGACGGCACCGAGTGGACGTACACCAACCCTTCGGCGCTCACCTATGTGCGGGAGCCCATCGAGATCGACTACATCGAGGGCGACCTCGCGATCCTCAACACTGGACCCGATGTCGGAACGGTTGTCGTGTCCGTCGGCGCTGCCGAGCTGTACGGCGTCGAGTTCGGGATCGGGAAGTAACCAGGCGCGACGGGACGAGAGGACCTACGCCATGATGCGGTGGATCGTTAGTGCGAGTCTCAGGTTCAAATACCTGGCGGTGTTTCTGCCGCTCGTGCTGATGGTGTCCGGAACCTTCCAGCTCAGGGAGGCACCGGTGGACGTGTTCCCGGAGTTCGCGCCGCCGAAGGTCGAAATCCAGACCCACGCCATCGGCATGACACCCGACGAGGTGGAGGGACTCGTCACCGTCCCGCTCGAGGATGCCCTGAACGGAGTGGCCGGCCTCGACGTCATCCGATCGAAGTCGGTGCCCGACCTCTCGGCGATCCAGCTCATATTCGAAGAGGGCACCGATCTGATCGAGGCCCGCCAGCTCGTCGCGGAGAGGTTGGACATCGTCACTCCGACCCTGCCGCGGTGGGCGGCGCCTCCGATCATGCTGCAGCCGCTGTCGGCCACCAGCCGGGCCATGAAGATCGGCCTGACGTCGGACGAGCACTCGCTGATCGACATGTCGATGACGTCGTACTGGCGCATCCGACAACGACTGATGCTCATTCCCGGCGTGGCCAACGTGGCGATGTGGGGCGAGCGACTCGAGATGCTCCAGGTCCAGGTCGAGCCCGGCCGTTTGGCCGAGCACGAGATCTCGCTCAACGCGCTGATGCAGACGACGGGTGACGCCCTCGACTCGGGCATTCTGCAGTACTCCGAGGGAGCGATCGTCGGGACCGGTGGGTTCATCGAGACCCCGAACCAGCGCATGGCGGTGCGCAGCGTCCTCCCGATCGTGACGGTCGACGATCTGGCCCGGATACCGGTCGCCGAACGAGACGGCGAGATCCTTCGGCTCGCCGATGTAGCCGAGCTAAAGACGGATCATCAGCCCCTCATCGGTGACGCGGTCATCGATGATGGTCCGGGCCTCATGCTGATCGTCGAGAAGTTCCCGTGGGGCAACACGCTCGAGCTCACCGAGGAAGTGGAGAAGGCGCTCGAGGAGCTCAAGCCCGGGCTGCAGGGGGTCAACATCGACAGCGAGATCTTCCGGCCGGCCACGTTCATCAGCCTGTCGCTCGACAACCTGACGTCGGCGCTGCTCATCGGGTCGGCCATGGTTGTCCTCGTCCTCGCCCTCTTCCTGTTCGAGTGGAGGGTTGCACTCATCAGTATCGTCGCCATGCCGCTGTCGCTGGTGGCGGCGGCGATGGTGCTCTATTTGCGGGGCACCACGATCAACGTGATGATCCTCGCCGGATTCGTCATCGCTCTGGGCGCTGTGGTCGACGACGCGATCGTCGACGTGGAGAACATCGTGCGCCGATTGCGCCAACATCGCGTCGAAGGCACGGGCGTGTCGACGGTGAGGGTCATCCTCGAAGCGTCACTCGAGGTTCGCAAGGTCATCGTGTACTCGACTCTCATCGAGGTGGCCGCTCTCATTCCGGTGTTCTTCCTCGAGGGTCTGTCGGGCTCGTTCTTCCGACCGCTCGCGCTCTCCTTCGCGCTCGCGATCTTCGCCTCGACCGTCGTGGCCCTCACGGTCACACCGGCCATGAGCTACATCCTGTTGCGCAACGCGCCGCTGGAGAAGCGCGAGTCTCCGCTGCTTCCGCTGCTCAAGCGGGGCTACAACAAGGTGACGACGCGAACGGTGCGGTCGCCCCGGCCCGCCTACGGAGCGGTGGCCGCGATGTTCCTTGCCGGTGCTCTCGTCGTGCCGACACTCGGTCAGGAGCTGCTGCCCGACTTCAAGGAACGCGACTTCCTGATGCACTGGCTCACAAGACCTGGAACGTCGCAACCCGAGATGCAGCGCATCACCGAGCAGGTGAGCCCGGAGCTCCGCGACATCGATGGGGTGCGGAACTTCGGTGCCCACATCGGCCAGGCCCTGATCGCCGACGAGGTCGTCGGCATCGACTTCGGCGAGAACTGGGTGAGCGTCGACCCCTCGGTCGACTACGACAAGACCGTCGACACCATCCAGACCACCGTCGACGGGTACCCGGGGCTGTTCCGCGACGTCCAGACCTACCTGAAGGAACGGATCCGGGAGGTCCTGACCGGCTCGAGCGACGCGATCGTGGTTCGCATCTACGGACCCGATCTCGAGATCCTCGACGAGATGGCCCACGATGTCGAGGACCGGTTGGCACAGATCGACGGCTTGACCGATCTCCACGTCGAGCTGCACGTGAAGGTGCCCCAGCTGGCGATCGAGGTCGACCTCCCCCGCGCCGCGCAACACGGCCTGAAGCCGGGCGACGTGAGGAGGGCGGTGGCGACCGTGGTCGGCGGCGAGGAGGTCGGCGACATCTTCCGCGACGGTCAGGCATTCGACGTCCAGGTCTGGGCCACGCCCGAGGCCAGAGACGCGCCCGACGACATCGCGCGGATGCTCATCGACACGCCGAACGGTGATCAGGTGATGCTCGGGGACGTCGCC
>JBPCTR010000248.1:0-55607 GCA_051011575.1 Acidimicrobiales bacterium | reverse complement strand
GAGTAGCGGATGTGCGATAGATCAGAACATATTGAAACGACATCAAAGCTGTCAAACTCGGACGTCGAGTTGCGGATATTGGTGACATTGTGTGGTCATTTGGAGAATTCCAGCTTGTCCAAGTGACGGGGCGCTGATAGCCATTTAGCAGTCTGCTTCGTGGATGTACTGCGTGGCGCTGTGGACGGCGGCGAGGGTGGATCTCGGCCAATGGGTCGGGGTTCCCGGGGTGCGGCGAATGCCCCAATCCTTCGCTGCGAGTGAAGGGACGGGCAAGTGACGGTTTCGACGAGAGCTGCGTCCCGCAGCCGAGTCAGGATCGCGAGCGGGCTTGGTCAGGCCCCAGATTTGGGGCGGCTCTTGGCCGTCGTTTTGGTGTTGGTCATGACTGCCTCCGTCATGAGCGTGGCGCCCGCATCGCTGGCCGGCGACGTCGACCACAGTTCGGCCACGGCCGTCAACGACGCGCTCGCCGCTGCCGCCGAGGTGGTCACCGACGTTCCCGCCGACATCGTCACGTTCGACGGGGTGCCCGAGGGACTGACGCCGCTCGAGTGGGCCACGATTCAGAGCCAGATCGCGGCGCACGAAGCCGGGAGCGCGGTCGCCGCCGTTCCTCCTGCTGCTGCCGCCACTGCACCGCTGACCGCGCCGATCGACCGTGGGATTCCGTCGCTCGCCACCGATCGTTTCGACGCACTGTTCACGCCGGGCGCAGCGGTCATCGCCGCGTCGTCGGCCGCTCCGGTCATCCTCTCGACCAACTCCATCGGCGTCTTCGAGACCACGAGCCCTGGAGCCATCTCCGACGGCACCGTGGTCGAGTACGCGCATCACCCTTCGCTTACCGAATGGTTCTTCGAGGTCGACCGAGGTATCGAGCACGGCTTCACAATCCTCGCCCCGGTGGCGGTCACCCCCACCTTCGAGATCACCGTCGAGGTGCTCGACGCAACGCCATCGCTCCTCGACCCGAACACGGTGCTCCTGGAGCGCGCCGACGAGGCGTCGCTCTACTACCGCGACCTCGTGGCGTTCGACGCCGACCTGCGCGCGCTCCCATCGAGCATGGACGTGGTCGACGGCTCGATCGTTCTCTCCATCGATGCAGCGGGCGCCGTCTACCCGATCACGGTCGACCCAGTGATCACCGAAGACCAGACTCTCGACCCCATCGCGGATGCGAGCTTCGACGGCCTGGGAGACGCCATGGCGATGCACGGGATCGGCGGCATCACGACGTTGGCGGTGTCGGCCCGCGACGCCGAGGTCGTGTACGTGTTCGAGGACCGAGGAGCGGGCTGGGTGCAGCAGACGGTGATCGCGGCGCCGGTGGCGAACTCCGGTTTCGGTAGTTCGGTCGACGTGCATGAGAACCGCATCGCGATCGGCGCCGAGTTCGACAACAACGGCAACGGCACCAACGCGGGCGCCGTGTACGTGTACGAGCAGGCGCCCACCACACCCTTCGGCTGGTCCCTGCAGACCACCGTGTTCGACTGCGATCCCACAGGCGGCGCTTGCGGTGCAACGGCGAGTGGTGGTCAATCGTTCGCGAACTTCGGTTCGGGCGTCGACCTTGCCGACGGGGTTCTCGTGGTCGGGGCGCGCGGCTCCGATCGCGCCTACGTGTACGAGACGTCGGGCTCCGACTACCTCACCTCCACCGGACTCGAGATCGTGCCGCCTCGCACGCTTGTCAGCTTCGGGTCGATCGTCTCGGTGTCCGACAGCGGAACCCACATTCTGGTCGGCGCCCCGGTGGCAGATCGCGTAGTGCCCGCCCTGGTGAACGCGGGTTCAGCGGTTTATACGCAGTACACGTCAGGTTCGCCGGGGTCGCTGAGCACGCCGTACGAGGTTCGGTCGGGCACGATCGACAATGCGGAGCTCGGAAGCGCCGTCGCGGTGGAGTCCGACATCGATGGGGACGCTTCGCTATTCATCGGCGAACCGGGAACCGACCGTGTGTGGCAATACGTGATCGCGGCAGGTAACGCTCCGCCCCCGACTGACCCTCTCTCGTTCCGGGGTAGTCCAGGAGGCTCCGTTCCAGGTCCGCATTCGGTCGACTTCTCGGGAACCCACGTGGTTCAGGGAGACACCGCCGCGAACGGCACAGGTGGAACGTTGTGGAGCGTTGTCGACAGCGCCACCGACAACTACAACTCGATCGTCACGCATACACCGGCGTCGGCACAGCCCGGCGACCTTTGGGGATTCCAGGTTGTCGCCTTCGGTGACTCTTGGGCGCTGGCTGGGCCCGGATCCGACGTGCTCGGACAGAATTCCGGCGAGATTCGCATCCGGTCCTTCTCGAATTCAATATTCGATGTTGCCTTCACATCGACTGGCGACTCCGATGGTGATCGTTTCGGCCACTCGGTCTCGATCGACGGCGACCGCATGGCAGTCGCAGCTCTGCAAGACGACGATGCCGCCGCCGATGCCGGTCGTGTCCACATGTACGAACGGACGGGTCCCGGCGCGCCCTGGACCGCCGACGGTGTGATCGTCGCACCGGTCGGATCAGCGTTCGCCAACGGTGAATTCGGCTTCGGCCTCGACCTGCTCGGCGATCGGGTCGTGATCGGCAACCCCGACATCACTGGAACTGGCGGTTCCCCCGGTGAGGCATATGTATTCGAGCGAACGGGCGCAGCGACGTGGACGCAACTCGGCAACACGCTGAGCGGGTCCAGCGCTGGTGATCGGTACGGCGCCGGCGTCGCGTGGAAGGATCTCAACAACTTCGTGGTCTCCTCGCCGCTCAGCGACAACATCGCCGCCGACGCGGGAGAGCTGTGGGAGGCGACTTTTGGCGTCAGCTGGACGACCTCGTCGATCTCAACCCCATTGGTTGCCGCAGGCGACCAGCTCGGTTTTTCGGTCGCCGTGAGCCAGGACTCGAGCGGGCTCTTCGTGCTCGGGGCGGGCGTGCCCGGGGACGATCTCGCCGGTGCAGACGCGGGCGGGCTGCACGTCTACCAGGACACCGGTAGCGGCTTCACGCATGTTCAGGAGTTCAATGCGCCATGGGCCACCGGCGATCGCGTGGGAACGGCAGTCGCATCAGATCGCGGCCATCTCTCAGTCGCCGGCATCGGCGACCAGGGAGTTGGCGCACCCCTGCAGATTCATCTGATCGTCAGACTTGGCGCCACGACGTATCTCATCGAGGACACGGCCACCAGCACACTCGGCGCCGCCGTCGGGGCCTTCGACACGAACAGCTATCTCTCGATGGTCGGCCGGAACGTGATCGTCGGACGACCCGGAGCGGGGGGACAAGCCGCGCTGTTCCGCGACGTCGACGGAACCGGCTTCAACGACTCCGATGGTGTGGGACCCTCGCCGGGCGTGCCCGTCGACCAGTTGATTCCCACAGGAACGGTCGTCGGCGACGGCGTCGGCTTCTCGATCGAGTTCGATGGCAACTCGGCTGTCGTCGGTGCGCCAGGTGCGGCGGCAGGTGCCGACACCGGCAAGGCCGTGTCGTTCAACGCAGTGCCGCTCACGCATGTGTTCACCGGCGCTGTCGATTCCGCCTGGTCCGATCCTGCGAACTGGGACACCGGGCTCGTGCCCGGACCGACGGACACCGCCATCGTTCCCGTCGGCGCCGACGTCGACACGCAGGAAGAGGTCGACAGGTTGATCATCGGTGCCGGGGCGACCGTCGATGTCAATCTGGGTGGACGGATCGTCATCAACGGTCCCGCTGCGATCGAGGGCGTCCTCAACGTGTTCTCGACCGCCGTCGGCCCGCCGGAAGATGGTGTGTCATTCAATGACGACGTCACTCTGAATGGCACGATCATCATCGACAGCGCAGCGCCTGCGTCGGTCTTCCTCGACGCTCCGGTGACCTTCGACGGAACGGGAACGATCCAGAACAACGGAATACTCGTTGCCGATACGGCCGGTAGCAGCATCGGTGCTTCGCTCAGCTACAACACCGCGTCGACATCGATTCTGGGGGTGACGGGCGACTTCACGATCGGACCCGACGTGAGCGAGGCCGGACGCGTGGTCGTGTCGCCGGGAGCGATTCTCACCTACTCGGGCAACGTCTCGTATCCGGGGGGTGTCCTCGAGCTCGTCATCGACGGCGACTCCACGACGACCGCGAACCACGGACGGGTCGACATCGCCGGATCGTCGTTCCTCAACTTCGGTCGGGTCGATGTCACCCTCGATACGTACACGCCGACCGCGGCCGACGACTACCTGCTCGTCCAGTGCGCTCCGCCTGGCCGATGTGACCTCATCGGACTCGTTGCGTCGGCCCCGCTCGAGGTGACGGTCGACGAATTTTCGATCAGAGCAGCCCTTCCCGAGGTGGTCCCGAACAAGCTGATCGCGACCGATGGGCACCAGCGCTTCGGCACCGCTGTCGATGTCGACGGCGACTGGGCGATTGTGAGCCAGCCTGGATTCCCCGGACCCGTGTGGACTCGATTCCGGGTGCTCGAGCGAAGCCCCGGAACAGGCGACTGGACGATCGCGCAGACGATCGAAATTCAGAATCTCGTGCTCGCCTCGCACCCGACCCACGGGGTGGCGATCGAGGGGAACGTCTTCGCCGCAATCGCCAACGGCGGTGACCTGGTCGTGTACGAGCGCCCGAGTGAGGGTTCTCCATTCGTTCTGAACTCGACGATCGCGGGACCGTACCGGTCGGTCGCGATGCTGGGGTCGGAGATCATCGCCGGCCGGGCCGGCACGGCGGACACGCTCTTTTCGAATGGCTCCAACTGGGTGGTCGACCAAACGGTCGGTCCATCGGTGCCCGACCCCGACTTCGGGTTCGCCGTGGCAATCGATGGCGACATCGCCGTCGTCACCGCCAATGACGATGTCACGATCACACCCGGCGCCGTCCACGTGTTCGAGCGAATCGAAGGCACATGGTCGACGGCGACCACGCTCACCAACCCCGACGCAGCCACGACCGGAGACGGCTGGTTCGGTTCGGCGGTGGACCTCGAGGGACTCACCCTGCTCGTCGGCCACGCGTTCGAGGACAATGACAACGCGCTCTCGCCTGATTCGGGCGCCGCGTGGGTGTACGAGGGATCGTCCGCTTCGAGCTGGGGCACCCCGGAGAAGCTCGTCGCAAGCGACGCCAACACCTCGAACGGTCTCGGAATCGATGTCGAGCTCAGCGGCGGCATCGCGCTGATCGGTGCCGCCGGCGCCCAAGAGACCGGCGTGTCCACGCGCAATGGCGCCGCGTACGCATTCGACAACGTGGCCGGAACCTGGACTCAGGACGAGACCTTCCGTGCGGCCGATGGCGCCGGTGGCGACCAGTTCGGCCACGCCGTCGGCCTCTCGGATGAGAACGTGCTTGTCGGTTCCCGACGCGACGACAACATCAACAACGTCGACGCCGGATCGGTTTATTGGTATTCGGCGAGCGCGCCGGTCTCGACTCCCGTGTTCCCATCGGGAGCCATCAGCGGCGATTGGGCAGCAATAGGCGTGCCCGATGACGACGTCGTGTACATCATGCGGAACATCGCCGGGACGTGGACCGATGTGCAGACCATCGCAGGCACGGCCAGCACTCAGTTCGGCGCCGCGGTTGCCATGGACATGCCAGGCCTGACCATCGGTGCCCCGGGCGCCGACGAGGTACAGCATTTCCGCCGGGACGCGACCGGTCAGTTCGTGCTGCGAGCTACGAGGAATGGCGATCCAAACAGCCGCTATGGCTCCTCGGTCGGTATCAGCTATCCGTTCGCGATCGTGGGCGCGCCGCTCGCCGATGCCAACGGCGTCGACTCGGGCTCGATACACACCTACCGTTTCAGCTTCCCTCAGGAGGAGCGTGTCGACGGGTTTGCGGCCGGCGACCAGTTCGGTTTCAGCGTGTCGCGCTCGGTCAGCGACTGGTGGATCGGTGCCCCGTATGCAGACTCGAGCGGCTTCACCGACAATGGCAACGTCTACCGCTACCGCACCATCACCGGTGTTCCGAGCAACACCATCGAGGCGTCTGCCCCCCAGAACAACGGCTTGTTCGGTTGGGCGGTCGACGGCGATGACCTACGCGCGGCGATCAAACTCGGCGGCAGTGTCGGCATCACGATCTGGGACCAGACCACCGGCCAGACGACCCTTGCGGGGATATCCACCGGCTTCGGGCAGGAACTCGTACTCGCTGGCGACCTCCTGTCGTTGAACGATCAGGGCATCGGACAGGGCGAAAGCTTCTCCGACAACGGCAATGACGGCGTGTTCGCCAGCGTCGATGTGTCGAGTGGCCAGTATGTCGACGTTGCGAGCGATGGCGGGACCGTCCTGTGGGTTCTGGAGGCCACCGGACCTGTCACCGCAGGAACAGACCTGGCCACGTTCGTCATCCCCGATCAAAGTCCGCCTTCCGGAAAGGTGCTGCCAGAGTTCGGCGGTAGCTACAACCGATTCGGCCAGAACGTCGACGTTGACGGCGACACGATGGTTGTCGTTGCACGAGCTCGCGAAGTAGTGGCAAACGAGATCGGGTCGCTCTATGTGTTCGAGCGAGTGCTCGGCGAGTGGACGCTCAGTCAGCGCATCGACGACGGCACCTTCAGCCTCCGCTCGGTGTCGATCGAGGGCGATGTGATCGCTGCCGGACGCGTCGGAAGCGTGCGCGTATTCGAACGGCCAGGGTTCGGCTCGCCTTTCGCCGAGCTGACCACCGTCACGGGTGTTCCGTCCGACGTGATGGATCTCGACATCGAAGCCGACTCTCTCGTTGTCGGCGCCTTCAACGGCGGCGCCGGTCAGGTGGATGTCTACGACGGAGGGGCCGCATCGTGGGCGACCGACACGCCACAAACGATCTCGGCCAATGCGCCGAAGACAGCCAGCGATGACCTTTTCGGCGGAAGCGTTCACCTCGAGGGCAACGTCCTCGCCGTCGGCGCTCCGGGCACGCTCGGCGCTTCCGGTCAGTCCGGCTACGTCGACGTGCTCACACGCCCCGACGCCCTGTCGCCGTTCGTGTTCGACCGGACGCTCGACGAGGCCGAGGTCAACGACGACTTCGGCACCGAAGTCGCGATCTCCGATGGTTGGATCATCGTCGGCGCCGACGGCGCCAGCTCGAACGTGGGCGCGGTGTACGTGTACGACGAGGCGTCAGGAGCCGTGCCGACCGCAACCCTCGAGACCGGTGCGACGCCGCTCAACCAGCGATTCGGCGTGCAGCTCGATGCCGACGCGGGAGTGCTCGTCGCCTCGACCTTCCGTGGCGACAACCATTCCTTCAGCCTGCTGACGAATCCGCCCACGCCGCTCCAGGTCGACACCGTGTCGGATCAGGAGGAGCCCTTCGTCAACGACAACGACGGATATCTCGCGGTATCGGCAGGGACCCTTGCGGTCGGTCACAACTTTGAAGACCAGCAGGGCGAGAACTCTGGAGCGGTCTACGCCATCGAGCTCCCGGACCCGGTGGCGCCGGTTCCCGGACGCATCGAGGCGCCCGATGCCGCGGCCGGTGACTTCTTCGGTCAGGACATCGACATCCACGACAACTGGATGGTCGTGGGTGCGCGCAACGGCAACGGAGGCGAGGGAAGCGCATACGTGTTCGAGCGCGACCTGTTCACCGAGGAGTGGACGTTCGTGACCGAGATCTCGTCGCCGAGCCCGGTGATGGGGGAATGGTTCGGCGTCTCCGTGGCAATCTCCGGTACGCGTCAAGAGGCCGACGGCGACGCCGGCAACATGGTGGTCGCCGTGGGCGCACCGGACCCGTTCGGCGCAACCATGGGCACGGTTCACCTGTTCCGCTACGACTTCATTCTCGATGACTGGGTACTCTCCGAGTCGATTCCGGCACCGGTTGGCTACGAATCGTTCGGCTTCTCGGTCGATGTCGAGCAGACCACGTCCGCGTTCCGTAACGGGACATACCTCGTGGCCGTGGGCGCACCGTCGATCACTGGCGGTACGGGTGACGCAGCGGTCTATCGCTACACCGTGACCGAGAACCCGAGCTTCGGCGACAGCCTCGTGACCATCGGCGAAGCCCTCGCTCCGGCCGACAACTCTGGCAATCAGCACGGCTGGTCGGTGGCCATCGACGGCGACACCGTGGTCGTGTCGGAGCGGGGCGCCGACTTCGGGCCGACCGCCGACGTCGGTCAGGCCCACGTGTATCGGGTCGAGTCGAGCGCCGTCGAATTCGAAGCGACCCTCGTGCAACCCGGATCGGACCAGGACGCCAGCGACCTTCACGGCCACTCGGTTGCCGTCGACGGCGACCTCGCAGTCGTCACCGCATTCTTCGACGGAAGCGCAGGTGCGGCGTCGGGTGCGGCCTATGTGTACACCCGAACCGGCACCACGTGGAGCGACGGCGAGGCCTTGTCGTCCATCACCGGCCCCGGCGACAACTTCGGTACGAAGGCGCGCGTCGAAGACGGCCAGGTGATCGTGAGCTCGTTTGCTGGTGGAAGCAACGGCGCCGGCCTGGTACAGGGCTTCAGCTTCGATGTGAGCGACGGCTGGGTCGGCGGCGACGTGTTCGAATGGGAAGCCGGAGTGCCCGGCGACGGCATGGGATCGGGAATTGCACTCGGCGAGGACGGCACCGTGATGGTCGGCACCGCCGAGGACGACACCTCCGCAGGGGTGGATGCCGGCGGGGTGCACGAGTACTCGACTGTGGTCGACTCGGCCCCCGGCAAGCTCGTCGCCAACGACGCAGGCATCGGCCGCGCCGGCGACGGCAGCCTGTTCGGCGGGTCGGTCGACATCGACGGCGAGTGGATGATCGTCGGAGCCACCGAGGACTTCGCAGCGAGCGAGCCGGGCAACGCGTACATGTTCCGCAGGATTGCGGGCGAGTGGGTGCTGTTCGACGAGTTCGGCGACGACATTCCCAGTGGCCCCAACTTCGACTTCGGCATCGAGGTCGCGGTGGGCGGCGACTGGGCTGCAGTCACCGAACAGGACAACTCGACCTGGATCTTCAACTTCGACGGCATCTCGTGGACCCTGGTCAACGACATCTCCTTCACGGGCGCGAACCGTGCACTCGATGTCGACATCGACGGTGTGAACGACCGGCTGATCGCCAGCGACCCGATCCTCGGCGTCGGCGTGGGCAACGTGCACATTTACGACCTGATCGTCTCCGGCTCACACGTCGAGCACACCGTGAATCTCCCGGGCGACATCGCCGACGCCTGGTTCGGCCAATTCGTGGCGATCGACGGCGACGTGGCCATGGCTACTGCGAGCCGCGACCAGGGAACGCCCGGTGTCGTCAACACGGGCACCGTGCGCGTGTTCGAACGAAGCGGCACGACCTGGAACCAGACGCAGACCCTCGAGAGCGGCGTCGGCGGTCAGCTGTTCGGCGGCGGAGGCGTCGAGCTCTCCGGATCGACCGCGCTCATCGGCGAGCCCGGCGGAAACGCGGCGTGGGTCTACACCTTCGATGGCCTGGAGTGGGGCCCGGAGCAGGAGCTGACCGTGCTGGGCGAGCCCTTCGCCGACCAGCTAGGTACGACGGTCGACCTCGACGGTGACCTGGCGGTCATCGCCTCACCTCGGGCCTCGGTCGATGGCATGTTTGCCGGCGAGGCCCACGTGTTCGAGCGCACCGGCTCGACGTGGACCGTGCAGCAGTCGATCACGGCATCCGACCGCGAGATGGGCGATTCGTTCGCGGCCGCCGTGGGTCTCTCGGGCACCGATCTGGCCGTCGGTGCGCCGTTCGACCACAACAACGAAGGCATCTTTGCCGGCGGTGTGTACACATTCGAACTCGTCGCGCCGCTGGTGGCGGGCAAGATCATCTCGCCCGATGATGCCGACATTCGCTTCGGCCACGACATCGACATCGATGGCGACCGCGCCATCGTGGGTGCCCTCGGGGACCCCTCGGTCCCGGGCGACTTCGGTGCTGCATGGGTGCTCACCCGAGATGGCCTCACCAACGGCTGGACCGTGCTCCAGGAGCTCGTTCCGTCGACACCGGTGCTCGACGATCGCTTTGGCGCCTCGGTCGCGATCAGCGGCTCGAGAATCGCCGTTCGCACCATCACCAAGATCGTGATCTTCGAGGAGGTCACGGTCGACGTGTGGACCGAGGTCGGGACGATCAACACGCCGAGTGAGGGCGGGGCTCTCGATCTCGAGGGCAACACCCTCTTCGCTGGGCGATTGGGCCAGCCATCAGGTGGGTTTGCCGATGCCGGCATCGTCGAGGTGTGGACCGGCTCGGGTGCCACCTGGAGTCTCGACCAGACCCTCGAGCCGAGCGTTCCGCGTACCGAAGGCTGGTTCGGCGGCTCGATTGACGTCGACGGTGGGCGCGTTCTCATCGGGTCTCCCGGCCGGGAGGGCGTGGGTGATCCGGGCGAGGCGTACATTTTCGAGTTGGCGTCGATCTGGGATGAGATCGATCGCCTCGTCGTCACACCGCCGGCAACGCGTTCGGTGGGTGCTGCCGTCGCCCTCGATGGCGACCTCGCCGTCGTCGGTGCAGGCCGAGACGGAGATCTGACGGCCACCGGTGTGGTGCATGTGTTCGAGGCACCGGCGACCGGAACCGACTGGACCCAGGTCGCACAGATTCTCGACCCCGCAGGCGTCAACGGCGACTCGTTCGGCCAGTCGGTCGACATCGTCGGCGAACGCATCGGCGTCGGTGTCAGCGGAGGCGACCCAGGCGGAATCGTCGGAGCTGGTGATTTGCGGATCTACGACCGCACCGCGCCCGACGCGTGGACGTTGGTGTCGACGTTGGCCGCGTCCGATGGCGTCGGCAGCGACTTCCTCGGGGAGTCGATCGCGCTCGCGCCTGACTCGATCCTGGGCGGAGCGCCGTTCGAAGACAACACGAACGGCAATAACGCTGGCAGCGTGTACTTTTTCGATACCCCCGATGTTCTGATCCCCGACGATCCGAGCCTCACGTTCACGCTCGGCCTGCAGCCGGGCGCGCAGCCTTCCGTGATCGGCGGCGGTACGGGCATCGCCGTCTCCGAGCTGACCGATGCCGCGACGGTGATCGAGGACAACGCCGGCAACACGACCAGCGTTGGCTCGACCGGACTGCAGGAGGCCGGGGTGGCCGAGTCGCCATTCGGTGCGATCAGGCTCGACGCCACGCCGTTCGGAGCGATTGCTGCCAATGATCCCGTTCTCTCGGCCCTGCCGCTTCTGAGCGTCGGACTCGATCAACCCGGTGGATGGGCGGCGATTCTCGACAGTGATCCGGCGGGCGAGTACGACGATCTGCCGCTGGTCAACATCACGCTGGGCGACGTATTCAGCGACCCCGACCTCGCGGGTGCCGTAGGAGCAATTCCGTTCGGTGCGATCGACGTGAACGGAACGCCGTTCGGCGCGATTCCCTTCGGGGCGATTGCGCTCGGCGGAATCCCGATCTCGGACATTCCGCTCGACGCCGACCGGCTCGCGCCGGCCGAGATCGCCGAGGACTGGTGTGCCATTCTCGCCGACTCGGATCGGCCGTGCGGTGCCGGAAACACCCTCGACCCGACCGCGACCGTCATGTCGGTCGGACTGTCCGACGTGCCTTTTGGTGCGATTCCGTTCGGTGCGATTCCGTTCGGTGCGATCGACGTCGATGAGGCGCCGTTCGGCGCCATCAACCTGAGCGAGCTCGGGATCGCCTCCACTCCGTTTGGTGCGATTCCGTTTGGTGCGATCGAGCTCGCCGGCACGCCGTTCGGTGCGATTCCCTTCGGGGCGATCGACTTCGAGTCGATTCCGTTCGGTGCGATTCCGTTCGGGGCCATCGACATCGATGGCATCGCGTTCGAGCAGGTCCCGTTTGGTGCGATCCCGTTCGGCGCGATCGACGTGAACGGAGCTCCGTTCGGGGCGATTCCGTTCGGCGCGATCGTGCTCGGCGAGACCTCGCTCGATCAGATTCCGCTCGACGCCGATCGGACGGGTCCGGCCGAGATCGAGGCCGACTGGTGTTCGCTGATGGCCGAGTACGGCCTCGACTGCACCGGGGCCACACCGGTCGGTTCGACGACGGTCGTCGACCTCGGAGTACGGGGCGTGCCGTTCGGGGCGATTCCGTTCGGCGCCATCGACTACACCTCGATTCCGTTCGGTGCGATTCCGTTCGGCGCCATCGGCGTCGAGGAGCTGCCGTTCGGTGCGATCCCGTTCGGGGCGATTCCGTTCGGCGCCATCGACCTGACCGGTACGCCATTCGGTGCGATTTCTACCGATGGCACGGTCGGAGGAATCCCCTTCGGTGCGATCGACGTCCAGGGATCCCCCTTCGGAGCGATCGAGGTCGACCACGTTGCGGTCGGCCCCAACCCGTTCGGTGCGATTCCATTCGGAGCGATCGGGCTCGAGGAGTTGCCGTTCGGTGCGATCCCCTTTGGCGCCATCGACGTCAACGGACTCCCGTTTGGTGCGATTCCGTTCGGTGCCATCACGGTTGATCAGATTCCCTTCGGCGCCATCGATCTGGCCGAAAGTCCCTTCGGGGCGATCGAGCTGATCGACCTTCCGTTCGGTGCGATCGGAAACATCGTCGACTGCTCGCTCGTCGATTGTGAGACCGCAACGCTGCGCGACGCCTTCCTCGCCGGAGCGATTCTGCCCGGCGCCGTGCTCGCCGACCTCGGCGCGGCCTCCGACGACTTCCGTCTGCCCGACCTTGCTGAACACCTCACGACGAATACGGCGCAAGACCTGTATGGCGCGGTCGCCGCATGGGCGATCGCGAACTCGATCACCATCGCCGACCTCACCAACTTCGCCAACCTCACACTCGGCGATCTTCCCGTCGATCATCCACTGTTCGCGCAGACGCTCCTCGGAGACCTCGGCGACGGTCTCGACACGGTGACATGGCTCGACCTGGCACTGGCGGTCGATGTGGCCGGCGACCCCGTGGTCGACCTCGAAGTGATACTCGACGCGCACGCCGTGACGAATGGATTGACGCTGGCCGACTTCGAGTCGTTCGGGGATGTCACGTTCTCCGAACTGCTCCCGGCGCTCACGCTGAGCGGCGGGCAGCTCGGCGACCTGGGTGTCTTCCTCGCCTTCATTCGGCTGAACGAGATCGGGAACCTCACGCAGGGGGATGTCACTGCGGCGCTCTCGAATGTCAACGGGAACGGACCGTGGCTGGTCAGCGATGCGGTCAACGATCCGGACCTCGGCCTGGGCAACATGCTCCTCGCCGATCTGCTCGGGTCCCCGGACTGGGGGGCGGCCACGGTTGCCGACCTGGTCAATGCACTGCCCGCTGACGAACTCGCCGGCTTCACGCTCGGCGATCTGCTTCTCGGACTGCTGCCGCCTGGCGCACTGCCATGGGGTGTGGCATTCGAGAACATCGATGCCGCGGACATTCCCGGAGTCATGCCGCCGATCGGGATGCAAGCCCAGTTCGCGCTCACCGGAACGCGCACCCGCACGATCACGGTCGCCGTCGAGCTTCCGGCAGGGGCTGGATACGTCCCGGGATCTGCCGTCGTGACCGCGCCGCTCGGCGGTGACCTCGAGCCCGAGCTCGTCGACGGACGACTCGTTTGGACGTTCACCGGGGTCGAGCCAGGTGTTGATGATCAGACGCCGGGCCAGACCTACAACCTCGACTTCGACATCCAGCCCTCGGTCTCGGTGGGCGCGAGCCTCGTGAACAGCGACGCGCGCATCGTCGGAACGACCGCCGTCGTGGAGTCCTCGGCGATTCTCGAGGTCGTCGAGGCCTTCGAGCCGAACGACACTCCGCCTGGGATCCCCGCCGCCGAGGACACGGTGTACCTCGTGAACATCTCGACCGACACCGACATCGATCTGTTCCACGTCGACATCGGCGACGGCGACTCGATCGCTGTGAACCTGAGCGGTCTCCCGGCCGACTTCGACATCGTTCTGTACAGCGATCTCGGAGCCCCGGTGTCGTCGACTGCTCTCAGCCAGACATCCGACGCCGATCCGATCGTGCCGGTGCTCGATCCCGACGCCGATCAGTCCGAAGCGGTGCCCGATCAGGGGTTCCGTCGACTCGATCAGGAGTTCGACGACCTCGCTCTCGTCGAGGTGTCGAACAGCCGCAGCCTCGACGAGGAGACCATCATCGCCGAACGCCTGCCGGCAGGCCGATACATCATTCAGGTGCACGGCCACGACGGAGTGACGAGCCCGGACCCGGCCGTTCTCCAGATCCAGGTCGAAGGTGCGGAGGCGGTACCTGCCTGTGTGGCTCGTGGTGCGCTTCCCGCTGCGGCGGCCGGCGTGGCTCCGAACTTCGCCACCCTTCCAGCCGATCTGAACACGGTCATTCTGGTCAACGAACAACGCTTCGAGCAGATCTACGGCGCGGGTGGGCGCTCGCTCGTCACCAACTCTCTGAACGACCTCGTGACGGCGATGGATTCCGACCCCGAAATCAGCCAGATGGGGCTCTCCGGTGTGGTGGTGCCGGTCGATGGCTTCGCCGACGTGCGGGCTGCATACGCGGCACTCGACAACCCGGCCAACGCTGAGGACGCCTGCGATCCGAATACGACGAACGCGATCGTCTCCGAGATCATCAGCGACGTTCTCGATCCGATTCGGGCGCTCCGCGATATCGAGAACATCGTGCTGATCGGCTCCGATGATCTGCTACCGATGGCTCGGCTCGCCGATGCCACCGAGGTCGCCAACGAGTTCGATTACCGCTTCGATCTCACGGGTCGCAACGCCTTCACGAGCTCGTTCTGGGCGTCGACGTTCCTGTCCGACGATCCCTACGGCGAGACCGCGGCGCTGCCATTTGGTGATCGCTTCATCTACCTTCCGGATGCCGCCCTCGGGCGCGTGCTCGAGGAGCCGCAGCAGATCAAGGACTACATCGACCAGTTCATTCTCTTCGACGGCATTCTCGCCGCCGAGACCGGTCTGGTAGCCGGCTACGACTTCCTGATCGACGGCTCCGAGGCAATCGCCGACGAGCTCACTGGTCCGATCGCTCCGGCCGACCTCGACCGTGATCTCGAAGACGGCATCGACGACCTCAATGGCGACGGAGCATGGACCGCCACCGACATCGGAGATCGTCTCCTGACCCCCGATGGTGCCGGCGACGCGAACGGCCCCGACATCGTCTCCTTCAATGCCCACTTCGACCACTACCGGGCGCTCCCGGCCGCGGGCGATCAGGTGCCGGGCTTCAACGACAACTTCGAAGTGAGTGAGATCGATGCGCTGCCAGCGGCCGACGGTCTCCTCGACGGGTCGATCATCTTCTCGATGGGTTGTCACTCTGGTCTGAACGTGCCCAACACGTCGACCGGTCTCACCGGCGTCCTCGACGATTGGGCTGAGGCGTTCATCGATCAGCAAGCGGTATACGTCGGAAACACCGGCTTCGGCTACGGCGATACCGAGACCGTCGGCTACACCGAGCGGCTGCTCCAGCTGTTCGCCCGGAACCTGGTCAATCCGATCAACGTCGATGCCCTCGATCCGAACGACATCACCACGATCGGACAGGCGATGCAGTTCGCGAAGCAGGAGGCCTATTCCGAGCTCGTCGACGTGAGTGTGTACCACGAGAAGGCGATCCAGGAGAGCACGCTCTACGGCCTGCCCTTCTTCCGTGTGGGCGTGCCCGCCCAGCCCGCCCCGGAGGCTCCCGACAACGAGCCCTTCATCGATCCACTGACCGGGGAGGGTGCGGTGGTCTTCATGGCCGACGCCGACAACATTCCGAATCCGGTCGGGACCGAGCTCTATTACTCGAACCTGAACGACGCGGGCGACCCGAGCACGATCACGCAGCCGGGTCGGCCTATCCAGCCGTCGCTCACGCTCGACGTGACCGACGTGCTTGCGCTGGACACGACGCAGATCGAAACCGAGGCCCGAGGGGCGATCATCCTCGACATGACCTCGAGCTACGTGGGGATCGATCCGGTGGTGGCCGTTCCGGTCTTCGACGAGTCGAGCCAGGCGCCCGAGCCCGACCTCGACAACATCAACTACCCCACCGTTCCCCAGCGGATCTCCACATTCGAGAAACCGGAGGGTCAGCGTCAGAACCTCGTGCTTGCAACCGGCCAGTACCGGGGCACCGAAGACGCCGGCGTTCAGCGGCTCGACGACGACATCGACGTGATCGTCTACTACTCGAATGATGCCGACCGGTCGGCGCCCGCGATTCTCAGGGTCGATTCGGTCCTCGACGGAGCGCAGCTCACCATCACCGCCGAGGTCGATGACCACGGCGGATCCGGGGTCGACCGCGTGTACGTGCTCGCCACACCGAGCGCCGGAGATGTGACGGCCGAGTGGTTCGGAATCGATCTCATCGAGTCACCGCCGGCCAGCGGACGCTGGGTTGGCGCGGTGACGTTCCCGACCGTGCCCACGAACATGGAGTTCCTGGTTCAGGCCAAGGACAACGCCGGGAACGTGGGCGTGTCGACGAACAAGGCCGAGAACTTCAGCGACGAGGTCGCACCGCCGCCGCCCGTCTCCCTCACGACGGCGGTGACCGCGTCGGTAGGGGGCGATCCGATAAACGGCTTCTACACGGGCCCGGTCACCGTGACCGCCGACGCAGATGGTCTGCCGATCCAGTTCAGTCTCGACGGAGCGCCGCTCGAGGAGCTGACGCCTGCGGGAGTCGCCGTTGCCGGTGACGGCATCCACACTGTCGAGTTCGTGGTGGCCGATGGTCAGACGGCGATCGAGATCGTCACGATTGACACCCTCGCTCCCGCAGTGACGTTGATCCAACCGCAGGTCGGCTCGGTGTACGCGCAAGGGCAGGAAGTCGCTGCGATCTTCAGCTGTCAGGATCCCGCGGGTGCATCATGCTCGGCCGTCGTCGGGGGCCTCACTCTCGAGAGTGGGGACCTGCTCCCGACAACTTCGGTCGGCGCCTTCACCATCACGGTGACGGGCACCGACGCACTGGGCAATGTTGCGAGTGCGGTCGGTAGCTACGAGGTGGTCGGCGGTCTCGGATTCCTCGTCGACCAGATCAACGACCTCATCGCGAACGAGCCAGACAACAAGATTCGGAAAGAACTCGAGAAGACGCTCGAGAACGTCAACAAGGCGGTCGTGCATCTCGAGAAGACGCCGATCGAGATCTCCCAGGCGATCAAGGACCTGAAGAAGGCGGCCAAGGAGGTCGACGACGCACTCGACAAAGGCCTGCCGCAAGCGGTCGGCGACGACCTCCTGAACACGCTTGGCAACCTCGGGCGCAACCTCGCATTCGAGGCGATCAATACAGCGATGACCCGTGGTGGTGATCCCGATGACATCGACGAGGCGATCGAGCACTTCCAGGAAGGCGTGATCCTGCTGGCGACCGATGTCGAAGACGCTCTCGACGAGTTCGAGGATGCCGCCAAGGATGCGGAGAAGGCCTAACCGCCACTCCCAGTCGGCGTGACCGCGTGGACCGGGAAGGGTGGGAACGCGATGATGCCCAGCTGCGAGGCGAGGCGCTCGTCGCGCGCGACTAGTTCGGGCGCCACACCGTGGAGAAGGTGTTCGGCGAGCGCCTGCACGAAGTCTCCACCGTCGTAGGCGAGTTCGATCAGGTCGTCGGACACTTCGTTCGAGCGCCGGTTGTCGAGGATCGCCTGGAACAACCGTCGGCGTCGAGTCAGGTCGCTTTCGGCCGCCTCGGGCATCGAGGCGAGCTGGTCGAGCCAGCGTTGTGCGTCGCCCAGGTTGTCGACGATCAGCGAATGCTCGGCAAGGCGAGCTACGGCGCCGGCGACGAGGCTGCTCGCGCCGATCTGCGTTGCCCGATCGAGTGATTCTTCGAGGTCGCTCGCGGCGTCGTCGTCTCCACGCCGAGACCTCGCCGTGCCTCGAAACGACAGAGCGACTGCCACGCCTGGTCCATAGCCGGTCGACATCCAGTTCCGAACGACATCATCCAGTGCTTCGATTGCACGATCCCAGTAACCCTGATCCGCGAGGATCTCGGCCATGTTGACGGCGCCGATTCCGGCGAGGAGCACATCACCGGCTGCGGTGCTCCGTTCGATAGCGCTCGCGTACAGGTCGACAGTGGAGGTCCAGTCGCCTGCGAAGTAGCTCGCGATCCCCATGTTGTTCAGAGTCCGTGCCTCGCCTGCCGAGTTGCCGAGGGCGCGATAGGCGGCAAGCGCAGCTTCCCCCCGGCCGCCGAGGTCCTGCTTGAGGAACGTCCTCGCCAGCACCTGCCGATCGAGGGCAGATGCGAGAACCGAGGCGTCGTCGATTCTCAGAGCGATTCGCTCGGCCTCCTCCGCCAATGCAAGGCCTGTCTTATCGTCCGCTTGGCGGTGTCGAATACCGGCCGTTGCGATCAAGAGATGACCGCGCTCGGCCTCGACCTCTGGGGATACCTGTCGATCATCGAGCGTGCGTAGAGCGCGGGTGTACCAGGACAGCGCCTGGGTCTGGCGGCCTTCGTTCTCACGGATCATTCCGATCTTCCGCCGCGCACGCAGATCGACTGCTTCGTCGGTGGAGAGTCGTCGAACACGCTGCAGGGCGTGAACCGCATCTTCGAACTTGCCGGAACTCCATGCGGCGTCGCCGAGACGCTCACTGACCTCCGCCCGCTCACCCGGGTCAACGGATCGCGGCGCAGAGTCGAGGGCGCGTCGGTACGTGGCCGCCGCCTCAATGTTCGCGCCGGTACTGGCTGCACGTTCTCCGGCAATCAGTGAGTAGTGCCACGCCTTCTCGCGGACCCGGGCTTCGGCGAAGTGGAGAGACAACAGCCCCGCGATCGCGTCTGGGTCCTTGGCTCGGTCCTCGAGGCTCCGGCCGACGGTGGCGTGGAGTCGAGTTCGTCGTCGGAACGGAAGGCCCTCGTACGCAACGTCGCGGTAGAGGGCGTGTGTGAACCGCATCGTCTTGTTGCGTCCGGGTTCGAGCAGGTCGGCGATGGGCTTGGGTCGGAACGTCAGCTCCGGTGCCACATCGGTCAACACGGCGGTGAAGTCGGCGACGGCGAACGTCTGCCCGAACACCGATGCGAGTCGCACGAGTCGGCGCTCGGCGGGGTCGAGACTGTCGATGCGAGTGGCGATCATGCCCTCGATCGAGTCCGGCAGTGCGTCGACCGATCCCCCGTCGAGTGCGGCCGTGAGCTCGATCGCGAACAGTGGGTTGCCGGCTGCACGAGCCGCGATCTCGTCCAGCTCGTGGTCGGTGAGTGCCCGGGCGCACACCTGAATCGCAAGCGAGCGGATGTCGTCGTCGTCGAGCGGGTCGAGGGCGAGCTCGGAGAGGTGCGCCGATTCCGGCGGCACCCATTCGCCCTCCGGACGGCGTGTAACGATGGCGGCCCACGGCCGTGACTCGGCCGCGCGCACGAGGTGCGATACCAGGTCGCCCGACGCGTCGTCGACCCAGTGGAGATCCTCGACCACCAGCATCACCGGTCCGTCGAGAACCGCGTCGAGGAAGTCGACCACCGCAGCGTGCACCCGTTCGCGGAGGAACTTCGGCTCGATCGCCTCGAACTCGGGTGTGCTCGACACCTTTGCCCCAAAAGGAATTGCGAGTAGGGGAAGCACCGGGCGGAGAGCTGGAGCGAAGGAGCGGACGATCTTGGTGAGGAGATCGCCGGCGTGGTCGGGATCGGCGTGTACGTCGATGCCACTGCCGCTCCGGAGGAGTGGTCGGAACACGCTGTATGGCGAGCTTGCCCCATAGGGCGTGCAGGCGGCCTGGAAGATCGTGAGCCCCTCGGCCATGTCCCATGCGGCGTCGAGAAGGCGCGACTTGCCGACCCCGGCGGGGCCGGAGAGGACAATCACCTCGCCGAGTTCGCCGATGGCCCGCGTGAGCGAGTCGAGTTCGGTCTTGCGGCCGACCAACCGGGTGGCCGAGCCGTGCCGGCGAACCTCGTCGGAGCTGGCGAAGACCTTGTGGGCCACGATCGGCTCGGTCTTGCCTTTCACATGGAACGGCTCGAGCTCCTCGGTGGCGAAGATGGTGCGAGTGTCGTCCACGACGGTGTCGACGGCCACGATGTCTCGGTCGTCGGCCTTGCCGAGCATGCGGGCCGCGGTGTTCACCGGGTCGCCCATGAGTGTGTACGTGCGGCGGTAGGGGCTACCGAGGAAACCCGCGAACACGCGACCCGTCTGCACCCCCTGGCGAATCACAAGAGGCGAGTCGATCTCGGCGATCCGCAGCGCGGCCTCCAGCAGGGCGTCGCCGGTATCACCAGGGTTGACGGGGGCGCCGGCGCACAGGACAAACTTCACACCGTCGGGAGCGATATCGGTATGGAGAACCGTGACCCCGAACGGTGCGGTGGCGGCCATGATGTCGTCGACCAGTCGGCCCAGGGTCGCGGCCGTGCCGTCCGCACCGACCCGATCGATCTCGGCGGCGATCCCCGCAACCATCGCGAACCCGACTGTGACCAGGCGATGCTCGCCGCCCATCTCCTCGAAGGCAACGAATTGCTCTAAAACAGCCGGAGGAACGAAGGAACTCAGGTCGAGGTCGTCGGACACCCGATCGGGCGGCCCGGTGATTTGATTGTCGGTCCGGCCGATCACCTCATGGCCACCAGCGTGAGTGCGCCCGACCATGTCGGGAGGGAGCACGGCGGCGAGGGTCGGACTCACGAGCGTTTCCCCCTTCGCAGCCTCACCCTCGAGGTGGATCACTTCGGTGGCACGGGTGCCGGTGATGAGCAGTTCCCGGTAGTCGGAACCAGCGAGGAAGACGTCGAAGGGTCCCTCGGCCGCACCGACGGTCATGGTGAGGTTGGCGCGTTTGGCGGCGGGGGACGAATGCAGGGCGTGCTGCATGGCCTGGCCGGCACTCACAACGCGGCGCTCGTGGTCGTCGCCGCGGAACAGCACGAGGAGGGCGTCGCCGCCGAACTTGAGTACCTCGCCGCCGTAGTCGTACGCGCTGTCGATGAGCGCCGTGAAGCAGGTGTTGATCAACTCGGTGATCTCCTCTGCGCCCGCCTTCCCCTTGCCGGCAAGCTTCTCCGACAGAGCGGTGAACCCCGAGATGTCGGCGCTGAGCATCGATCCCGGAACGCTGGTCCAGTGCGAATCCGGCGTTGCACCCAGCTCCGCCGCGAGGCGGGGAACGAAGGCACTGAGGTCGGTCATGAGTGGTCAGTCTCGCGCAGAGTGGTCGGGGCGGCGGTGGCGAGACGGGCAATCTCGACCACCGTCGCCCCGGTTGCTTTTGGTCGAACAGTTGTTCGATACTGGGTCAATGGCAGTGAGCGCGGAGCTTCGAGAGCAGATCGGTCGTATCGCTCCGGTCGTCCTCGCGGCCGAGCAGGTGTTGCCCGTTCCCGAGGTGTTCCACGACCTCCTCCCCGGGGGAGGGTTGCAGCGGGGGTGGACGGTTCGGGTCGAAGGTGGTGCCTCGGCTCGGGCCATGGCGTGGGCGCTGCTCGGTGGGGTCACCACCAGCGGAGGCTGGGTGGCTGCGGTCGACGTTCCCGGCATCGGCCTGGCCGCCGCTCGCGAAGTCGGTGTGGCCATCGAACGGGTCCTGGTGGTCAACAGCCCCGATGCCGCCACATGGTCTGCAGTGATAGGCGCACTGATCGGTGCGGTCGACGTGGTCATGTTCGGCGCCCCCCGCCATCGAGTGGTGCCGAGCGAATACCGGCGTATGTCGTCGCGGGCCCGCGAGCGCGGGTCGGTGTTGTTCGAGCTGGCATCGGCCGGCGGGAATGAAGGGCAGCTGCAGTACGACCTGTCGATCGATGTCGACCCCATCGAGTGGGAAGGCCTCGGTCAGGGATACGGCTGCCTCCAGGGCCGTGCCGTCGAGGTCGAGGCGTCGGGCCGTCGCATCCGTGGCCGCTCCCGCACCGACCGCTTCGCCCTCCCTGCCCCCAGCGGCACGATCGAACGTCTCGAACGTGTTGCTGAGGTCATCCCCCTCGCGAAGTGAAACACCGCAAGAGTTATCTTCCTGAACCTGCCTTCACCCGCCTCGACACAGAAGCAGGCGAACACGAACGCAGCCTGATTCCGCCCAAGGCCTCATTCACAGATCCACCGCGCGTCCTCCTCCTCTGGTGTTCTGATTGGCCGGTGGTGGCGGCGGGGATCCGGCCAGAGGAACCCGGGGCCGTGATGCATGCGAATCGGGTGGTGGCATCGTCGGAGGCCGCCCGGTCGGTGGGGGTGGTGCGCGGGTTGCGTCGCCGCGAGGCTCAGGGCCGTTGCCCGGAACTCACGATCTCCGAGCGCGATCTCGCCACCGAGGCCCGTCTGTTCGAGGAGGTGGTGGCGGCGGTCGAGGCTTTCACGCCTCGGATCGAGATCACCCAACCCGGGACGTGTCTGTTCCCCACAATCGGGCCGTCGCGTTACTTCGGTGGCGATCTCCCACTTGCCGAGAAGATCCAACAGGCGGTCACCGACACCCTCGCGGGTCGCACGACCTGTTCGATCGGAATCGCCGATGGTGTGTTCGCCGGTCGGATCGCCGCCCGTACCTCGAGTCCCGTTCCCCACATCGTGCCCGTGGGTGAGAGCCCCGGCTTCCTGGCGCCGCTGCCGATCACCCTGCTCGACATGCCCGATCTCACCGACGTCCTGTGGCGGCTGGGGGTGCGCACCCTCGGTGAGTTCGCCGCGTTCGAACGAACCGACGTGATCGGCCGCTTCTCGCGTCCGGGTTTGGTGGCACACGCTCGAGCATCGGGATTCGATGAATCCCTGCCCGATGCCACCGACCCGCCCGAGGACATGACCGCCACCCTCTCGCTCGACCCACCGGTCGAACGAATCGATCAGGCCGCGTTCGCTGCCCGCCAGCTCGCGCTCACACTCCATGGGCGACTCGAGGCCAGGGGGGCGGCCTGTAGCCGGGTCACGATCGAAGCCGAAACCGAACACGGCGAACGGCTCGCCCGGGGCTGGCGCCATGAGGGCGCCTTGTCGGTAGGGGCACTCACCGACCGAGTCCGGTGGCAGCTCGATGGTTGGCTCAACGCCTCGCCGGCCGTGCGGCCGTCGGGTGGTCTCAACCTGCTGGTGCTGCGCCCCGACGACCTGCTACCGGCAAAGGGCAGGCAGCTTGGGTTCTGGGGCG
Organism: Acidimicrobiales bacterium; assembly: GCA_051011575.1. Taxonomy (GTDB): domain Bacteria; phylum Actinomycetota; class Acidimicrobiia; order Acidimicrobiales; family SHLQ01; genus SHLQ01. Next base: position 32,546 of record JBPCTR010000248.1, on the reverse strand, counting down.
GTGAGACCGAAGCCGATCTGCGGGCCGGGCGGGCGGTGGCACGCCTCGAAGCGTTGGTGGGTAGCGAGAACGTCCAGGTTGCCGAGTGGCGCGGTGGCCGCGAACCCGACGATGCGATCGGCCTCCTGCCAGCGGGCAGTGTGGACCTGGCCGAACGAAAGGTGCAGCCGATCGATGAACGCCCGTGGCCGGGGCAGATGCCGGCACCGTCGCCGGTCGAACTCTTCTCTGAACAACCTGTCGAGGTGCTCGACAGCTCCGGGCAGTCCGTCGTGGTGAGTGGTAGGGGAGAGGTGTCAGGGGAACCGGCAACGATCAGCCGCGACGGTCGCCGGTGGAAACAGATCGTGGCCTGGGCCGGCCCATGGTTGCTCGACGAACGCTGGTGGGATCCCGACCGAACTCGTCGCCGAGCCCGGTTCCAACTTGTCGATGAAGACGGCGAGGCGATGCTCGCCCATGTCGAGCGCGGGGGTTGGTGGCTGGCTGGGACCTATTGAGGATCGCTTGGCTAGGGTCAAGCTCCATGACTGCAGAGCGCGAGGTCCTCGACTGGACCACCTACGGCACAGCAGCGCGAGAGCTCGCGCAACTCGTCGCCGACGACGGATACAGGCCAGACATCATCCTGGCCATCGCTCGCGGCGGGCTCTTCGTGGCCGGCTCGCTCGGTTACGCGTTAGCCGTGAAGAACCTCTACGTCATGAACGTCGAGTACTACACCGGTGTCGACGAGCGTCTCGATGTGCCCACCACCCTCCCTCCCTATCTCGACACCGTCGACCTGCGCGACTCGAACGTGCTCATCGCCGACGACGTGGCCGACACTGGCCACACGCTGCGCCACGTTCACGATTTCTGTGAAGGCGAGGTCGGCGACGTCCGATCGGCATGCCTCTACGAGAAGCCGCAATCGCTGATCAAGTGCGACTACGTGTGGAAGCGCACCGACAAGTGGATCGAGTTTCCGTGGTCGATCGAGCCTCCAATCGTGAGTGGTGGAGTTCTGGACGCCTGATGACCACGATCCGTGTCCCCGCCTCCTCGGCGAACCTCGGCTCGGGGTTCGACGTGCTCGGGATGGCGATCGACCGGTACCTCGAGGTGGACTTCGCCGCTGAGGGCGTGGGTAGCGAAGACCATCTGACCATGCGGGTCTTCCGCCGGTTCGGTGGAACCGGTGGGCTCGACATCCGCTCGACGATCCCGCCTGCTCGTGGGATGGGATTCTCGGGCGCGGCGCGGGTTGCCGGACTGTTGGCCGCTGCCGTACAGAAGGGCACGTCCATCGACGAGTGTCGACGCTGGTTGTTTCTCGAAGCGACCGAACTCGAAGGTCATCCCGACAATGTGGCTCCGTCTGTCTTCGGAGGCGTCACGGTGGCGGTGGGAGACCGGGTGGAGAAGATTCCGCTCGGCGTGCAGGCCACCGTCGTGTTGTGGATCCCCGACACCCTCTCGGGAACGAAGGAATCGCGACGCAAGCTGCCCAGCCACGTGTCGATGCAGGACGCCGTGTTCAACATGGGACGGGCGGCGCTGCTGGTCGCCGCGCTCACGAATGGTGATGCTGAGCTGCTGGCGTTCGCCACCGAGGATCGCCTTCACCAGAAGATTCGGCTCGAGAACCTGCCGAACACGGCAGCCGCCATGGAAGCGGCACGCGATGCAGGTGCCTGGTGTTCGTGGCTGTCGGGCAGCGGACCCACCGCCGCCGCGCTCTGTGAGCCCTCGATGGCCGAGAAGGTGGCGGCGGCGCTGCCAGCGGGTGCCGAGGTGAGCGTGTCGCACATCGACATGCGAGGGGCGGTTTGCGAGGAGTGACCAGCCCTCGCGACACCAGCCGGCTCGTCGACAAGACCGAAGACTGGTTCGTACGCAATGGCATCCCGCACTTCATCGACGACTTTTCAGCCAGCGAGGACGTGTGGACACGCGCCGTCGGCTTTCTGTCGTTTGTGTTCTTCGCAGAGATGTTTCTCACCTTCGGCGACAACGTGAGCGGATGGGCTCAGGTCGGCGTCTTCGTCGCCGGGCTCGGGGTGATCGTGGCAGCCATCATGTTCGTGAATCGACTTCGCGGCAGGCGCCCGTTCGCTCGGCCCGAAGACATCGGCATCGGCGAGCTCGCGCTTTTTGTGTTGGTGCCGCCAGTTCTCGCTCTGCTCGGCGGCCACGACGACTCGGGAGGCTTCCTCGGCGTAGTAGCTCTCAACATCATCGTGCTGATCGTTGTGTACCTCATCGTGTCTCTCGGCCTGTTCGCGATGGTCCGATGGGGGATCGATGTCATGTGGCAGCACCTCGGTCAGGTTCTTCAACTGCTCGGTCGGACGCTCCCACTGATGTTGCTTTTTTCGGCCTTCCTCTTCCTCAACGCTGAGATCTGGCAGGTCGCCAACGAGTTGACGTGGCCGCTGTTCACGATCGTGCTGTCGGCTCTGGCGCTGATCGGAATCGTTTTCGTGTTCGGGGCGATGCCGGAGGCGATCAACATCCTGCGCTGGTTCGACGATTGGGCCGAGGTCGAAGCGGAACTCGACGAGACACCTCTCGAAGGGTTGGCCGTGGCCGACTTCCCGGATGCTCCCAAGCGGGTTCCCTTGCACGCCGCCGCCAAGCGGAACCTCACGATCCGTCTCGGCGTGGGGCTTGTGGCTCAGGTCGCGCTGGTGACGCTGCTCATCTTCGGCTTCTATCTCGGCTTTGGCATCCTGACCGTCCGGGAACAGACCATGCTTCAGTGGACCACGCTCACATCACTCGCCGATGTCGAGATCGCAGCGACGACACTCGGCTCTGATCGACTGGTCCTGACCCGCCTGCACGTTGTGGTGGCGAGTGTCGTGGCCACCTTCTCGGGCCTTCAATTCGCCGTCTCGCTGGTCACCGACAGCACGTACCGCGAGGAGTTCATGGCCGAGAGCAACGCCGAGGTGCGCGAGGCACTCGCAGTGCGGGCGGTCTACCTCCGCCTGCGGGCAGGACTCACCGCATGACACTCATCGACCTCAGCCACGTGATCACCGAGGGCATGAACACGTATCCGGGATTACCCGTCCCGGCTATTCGACCGCACCTCACCCGCGAGGCCGCCGAGGAGCTCTACGGGCCGGGCATCACCTTCCAGATCGACGTTGTCGAGATCTGCACGAACACCGGCACCTATATCGACGTGCCGCTGCATCGTTATGCCGATGGCCACGACCTCACCGAGCTCGCGCTCGAGAAGGTGGCCGGCGTGCCCGCCGTGTGTCTCGACCGTCGGGAGCGGCAGTCGATCGAGCTGGACCCTGCCGAACTCGTCGGGCTCGAGGGGCACGCCGTTTTGGTGCGCACGGATCATTCGCAGCACTTCGGAACCGATGCGTACGCCGTCGATCACCCCTACCTCACCGAAGCGTCGGCGCGTGCGCTCGTCGACGCCAATGTCGCCTGCGTCGGCATCGACTCGCTGAACATCGACTCGACCGCCGGTGGCGATCGCCCCGTGCACTCGATCCTGCTCGCTCGGGAGATTCCGATCATCGAGCACCTCACCAACCTCGCAGCACTACCCATGACCGGGTTGCGATTCACCGCTGTCCCGCCAAAGATTCGGGGAGCTGGCACGTTCACCGTGCGAGCCTTTGCGGAGGTATGACCATGACTGCTTCACCCGATGTCGACGATGCGCTCTTCTGGGACCTGGCCGAGCCTCTGATGGCCTCCGGGACCGCCGAGGAAGGCGAGCTGATGCGAAGCCGTTGCCTACGGGTGAACGGCGACTTCCTGGCCATGCCCGAGTACCGCACGGGCGATCTCGTCGTGAAACTGCCCGCCGAGCGTGTTTCCGCGTTGATTGCCGACGGCACTGGGCTCGCATTCGCTCCGGCCAAAAAGGTCTTCAAGGAGTGGGTCCAGGTGCCCGGGCGCGACGAGGCGCTCTGGAAAACCCTGCTCGACGAAGGCCTGGAGTTCGCATCATGACCGAGTTCACCGGATTCCCGAAGACAGGGCTGGACTTCCTGACGACACTCGGCACGAAGAACAAGATGTGGTTCGACGACAACCGGACGGTCTACGACGCCGACGTGGTCGCTCCGGCAAAGGCGTTTGTGTCGGCAATGGGCGACGCCCTGGGCGACCGGATCTCGACGGGTATCGAGGCCCAACCCAAAACCAACGGGTCGATCGCCCCGATCAACAATGACGTGCGCTTCAACCCCGACGCCTCGCCCTACAAAGACCATCTGATGTTCCGGTTCTGGGAGGGAGCGAACAAGAAGACCGCACCGATGCTGATGGTGCGTCTTCATCCCGAAGACGGCGTGGGCTTCGCCAGCGGGATGATGATCGGCGACCTCGACCGGTGGCGCACCGCGATCGATGAGGATGGTGAACCGTTTGCCGCCGACCTCGCCGACCTGGTCCAGGCCACCAAGGCGGAGGTCGTGGGGGAGGGACTCAAGAGGGTGCCCAAGCCATACGCGGAAGATCACCCTCGAGGCGACCTGTTGCGACACAAGGGCTTCCAGGTGCGCTGGCAGGAGAAGGTTCCGAAGAGTGTGTCGACGTCGTCGTTCGCCGACTGGTGTGCGATGCGTCTCGAGAAGACCGCCGACATCCACCATTGGCTGGTGGCGCACTTCGCCTGAACTGCATCGGCGAAATCGGGGGATCGTCGACAGATTTGACGCACCTCGAGCGATGAACCTTCCACCAGTACCCAAACGGGTGCGTGAGTGGAAGGGAATTCAATGGAAGCGATGAAGGAATCGACGGAGCGGCGGCTTCGCACTCGACTGATCGGCGTTGCTGTCGTCCTGGCGGCGATTGCAACCCTCGTGTTCGTGGCGCCGGCCGGTGCATCCCATGGCGACGGCGAGCTGCCCATGTTCGTGGAACACGTGCGGACCAGAGGCGACGGTACCGACGTCTATCGCGCTCCACTCGCGAAGGTGTTCGACAACACCACCGGCGAGTCTCTGGAGTACGTCGTGATCTGGAGTGGTGACCTCTACGACGTGTGTGGAGTCCGCGACCCATCCGGACCCCCTCCGCCGGCGAAGAAGATGCTGGCCAAAGAGCGTCCAAACGCCCGGTGGACCGTGAAGACGCCACCCGGAGGGCACGTTGGATACACCTCGGTGTATTCAACCGACATGGCAGTGTTCGACTTTTTTGATGCCAGCTGCGGCGCGTTCTTCGGTGAGGGCAGGCCGCTACCCGCGCCATATGCGACGGGGATGACGACATTGCGCGACAAGGCAACCCGCCTTGTCGATCCGATCGTTTACCTCGATGGCTCGACGCCTCTGCCGCGCGGAAAGTACCTGAATTCGGTGATCGGTGAGGTCGCGGATGCAAATGGTGCGCTCTATGACCTCGAGGCTGTGGCCGACTACGTCGTTCGTGACCCGAACCCCGAGGTAACCCCCGACTTCGATGAGCTCACGGTGACACTCACCCCCAAGGCCGGGTAAGGCGAAGCGTCGGTCGAATCCTCGGGTCTGACCCCTTTCGACAAAAAGGGGTCAGACCCAGGGGGCGGGGTTGCTGAGCGAACAGGTGTTCGATTACGCTCGCGGGTCGCATGGGAGGGAAAAACCCCCCGGTTCCCTGGTCGGAGTTCGAACGCCGACTGTCGGATCGAAACCCGCCGCGATCGCGGGGGAAAGTGGATGCGGCGGCACCCGATCCCGGGGTCGATCCGGTCAGCGGTGTCGTGCTCACCGGGGGCGACAGTCCGGCCTGGAGTCGCAAGCGGGAGGGCTACGAGGCTCCCGTCGAGGTCGAACGAATCGTATCGACCACGCCTTACGCCGAACTCCACTGCCACTCGAATTTCAGCTTCCTCGACGGGGCATCATCGCCCGAGGATCTGGTCGAAGAGGCCGTGCGGCTCGGTCTCGAAGCGCTGGCACTCACTGACCGCAACGGGTTCTACGGGGTGGTTCGGTTCGCCGAGGCGGCCCGGGCCCACGGCATGCCCACTGTCTTTGGCGCCGAGCTCACCGTGGCCGACGTCGGCGACCTCGTGGTGCTCGCCCGCGGTCCCGACGGCTACGCCAACCTGGCCCGGGCGATCAGCGAAGGGCAGATGGCGGGGGAGAAGGGGGCACCTCTCTACACCCTCGATCGCCTCGCCGAGCTGGCCGCCGATCAGTGGGTGGTGCTCACCGGCACTCAACTGGGCCCCCTCAACCGAGCCCTCGAGGCCGATGGCCCGATCGCCGCTCAGCGCTTGCTCGCCGACCTGATCGACCGCTTCGGGCGCATGAATGTGGTGGTCGAGATCTGGGATCACGCCACTCCGTTGTGCACCACCCGCAACGATGCGCTCGCTCGACTCGGCATCGAACGCGATCTGGCTGTGGTGGCCACCAACGATGTCCGATACGGCGGCCAGCATCATCGCAAGCTCGCCACCGCCCTCGCTGCCGTTGGGCACCGGCGCTCACTCGAAGAACACGATGGGTGGCTCCCGGCCGCGGCGGCTTCCCACCTGCGAACCGGCGACGAACAGCAACGTCGGTTCGACCGCTACCCGGGTGTGGTCGATGCTGCCACTCGCATCGCCGCCGAGTGCGCTTTCGACCTCAAGTTGGTGGCGCCCAATTTGCCGCCGTACCCCTGCCCCGATGATCACGACGAGATGTCGTGGCTGCGCGAGCTCACCGCCCGAGGCGCGAGTCGCCGCTACGGCGCTCGAACCAGTGAGATGGTGATCGGCGCGTATGCCCAGATCGACCACGAACTCGACTTGATCGCCGAGCTCGGATTCCCCGGCTATTTCCTGATCGTGGCCGACATCGTCGAGTTCTGTCGACAGGCCGACATCTACTGCCAGGGGAGAGGCTCGGCTGCGAACTCGGCGGTGTGTTACGCCCTGGGCATCACCAACGCCGACGCGGTGGCGCTCGGCCTGTTGTTCGAACGGTTCCTCTCGCCAGAACGCGACGGCCCGCCCGACATCGACATCGACATCGAGTCCGACCGTCGGGAAGAGGTCATCCAGTACGTGTATGAGCGGTACGGCCGCGAGCATGCAGCTCAGGTGGCGAACGTGATCACCTACCGGTCTAAGTCGGCGGTGCGCGACATGGCCAAAGCGCTCGGCTACGCCACCGGCCAACAGGACGCCTTCTCGAAGAAACTCGACGGCTGGACCACCTTGCATTCCCAGACTGACAACCTTCCCGCCGATGTGGCCGATCTTGCCACCCAGCTCGAACACGCTCCCCGGCACCTCGGCATCCACTCGGGCGGCATGGTGATCTGTGACCGACCCGTGGTCGAGGTGTGCCCGGTCGAGTGGGCCCGCATGGAGAACCGCAGCGTGCTCCAGTGGGACAAGGACGACTGTGCCGCCACCGGTCTCGTGAAGTTCGACCTGCTTGGCCTCGGCATGCTCTCGGCCATCCACTACGCCATCGACTTCATCGCTGAGCATCACGAGATCGACATCGACATGGCCACCATGCCCCAGGACCCCGAGGTCTACGACATGTTGTGCCGGGCCGACACCATCGGTGTGTTCCAGATCGAGTCACGGGCTCAAATGGCCACCCTTCCCCGGCTCAAACCCCGCACGTTCTACGACCTGGTGGTCGAGGTGGCGCTTATCCGGCCGGGCCCGATCCAGGGCGGGTCGGTGCACCCCTACATTCGCCGGCGCAACGGAAAGGAACCGGTTACTTACCTGCATCCTCTGCTCGAGAAGTCGTTGTCAAAAACGCTCGGCATCCCACTGTTCCAGGAACAGCTCATGCAGATGGCGATCGACGTAGCCGGGTTCACGCCCGCCGAGGCTGATCAGCTCCGCCAGGCGATGGGCTCCAAACGGAGCCGCGAGCGAATGGAGCGCATGCGGGCTCGTCTCTACGACGGGATGGCCGAACGGGGGATCGGGGTCGAGATCGCCGATCAGATCTGGGAGAAGCTGGCCGCGTTCGCCAACTACGGCTTTCCCGAGAGTCACTCGGTGTCGTTCGCCTACCTCGTGTACGCGTCGTCGTGGCTCAAGCGGTACTACCCGGCGGCTTTTTGTGCTGCGCTGCTCAACGCCCAACCGATGGGCTTCTATTCGCCTCACACGTTGGTCGGTGATGCCAAACGCCACGGCGTGGAGGTGCTCACGCCCCACATCAACCTGTCGGCGGCCGGCGCCACCCTCGAGTGGGCCGGTGGCCCGGCGGTCGATCCGGCGGCCCGCCAGGGTGCTGGGGTTGCCCCCGATCGGTGGGGCGATGGTGGTCCCGCGGTGCGGTTGGGCATCGGCTCGGTCCGCCACGTTGGCGACGATCTGGCCGAGGCGATCGACGCCGGGCGGCCGTGGTCGTCGATCGAAGACGTGAAGCGTCGGACCGGCTGTTCCATCGAGGTGCTCGAGGCGCTGGCCACCTCCGGCGCCTTCGACTCGCTGATCGACGAGACCGAGGTCGGTGGGCCCGGGGGTTCGCGGTCGAAACGCCGCACGGCGCTGTGGGCTGCCGGGGCTGCGGCGCAGGCGTCGGAGTCGCGGCTCGAGGGAATCATCACCGGTATCCGGTCACCGAAGCTCCCGGGTATGAGCGATCGTGAGATCGCTCTCGCCAACCTTTGGGCCACCGGCGTGGCGCCCGATGGCCACCCCACCCGCTTTCATCGCAACGAGCTCGATCAGCTGGGCGTGATTCCGTCGGCTGGCCTGCGCGATCAGGAGTCGGGTGGTCGGGTGCTCATTGCCGGGGTGGTCACGCATCGGCAGCGTCCCGCCACGGCCTCGGGCACCACCTTCCTCAACCTCGAGGACGAATACGGCCTCATCAACGTGATCGTGTCGAAGGGATGCTGGATGAGGCACCAGCAGGTGGCGCTCCGCGCAATCGCGCTGATCATCCGCGGTCGGGTTGAGATCGCCGAGGGAGTGATCAACGTGATAGCCGACAAACTCGTCGAGTTCTCGATGGCCGCCCCCATCGCCTCCAGAGATTTCCGTTAGGGATTCCGGGTCCGATGGAGATGTTGAGCCAGCTTGTCGAGGCTCGTGCCGATCGCTTCCACGTCGTCGTCGGTCAGGTGTTCGAATACGTTGGTTCGCACTGACTCCACGTGCCCGGGGGCGATCTCGACCAATAGTTTCCAACCGATATCCGAGAGCACCACATTCACCGCTCTTCCATCCTCGGGGCACCTCTGCTTCGAGAGCAGGCCGCGTTCGGCGAGTCGATCCAGCCGTTGTGTGAGGCGGGTGCGGCTGGTGAGCATCTGGTCGGCCAGGGCCCCCACGCGGAGCGATCGCTCATCGGCGATCGAGAGGAGATGGAGAACTTCGTAGTCCTCGAGCGTCAGGCCACACGATTCCTTCAGGTCGGCGGTGACCACGTCGAACAAGCCGGCTCCCACCTCGAGCAACGCCCACCACGCCCGTTGCTCGGCTTGGGTCAGCCAGCGGGGCGGGTGGGCGTTGGAGCGAGGCATGGTCTCAGGAGGGTTCGACGAGCTGGATCTCGAGTTCGATCGCAACCTTGTCGCCGATCGCCATCTTGTCAGCTCCGAGGGGGATGTCGAAGTCCACGCCGTACGCCTTGCGTGAGATCGCGCCAGTCGCGGTGAAGCCCGCGTGGATGTGCTCGTCCATCGGGTAGAGCTGGGCGCCGTGGAACTCGACATCGAGGCTGATCGGGTTGGTCACGCCGTTGAGAGTGAGGTCGCCGGTGAGGACGAATTCGCCATCCGCGTTCTGCGACACCGAGTTGCTCAGAAAGTCCATTCGGGGGTTCTTGTCGGCATCAAAGAAGTCGGCGCTCCGAAGGTGTCCGTCGCGGTCTGGGTTGTTCGTGTCGACGCTCGCCAAGTCGATCGACGCGGTGATCGCCACATCGTCGAGCGCCGCCCCGATTGACGCGGCGCCCTCGAACGAATTGAACCGACCGCGCACCTTGCTGATGCCGAGGTGGCGAACGGTGAACTCGACCGTGCTGTGGATCGTGTCGATCGCCCATGTTCCGGAACGGAGGGGGAGGTGCGTGGATTCGATGGTTGTCATTGGGACTCCTTTGAGTCAAAGTTGACTTATTGGTCTCTCAAACTACGTCAAGGTTGACTTAATTCCCACACGCGTCAGGATTCGATGGAAATTTCGACCCCAGGAGCACCGGCCCGTCCCCTGAACCGTGTGCACAACATGCTCGCGATCAAGCGCGGCGGAAGACTCAGACTTCGGTCTTCTGGCGTGCCCGTTGCTGTTCCGCTCGGATGCGAGCGGCACGCATTTGGATGATCTCTTCCGCAGGCCGGTAGATAACCTCGGGCTTCGTGTTGTTCGCGTGCTGTGATCGCAGAGCAAGGATCACGGTGGTGACAAACCAGACGGCGAGTGCTGCTCCGAGCGCCGCCGCGATGAGCGTGCGGTCGAGGCGGATGAGGGCGAATGCTCCCACGACGACCGCAACCGGAATGGCGAGCACGGCGCCGGGAAGCCAGATGGGGCGTTCGGTCGGCATCGTGATCGGTGGTCGGGGCTCGGTGCGACGATCGACTTTGTAGTCGGTCGCCTCCGAGGCGTTGGTCGTGGACGTGCCGGCGTCGCCGCGGGAGGCACCGAGCAGGATTTCGCGGGTCGACTGCAGCTTCTCGAAATGATCCCGCGATCCGCCGGCATCAGGGTGAGCCCGTTTCGAAAGCGCGCGGAACGCTGCATTGATCTTGTGGCTTGACGCATTCGGCTCGAGACCGAAGCTCGCGAAGAGATCGTTGATGGTTGGATTCGACACAGTGACTCTTACTTCGATCGGTCCGACAACTCGTACCAAAGGTACCCCGATATCGTTCGGCAGATGAATTCCACGCTGCGACTTCTCGCGGTGCATGCTCACCCCGACGACGAAGCGTCGAAGGGGGCCGGCACCGTGGCCCGCTACCACGACGAAGGCATCAGATCGGTTCTTGTGTGCTGCACGGGCGGCGAAGCGGGTGACATCCTGAACCCGGCGATGGATCTGCCCGAGGTCCGCGAGAATCTTGCGGCCGTGCGCAGGTCCGAGCTGGACCGCTCTGCCGAGATCATCGGCTACGACGACGTCATCATGCTCGGATACCTCGACTCCGGTATGCCCGACATGCCCGAAAACGCACACCCGGACAATTTTGCCAACGCCCCGCTGGACGAGGCGGTAGAGAAGCTCGTCCGGATCATCCGCACCCAGAAGCCGCACGTGATCGTCACCTACAGCGACCACCAACAGGGGTACCTCCATCCCGACCACCTGAAGGTGAACGACATCACGGTCCCCGCGTTTCACGCCGCTGGTGACCCCGCAGCGTTCCCCGAAGCCGGCGAACCGTGGGCTCCGTCGAAGCTGTACTACACCGCGTGGGCAATGGAGCGCATCGTGAGGACTCATGAGAAGTGCCTCGAGGTCAACGGCGAAAGTCCCTTCGATGACCGCTGGTTCGAACGCGAGTCCGAAGATCACCTGATCACCGCGAAGGTGAACGTGGAGGACTACTGGGACAACCGCTGCGACGCGCTTCTTGCGCACGCGACCCAAGTCGATCCGAACGAGAAGTTCTGGTTCCCGCTCCCTCGTGATGTCGCGAAGTCGGTCTATCCGTGGGACGACTATGAGCTCGCGATCTCGACCCTGCCTGTCGACGATCTCGAGGACGATCTGTTCGCGGGTCTCCGCGAGCCGGTCGAGGTCGCGTTGTGACCCGATACGACCAGGACTGGGTCGACGCGCTGGTGGACGGAGCTTCCGTGGCCGCTGCCACCGTTCATGCCCCCATGCGTGTGCTCTGGATCGTTACCGAAACCGACGATGGCAAGCACGCGTTTCACATCGATCTCGATGGGTCCCGCCCCGTAAGCGGGACGGCCGGACGGCTTCCTCGAGGCGAATCTGCCGCCGTGACAGTGACCGCCAAGGAATCGGCGCTACTCCCGCTGTGGCGGGGGGAGCGCGACCTGGACACCGCGTTCATGGCGGGCGACCTGAAGATCGAGGGGTCGTACGAGCGGTGGCTCGACGAGCTGGTTCCAGCCTTCCGTTCCGATCCGTGGGCCGCAGCCTGGGTGGCGGCAGTCGCCGACTGATCCGCCCACCGGTCAGCGAGCGGGGTCGAGAGGAACATCAGGACCACCACATGTGCGCCACAGACCCCTTTCCGAGGTTCTGGCGGCGGTGTATGCATTGGTGAGGGGGCCGCTGTAACTGCGATTGGCACCGATGATCGAGAGGTCGGCGAACCCTTCAGCGAGAAGCCTCTCGTTCACGAATCCTGCTTCCGCGGCGAAGACGTAGCCGAGCAGTCGTCCGTACTGGTCGCGACCCTCGACATCGCGCTCGATCCGCACGACACTGCCGGTCGGCAACAAGTCGGACAGTCGACCTGTCGCCTCGGCGCCGAAACACTGCTCGGGTCGGTTGGGGTCGACGGACTCCGGGGTGTCGATTCCGAGAAGGCGGACGATTTCGACGCGATCGCCGAATCGAACTCGGATCGTGTCGCCGTCGACCACCGACTCGACGATCGGCGGGTGTGCTACCGGTGCGGTGTCTGAGGCCGAGGAGCACCCAGCGACGACGATTCCGATCGCAAGGGCAACGGCATGAGCAGAGTGGAGCGGGTGGCGGGATGGCACGGCCTGACCTCGGTGAAATCCGGAGGGCCCAATGCCGAGACGCGCGGCGGAAACGTCGCGACGACGACGCTACCTCAAGCAGCGTGGTCGAGGCTGCGGGGCTGACGTGACCGAAGAACCGCCCGGGCCTGCTCGAGGCCCTTCCGCCCGATTTCGCGAGTTTCATCGTCGAGGTGCCACGAGGGCTCCGAGCCATCGACGACCAGCACGAATTGGGTCTGAGCGGGGGATCGCTCTGGTTTCGGTGTGCTTTTCATTGCCATGTCATCAGTATGAACAAGGGGTGTGACACCATGATTCCCATGGCCCTCACCGACACCCTCCAGAATGATCTTGTCGCCGCGATGAAGGCTGGTGACGACGTTCGAAAGACCACTCTCCGTGCTGTGATCACCGCGGTGAAGACCGCGCAGACCTCGGAGGGCGGCGGCGGTGACCTCACCGATGAGGCCGTGCAGAAACTCATCGCCACCGAGGTGAAACAGCGTACGGAGGCGGCAGAGATCTTCACAGATGCCGGCGAAGCAGAGCGGGCGGCGAACGAGGTCGCAGAACGCGAGGTGCTGCAGGAGTACCTGCCCGAACCCCTCAGCGCCGAAGAGCTCGACGCGATCGTGCAGGCCGTGATCGCCGAAGGCGGATACGAAACGAAGAAGGACATGGGCGCCGCGATCAAGGACGTGATGGCCCGGGCCGCCGGACGCGCCGATGGACGTACGGTTTCAGCCGCCGTGGGGTCCGCGCTCGGCTGACGCCAGGGTGACCCTCGCGGTGTGACACCTGTCGGACCGTTTGAGCAGCCTCGCTCGGCGGCAAATGCATACGCTGTAAGGCGCCCCATCGAGGAGGTCCGCGGTGCTCGCCAGGTTCGTCAATGTGTTCGCGTCCCGACCGCGAGGGTCGATCATCGCGTGGTTTGTCGTGCTTGTCTTCGGCGTCACGTCGTACCTGTTTCTTCTCCCTCGTGAGGGCTTTCCGCCCGTCGATGTGCCGGTCTCGATAGGTGCCGGCGGCTATTTCGTCGACGATGCCGATCGCGTCGACGCGGAGGTCGCCGACCCCCTCGCCGCCGCCGTGCTCGCCCGCCCGGAGGTCGAGAGCGTGCTGAGCTTCAGCCGAGCATCGTCCTTCTCGGTGATCGCCAACCTCGAAGACGGAGTCACGAGCGTGGAAGGCGCCGCGGTGATCGACGAGGCCGCCGCGAGCGTCGATCTCCCGGCCGAGGCCCAGCTCTTCACCCAGTCGATCGATGCCTCGAAGTTCCTCGAAGAGGGCTACGACCTGCTCATCGGTGTATACGGCACGACCGAGACCAGTGGCGAAGAGCTCGAGGGGGCCGCGAACGCGATCGTGGCGGACATCACTCACCCCGATATCGCATCGGCAGAGGTCGAGGATCTCTTCGACAGCGGTATCAACCCGGAAACGGGTGAGACCGTCGTGCTCGAGGACAGCTTCAACCAGCTCACCGGCACCGATGGTGTCTTCCGCCCGAGCATCGCGATCGGCGTGAAGGCCAGTCCCGACGTCGATGCCCTCGGCATCCGAGATGCAACCGACGACGCCCTCGACCGCGCCCGCGCCAACCTGCCAGATGGCTTCGAGGCGGTCGTGGCGATCGACTTCGCCACCCTCGTGCGCCAGCAGATCAGCTCACTACAGGGCAACGTGCTCACCGGCATCGTGGCGGTGGCGATCATCGCCCTGCTCTGGATCTCGTGGCGAGCGTCGGTCATCACCGCGCTCTTCATCCTCACGGTGCTCGCCGCGTCGGTGGGTGCGCTCTATCTCGTCGGGATCTCGTTGAACACGATCTCGCTGTTCGCACTCATCCTGGCTCTGGGCCTGTTCGTCGACGACGCCATCGTGATCACAGAGGCGATCGATGCGTTCCGCGACGACGACACCGACTCGGCGAACGACCTCGGCGTGATCCGTCGCGCGATCACCCGAGTCGGTAGCGCCAGCGTGTCTGGCACGCTCACGACCGTCCTGGTCTTCGCTCCCATGCTGCTCATCGGCGGAATCCTCGGCGGGTTCATACGAATCCTGCCGATCACCGTGATCATCTCGCTCACGATCTCGCTGCTCCTGTCCCTGATCTTCATTCCCGTGGCTTCGCGGTTCCTGGTGCTCCGGGCCCCGCGGCCCAACGGACCCCTCAACAGAGCCGAAGCGTGGGTCGCCGACCGAATCTCCTCGCTTCCCGGCGTACGCGGCGGCAAGGGCCTGGCGATCGGCGTCGCCGGCTTCCTGCTCAGCATCCTGCTGTTCTTCGTTGGTGTCGCCGTACTGGCGCCGCAGGTCGGCTTCAACATATTCCCGCAGTCGAAGGACTCAATAAATATTGCGCTCGAGATCACCTATGAGCCGGGAACCGACATCGAAGAGGCCAAGGAGATCGCGCTCGACGTGAACCAGGCCGCGGCCGATTCGCTCGGAGCCGAGCTTGAACTCGGCTACCTCTACATTGGCGACAACCGCTCGGCGCTCGCCCAGTACAATCTCACGCCCATCGGCGATCGCCCCACCGTCCACGAGCTGGTCGAGGAACTCGAGCCCATCGCCGACGCCCGCGACGACGCGCGGGTGGTGTTCTCGGTCATTTCGAACGGCCCGCCCGAGCTTCTCTTCCCGTTCACCATGCAGGTGTTCGGCGAGGACCCAGCCACGCTTGTCGACGCCGCCGAAACACTGCGGCAGGACCTCGACGGCCGTGAACTCGAGCTCGGCAACGGCGACATCGCCACGGTCCTCGAGACCGACGTTGCGCTCGACGACGTGGTGGCACGCGAAGACGGACGCCTGTTCGTCGAGGTCCGCGCACGATTTGATGACGATTCGGTCACGAGCGTGACCTCCGCCGGCCAGACCTACTTCGAGGACAACTACACCGCGGCCGATCTGGCCGATCTGGGCCTGGCCGACGATGCGCTCGGCTTCGACTTCGGACTCGAATCCGACAACCAGGAGTCGTTCGCCACGCTGCCGATCGGGTTCGGTGTGGCCCTGCTCGCGATGCTCGTGTTGCTGGTGATTCAGTTCCGCAGCACGGTGCAATGGTTGCTCGTGTTCCTCGCGATCCCATTCAGCTTCTTCGGGGTGTTTGCGGGGCTGTTGATCACCGACAACGTGCTCAGCTTCTTCGTGATGCTCGGCCTCATCGGTTTGATCGGTATCGCTGTGAACAACACGATCCTGCTCGTCGACTTCGCCAATCAGGAGCGAGATGCCGGACACGATCGCAAGACGGCGATCCGCAACGCAGTGCAGCAGCGGTTCCGTCCGCTCGTCGCCACCTCGCTCACGACGGTGGCCGGCCTGCTTCCCCTTGCACTGTCCGACCCGTTCTGGGAGGGCCTCGCGTTCACGATCATCTTTGGCCTGTTGTCGAGCACGTTCCTCGTGATCGTGTCGTTCCCGTATTACTACCTCGCGGTCGAAGCGCTTCGTGACAGGATCCACACGCCTTGGCGTCGTGGCCGCGACGCCGCGCCGCGACCGGACGAAGATCCCGACGATGCCGCACGCGCGATCCCGGAGCCGGCCACCGTCTGACGCTGGAGTTTCTTTGGCCGCAGGCGCATGATCGAGGGATGGGGACGCCGATCCATGTTCCACCTCCTCCCCGAGCGGCCGCGCCTCGCCCCAGTGTCGACATCGCGCTCGCTGCAACTGCCCACTTCTCGGCGTGTGCGGTAGCCGGCGCGCTGGCCGGTTTCGTGTGGGGTGGCATCGGCGGACGAATCGCGATGCGCATTGTGTTCCTCACGAGCGGCGACCGGGTTCGCGGTCTCACGTCGGATGACGGGTTCGAGATCGGCATCATCTCGGGCAACACAATCTTCCTCATCGCCGCAATGACGGTGGTCGGCGGATTCGTCGGCGCGTTCGGAGGGTTCTTTCGCATGTTGCCGCGGTCGTCGCCACGCACGCTCGCCGCTGGGGCGGCGGTGGCAGTCGGCGCGTCGGCCGGTGCCACGCTCGTGCACACCGACGGTGTCGATTTCCGCCTACTGGAACCGCTGTGGCTCACGGTCGGACTCTTCGTCTTCCTCCCCGCAGCATGGGCAGCCACGGTGGTACTCGTCGCCGACCGCATCGTTCACCACGATCGACTTGCGCCCAATCTCGGTCCCGCCATCGATTCTCGGCCCGCCGGTCTCGCCGGGCACCTGGTCGTGTGGGCAGGCATGGTCGCGCTCACGATCCTCGGGATCGTGGACCTTGTGAACGACGTTCGAGTCCTGAACTGAGCCCTCCGTCGGGCGGGCGACGGTATCGACGTCGTCTGGCGACCGCTCGACAGTGTGAGGTTTCTTGAGCGACACTTGGCGCTTCGCAACACAACGTTCCAGGGGGATCCGCCGATGGCGCAACACAAGTACCTACTGCCCGAATCTGACATGCCCACGCAGTGGTACAACGTCATTCCCGACCTGCCCGAGCCGCCGCCGCCCGCGCTTCATCCGGGCACACTCGAGCCTGCCGGGCCCGACGACTTCGCCCCGCTGTTTCCGATGGACCTCATCATGCAGGAGGTCACACAGGACTCCTATGTCGACATTCCCGGCGAGGTTCTCGACGTGTATCGGCTGTGGAGGCCCACTCCGCTCTTCCGGGCCCACCGGCTCGAGAAGATGCTCGATACGCCCGCCAAGATCTTCTACAAGTATGAGGGCGTGAGTCCCGCCGGTTCGCACAAGCCGAATACGTCGGTTCCGCAGGCCTACTACAACGCCAAAGCCGGCGTCCGGAAGCTCACCACCGAGACCGGCGCGGGCCAATGGGGTTCATCTCTTGCGTTTGCGTGTGCTCAGTTCGGACTCGAGTGTGAGGTGTGGCAGGTGGCCGCGAGCTACCGCCAGAAGCCCCACCGCAAGACGATGATGGAGGTGTGGGGCGCCGAGGTACATCCAAGCCCCAGCGACGCGACCGAGTTCGGGCGGTCGCTGCTCGCCGAGAACCCCGACCATCCCGGCAGCCTCGGTATCGCCATCTCCGAAGCCGTGTCGGAAGCAGCTCCCCACGACGACGTTCGCTACTCCCTCGGCAGCGTGCTCAACCACGTACTCATGCATCAGACGATCATTGGCGAGGAGGCCTTGCTGCAGATGCAGATGGCGGGCGAGACGCCCGACATCCTCGTCGGATGTACGGGCGGTGGCTCGAATTTTGGTGGCCTCTCGTTCCCGTTCCTGCGCGAGAAGCTCAAGGGCAACATCAATCCCACGATCCGCTGCGTAGAACCGGCTGCGTGCCCGAGCCTCACCCAGGGCGAGTACCGCTACGACTTCGGTGACACCGCGGGTATGACTCCGCTCATGAAGATGCACACGCTCGGCCACGGGTTCATTCCCGACCCGATCCACGCCGGCGGCCTTCGCTACCACGGCATGAGCCCCCTCGTGAGTCATATCTACGAGCTGGGTCTCGTCGAGGCCGAGTCGATCCCGCAGGTCGAGTGCTTCACCGGGGCCCTTCAGTTCGCTCGTGCCGAGGGGATCATTCCGGCTCCCGAGCCGACTCATGCGATCGCCGCCGCCGTGCGCGAGGCAGTGCGATGCAAGGAAGCCGGCGAGGAGAAGGTGATCCTCACCGCGCTCTGCGGCCACGGTCACCTCGACCTCGCGAGCTACGAGGCCTTCCTCTCGGGGTCGATCGAGGATCTCGACCTTTCCCAGGAGGACATCGCCGAAGCCATGGCCGCCGTACCAGTCCTGTAGATCCGAATTCGTGAACATCGGCCTGTCGGTTTCTTCGACGCACAAAGGGAGCAATCCGCGGTCGGGGCCGAACGCCATGATCGGCCGCGTGCGCGCTGCGCACGAAGCCGGCTTGTCGTCGATGACGGTGGGCGACCACCACAACATGCCGTACCCCTACGTGCAGAACACGCCGATGCTCGGCCGCCTTCTCGCAGAGTGGCCGGGCCGTCCGGCCGGCGCGTTGTTTCTGCTCCCGTTGTGGAATCCGGTGCTCGCTGCCGAGCACATCGGAACCTTGGCGGCCACCCATGACGGACCGTTCATCGTGCAGAGCGGTATCGGATCTGGCGACGAGCAGTTCGTGGCATTCGGCGCCCGACGCCAGGATCGTGGAGCTCGGCTGGACGAGTCGATTCGAGTGATTAAGGCGCTACTCCGAGGGGAACGGGTCGACTCGCCGATGTTCGGAGTGGACGGAGGCCGGGTTGGGCTTCTCCCACCCGAGCCGGTCGAGTGGTGGGTCGGTGCCGGCGCCGATGTGGCGCTCGATCGGGCCGCTCGGGAAGGACATGCGTGGTATGCGAGCCCCGGCCTTCCCTTCGCCGCGATCGCCGAGCGGATCGATCGCTACCGGGAGCGCTGCGCTCACCATGGGCGTGATCCGCTGGTGAAGCTGCGTCGCGATGTGCTCGTTCTCGACGATGCGACCAGCGCGCGTTCGCTCGCCGATGAAATTTTCGCTGCGGGCTATCGGGGCCTGGGGCTCGATCAGGTGATCGTCGGTGGCGTCGACGAGGCGATTGAACGGTGCTCGGGGTTGGCCGATCTGGGGGTCGACGAGGTGGTCATGCGCTGCATGTCTCCGGATGAGACCGTCGCACGCGAGACGATCGAGGTGATGGGCCGGGTTCAGGCGGCGCTTTGAACCGTGCCGATCGCATGGGCTCTGCGCAGGTGGTCGACCAGGTCGGGTAGCTGCGCGCTGGCATTCAGGCCGCTCGTCGAGGGCATCACATATGCGGGCCGTCCGCCGAGCGACGTGCCTTGGTGTCCCGCCACGGCTTTCCGGTCGATGGCAGCCCGCCATCCGGCCAGACCGACGAAACACACGACGCCCGGCTGCAGCCATTCCACGAGGCGCTCGACTCGGGCGACGCCGTGTTCGTACTCGCGGTGAGCGAGCGCGTCGGCTCGCCGCGTCGTGCGCTTGACGAGGTCGGTCATCCCAACACCACGAGCGAGCAACGCGTCGGGGTCGCGGTCGATGTCTGTCATTCCGGCCGCCATAGCGGCTGGCCAGAACCGGTTGCCGGGTCGCGCGAATCCCACGCCTGCGTCGCTCGAGGCCGGAGATGGATTGAGGCCGCATACGAGCATCGTCATGCCGGGTCGCACCGTGTCCGCAAGCGAGTGGAGTCTTGTGCCGTCGATCCCGAAGCCAGCGCCCTCGACCACATCGGCCCACCGTTGCTTCGAGTACGTCGCCGGTTGGTTTAGTTCGGCCCGCGACCCGACCGGTGTCGCCTGGTGTGTGCGTCGAAGCCGCAGCGGGACGAAGTTTGTCACGCGCCGCCGAAGAATCGGCGCTGAAGCTTGCGCATGGCAGCAAGCCAACTCTCGATGTCGGCACCCTTGTGGGCCACGTACTTGGCCACCTCGGGATGGGGGAGAATGTGGAACCGCTCGTCGGCAAGGCCCACGATGACGGCGTCGGCAACGTCGTCGGGTTCGATGAGGCCCTGTGCTACCACGTTCGTCACGGCCGGATCATCGCCTTCGGTCATCGCCGTGCGTACTCCTTGGGGGCAGAGCACCGACACCCGAATGTTGTCGTCGGCATGAGTGATCGACAGCCACTCGGCAATCGCGACGGCACCATGTTTGGTGACCGTGTACGGCGCGGTCCCGAGATTCGACAGGAGTCCGGCAGCCGACGCCGTCGTGAGTAGATAGCCGCCGCCCCGTTCCGTCCAACGGGGCACCATGTGACGCGCCGTCCATATGTGTTGCATCACATTGATCTCCCAAATGCGCTGCCACTCTTCGTCTGGCACCTCGACCCCGCCCGGATGTCCACCGATCCCGGCGTTGGCTACGAACAGATCGATCGGACCGAATCGCTCTTCGGTGTCGGTGATGAGCTTCTCGATCTCGGCTTCCTTCGACACGTCGGTAACGATGGCGTGCGCACCGATCGCCGAGGCGGTTCGGTCGAGCTCACCAGCCACGATGTCGGCAATAACGACGGCTTTGGCGCCCTCGGTCACGAACCGAGCTGCAAGCGCCCGGCCGATTCCGGCCGCCCCTCCCGTGACCACACATATGGCATCCTGCACATCCATCGTTCGACCTCGTTTTGGAGATTGGGCGGGAGTCGGACAAGACTATGGCCGAGGCAGTCGATCCGGAAAAGCCGCGATCGCGGTGCCCGCTCAGCCGAGCATAAGGATACGGTGAGGACAGGAACACATTCCGAGTTGCAGTGGTTCAACCACATGGACGACCACCACGAAAGGGTGAAGAAGTGACCGACACGAAGGACGTGAATGTCGACGAAGCGCTGGCGCTGATCGACGAAGGGCTCGGTCATCTCACCTCACGTGAGCTGATGAGTACGTCCGAGGTCGCCGACCTGCTTCTCGATGTCCGAGTACTGCTTGCATCGGCAGCCGAACGAGCCGAGGGTGGGATTCCGTTCGACGCCTTCTCCGAGCCGGCCTCGCCCGTCGCCTGACCCTCGGTCAGTCGATCACGCTGCGCAACACCGGGCGCAGCAACCGCGCCAGGCCCCAGCCCACCGCCGCACCCGCAGCCACGTCGGTGGCGTGATGGATGCGAACGTGAATCCGGCTGGTCGACACGATGGCAGCAAGTCCGTGGAGTGGCAATCGCCATCGCCGCGATAGTCCCTCGCCGAGAAACGACGCCGCGACAACTGCGGCGCTCGCGTGTCCGCTCGGAAAGCTTGACGTTCTCGGTTGGCGCAGGCGGTGCGGTCGCTCCGATGCGTCGACATCGGGGCGCTCCCGTTCAAAGATCGATTTGATCGGGCCGTTCACGATCGCCGATTCGGCTCCCAGCGCCGCGCTCGTGCGGATCGCCGATCGGACGTCGCCTGTGGCCACAGCCTTGGCGATACCAAGAACGTGCCAGATCATCGAGAAGTTGGCCGCCTCCGACGCTGCATAAAACACGCGGTTCGCCACCGGGTCGGAGCGGAGCCCGTCCCAGGCATGGTCGACGGCGTCGTCGAGCGGTCCGAACGTGTTCGGGACTCGAATGCGCGAAACCATCCGGACAGGCTAGGCCCGTCGGTCGTCGGTGCAGTCGGGGTCAGTCGTCAGCCGTCGCGTCGACGTCTTCGTCGTCCGAGTTCTCGTCCTCGTACGACGCCGACGTGCGTTCGTGCTGCGGAGGGGGCGGCTGGTTCGCGATGCGCTTCGCTTCCTGACGACCCCGGAAGCCTCGGATACCGAACCACGCGAGCCAGACGAGGGGGAGGAGGAGCAACATCGGCACGATGAACCCGGCGCTCACGGTGACTGCGGTCCAGAGGGCGGCGAGGACTCCGACCGCTACGTCGAATCCGTCGCCGAAGCCGGGATCGGTCGATGCCTCGACCACCCGGATCACCGGCGTGCCACTCGCTCGCACGGCCGGCCCGACCGCGTCGGAGCTGACACCATCGGTGGGGACGGCGCTGACCGAGAGGCGCAGGCGTTGGTCGCGCTCGGGCGTGAACTCGTAGGCGGCGATGGCGGATTCGCCGGGACGAAGCTCGTCAAGGCTTTCGAAGACCTCGATCAGATCATCGTTGTCGATCTCGAGAACTGTTTCGCTAAGCACGATGTTCGTCAGGGTTTGATCGCCCTGGTTCCGAACATCGAAACACATCGTGACCTGAGCGCCCTCTTCGAAGACGACGTCCGATGTCGATGTGCCAGGGCAGCCAACACCACCGTCGTGACCCTCGTACACGCTGAAGAAAAGGGAGATGCTGTTGTCGACCCGGTCCTGGCTGAGGACGAGCGTGATGGTGGCGAGGTCGATGCGGTCTCGAAGGGTGCGGAGTTGCCCCTTCATGACCTCGAGGTCGCTCTCACGGGAGAGAAGGAGCTGCTCGAGTCGGGCGAAGTCTTCGAGATCCGTCGCGGCTTCCATCGCGGTCCGGAGCCGTTCGACACCCAGTTCCTGGGTCGTGATCCGGCTTTCGAGGTCGACGACGCGCTCGGTCACGTCGTCGGTCGTGATCGACTGGTTGCGGAGTTCACCGATGCTGCCGAGTCGCTCGAGCGCTTCGGAGAAGTCGTCGGGGAACACCTTGAACGTGATCTCGGAACGCGCTTCGGCGCCGCCCGTGGTGTTCTGTCCGAAGACGAACCCGCCCACTTCTTCGATGATGCGGGTCGCTTCTCGGCCCGCGGCTTCCACATCGTCCACGCCCACCGACACCGTCGCGGTGAAGATGATCTCGCGTCCGAGCTGAGCGGCGGTCCGAGTGCTGTTCACCGCGCTGCCAGACCCGAGGGTGTCATCGGACGAGGTGGCCGGGGCGTCAGACGGGGCGTCCGCCATCGCCTCTCCGTCGGCGTCTCCATCGTCGGTCGCGACATCGCGCGATGTGCTGAGGTCCGCGGGAGCCATTGTGGTGGCGGCTGCTTCGCCCGAATCGGACCCGGATGTCGCGGAGTCGGCATTGTCGACGCCGCACGCAGCGGCGAGGAGCATCGCCGTCGCGACCAGGGCCAACGCCCTGAAGATGGTCGATTTCGTCGATCGATCGTTCATGTCGTCAGCCCTCTCGACCCGGCCCGCGCGACCGGTGCATGTGCGCTCTTGACGCTCACATCGGCCGCCAGGTTCCCGACATCCGCTTTCGTCACCCAACCGCAACACTTGACCAATCGCCCATTCGTTGATTCCTCAACGAAAACCGGGTCTCCGCACAAGGGGGTCTGACCCCTTTTCCCAAAAAGGGGTCAGAGCACCTTCGCGGTGAAGGGGTCTGACCCCAGGGTCCGCGCAGCTCCTCCTCGGTCCCTGCGGAGAGCGAAGCATCGCGGAGCGACCATGTCGGCTTGGCCGGATGTCGGCGGAAGCCGACATGTTGTCGTGTGAAACATGGCGGGGTCCGAGGCGCGGAGAGAGCACACCGTTACCGTTTTGGGGTGCAACGCCGAGAAGACCTTCGCAACATCGCCATGATCGCCCACGTCGATCACGGCAAGACCACCCTGGTCGACGCCCTCCTGAAGGATGCAGGGGTGTTCAGCGACCACGGCGAAGTCGTCGAACGGGTGATGGACAACACCGATCTCGAGAAGGAGAAAGGCATCACCATCCTCGCCAACAATGCGGCCGTCACGTGGGGCGACACGAAGATCAACATCGTCGACACGCCCGGTCACGCCGACTTTGGCGGCGAGGTCGAACGAGCACTCACCATGGTCGACGGGGTTGTGCTTCTCGTCGATTCGAGCGAAGGTCCGCTGCCGCAAACCCGGTTCGTGCTCGGCAAGGCAATGCATCTCGGTCTACCGGTCGTGCTCGTGATCAACAAGATCGACCGCCCCGATGCCCGAATCTCAGAGGTGGTCGATGAGGTCTACGACCTGTTCATCGACATCGGCGCCAACGAAGACCAGATCGACTTCCCCATCGTCTACACGGCGGCCCGCCTCGGGTACGCCCAGCTCGACCTCGACGAACAGGGCACGGACATGACGCCGCTCTTCGAAACCCTGATCGAGGCCATTCCGCCCGTCAGCTACGAAGAAGATCACCCCACTCAGGTTTGGGTCACCAACCTCGACGCGTCGCCGTATCTCGGGCGTCTCGCCATCTGTCGCGTCATGCAGGGCACGATCCGCAAGGGCCAGCAGGTCTCGTGGTGCAAAACCGATGGCTCGATCGGTCAGGCGAAAGTCGCCACCCTCACGGTCACTGACGGCATCAGCAACATCGAGGTCGACGAGGCCGGCCCGGGTGAGATCGTCCAGATCTCGGGCATCGAAGACGTCATGATCGGTGAAACCCTTGCCGACCTGAACGACCCGCGGCCACTGCCGGTCATCACCGTCGACGAGCCCACGCTCTCGATGACGATCGGCACGAACAGCTCACCGCTCGCCGGCGTCGATGGCAAGAAACTCACTGCCCGCCTCATCAAGGCCCGCCTCGACAAGGAACTCGTGGGCAACGTGTCGATCCGAGTGATCGACACCGATCGGCCCGATACGTGGGAGGTCCAGGGTCGTGGCGAACTGCAGCTGGCGGTACTGGTCGAGACGATGCGCCGCGAAGGCTTCGAACTCACCGTGGGTAAGCCGGCCGTGCTCACCAAAGAGATCGACAACACGCTCCACGAGCCAACCGAACGGCTCACCATCGACGTTCCCGAGGGGCACGTGGGCGGCGTCACCCAGATGCTTGGCGAGCGCAAGGCGAAGATGGAAAACATGGCCAACCACGGCGACGGATGGGTGCGGCTCGAGTACGTCGTTCCCGCCCGCGCGCTCATCGGATTCCGCACGATGTTCCTGACCGAGACCCGTGGAACCGGGCTCGCCAACCACGTCTTCGAAGGCTGGACGCCCTGGGTCGGCGAGATCCGCACCCGCATCACGGGCTCGATCGTGGCCGACCGCACCGGCTCGACCACTACTCACGCCATCGAGCAGCTCCAGGAGCGCACCGCGCTCTACGTCGGCCCCGGCGTCGAGGTGTACGAGGGCATGATCGTGGGCGAGAACCCACGCTCCGAGGACATGGACGTGAACATCTGCCGCGAGAAGAAGCTCAACAACATCCGCACACAGAGCTCCGACGACACCATCCGCCTCACTCCACCGCGAATCCTCTCGCTCGAAGGTGCGCTCGAAACCATCGCTGACGACGAATGTGTCGAAGTCACCCCCGGATATGTGCGCCTTCGCAAGGTCAACCTCGATGCCGGTATCCGGGCACGCGAACTCAAGCGTCTGAAGGCGTCACGCGAGGCGGCCGAGGCGACAGCCTGACGGTTCAGTCGGCTGCGGCCGAATCGGCGGCGAACGCGCCCGGTTTGGTCAGCGCTCCCCGATGCCAGCGTCGAGGTGTGGCCACCAACGCACGCGGGTAGTCCTCGAACATCCAGCGGCCGAAGTTCCGGCGCGTCCACGGGTTGGCCCCCACCGCTTTCAACGCGAACTCGGCGACCCGAGGAGACTCGAGAAGTTTGCCCAATGCAACCGCCATCCGGTGGTCGGCCAGAAGCTCGCTCTGAACCTCGGCGACATATTGCCGTTCCACCGCTTCGAATGAGCCGTCGTCGACGCCGGCCCTGTCGATCACAGCCTGCGCGGCGAGCCGACCGGTGAGCAGTGCCTGCCCGATTCCCTCGCCGGTGAGCGGATCGCACGCCGCCGCGGCGTCGCCAGCGAAGAGCGTGAACTCGCCCGATAGCGGAGCCTTGTCGATACGAGCGGGGATGGGCCAGGCGCGATGTGGAGATTCAGGTTTCGCGTCGGCGCCGAGAATGTCACGAATGTGGTCGCGGGCGAGGAGATTCGGCCACAACCGTTTCATGTCCTGAGTACTGAGCCGCCCGCCGCGCAGAATTCCGAAGCCGACGTTCGCACGCCCGTCGCCGATCGGGAAGGACCAGAAGTAGCCGGGCAGGATGTCGGGTTCGAACCAGACCCACAGTTCCGAAGCCGCGTTCGGTCCCACGTTCTCAAAATATTGTCTGAACGCGTGCCATTCGCCCCGGTAGCCGGGCATGTCCAGTCCCTGCATCTTGCGGATCGGTGACCACATTCCGTCGGCAGCGATGCACTGGCGTGCGCGAATCACCTCGCCGTCGGCCAGCGTCAGCTCGACGTGCTGATCCCTGGAGGACGGGTCCATCGACACAACGCCGTTGCCGAACCGAACCAACGCACCCGCAGCGCGAGCGTGATCGACCAGAGCGGCGTCGAGGTCGGAACGCCGGGCAATCGCCGCGTACTGCCCGCGGCCCGACGGCAACCCAAGCTCGTGTACGCGACCCTTGGGAGACCGGATGATTGCGCCGTCGATCGGCGTCCAGGAGCTCACGGTCGATGGATCGAAGCCCAACTCGTCGAGTTCGCGTAGCGCCAGCGTGGTCAGTCCGTCGCCGCAGAACTTGTCGCGGGGGAACGACGCTTTGTCGACGAGCGCAACCTCACGGCCGGCCGTCGCGAGCACATGGGCGGCACTCGCCCCTGCCGGCCCTGCTCCGACGACCACCGTCTCGATCGAGATCATCGGTCGAGGGCTCAGGCGCCCGGATCCTCGGTGGTCGTGGTGGTGCTCGATGTGGTGCTGCTGGACGTCGTGGTGCTCGACGTCGTCGTGGTGGTGGTGGTCGTCGACGTCGTCGTGGTCGTCGGAGCGACCGAGGTCGTGGTCGTGGTGGCGTCAGGAATCGTTGTGGTTGTCGTCGTGGTTGTGCCGTCCTCGAAATCCGGATCCTCGCCATTCTCCAGCTTTTCGAGCTGTTCTTCGTTCGGATTCTGGGTCTCCGTGCCGTCGCAGGCTATGCCCTCGGGTCTGTAGGTGGCGAAGACCGTGTCCACCATTTCGGTTCCGTCCTCGACGAGCGTGCGGGTTCGTTCGGTGGTCACTCGCGTGCACGCCGCCTGGATTGGCGTCTGCCATTGGCCTGTCTGCTCCACGTCGACCCATTTGGTCGAGTAGAGATCGACGGTCACCGAACTCGACGTACTCGTGGGCCACACGAGGATTCCGTATGGAGTGGGGTTGTGGATCTCGAGGTGCGGTCGGGGAAAGGAGATCGTGGCTTCCCGGCCATACGGATACCGGCTGAAGTAGATCGAGTGACTCTGATACTCCTCGAATTCGAGTCCGGCGAAGAACGACGCATTGAAGATCGTGGTGGCGAACTGGCTGATACCACCGCCCACGCTGTCGACGAGGTGGCCGTTCACGATCGTGCCCGCGGGAACGAAACCGTTTTCGGTGGTTCGCCGGCCGACGAACTCGTTGAGTGAGAATGTGTCGCCGGGCTCGATGATCACCCCCTGGGTGAGTTCGGCGATTCGGCGGATGTTGGTCACCCGGTTCTGTCCGGGCGTGTAACTGGTGGAGAACGAGCCGACGAGCTCGACGACTCCGAGCTCCTCGGCCCACTCTTTGCCGCGTTCGCTCTCGGCCTGACCGAGGAAGAGGGCAGCGACGGCGATGTCGCTGTTGAGGGCCTGTTCGATCCGCCGTTCCGAGGTGCGGTCGCAACACACGGTGGCGGGAGCACCCGGCACGATCACGGGAACGTCGGGCTCGCCATCGACCTCCGACTCCTGCACCGTGAACGTGGCTTCGCCGCCTTCGGCACCCAGGTTCGGAAAGAGTTCGCTCACCGCGTCTTCGATGTCTCGCCAGCGAACGTCGAGTTCCCAGCCAGCCTCGGTGCGCTGTGCCGTGGTCGCATCTCCGATCGCTGATGCGGAAAGGGTGGCTGTCTCGCCTGCGACCGCCAACACCAGGCCATCATCGATGCGGCGGTTGACCTCGGCGACGAAGTCGACCGATTCGCCGGGATCAACACCGCTTGGCACCGCGAGGAAGGGAACGAGCACTTCGTCGCCGCCTGCAGCGTCGCGAATTGCGACTGCGAGTGCCACCGCATCGACGGTTTGGCCTGGAACGGATTCGACGGCCACGAATTGGCTTCCGTCGAACTCGACATCGGGGTCGGTGGGAGGCATGGCTTCCACGCCGAGGCTGGCGACGCGTCCGAGCAGCACGTCGATGGTTGTCGACGTGGGCTGCCCATCGGCGCCGAACTCGAGGTCGTCGGCGACGATCTCGAACCACCGGTCCCCGAAGCGAACCCGAACCGGTGCTTCGGTCGCCGTTTCCTCGGAAGGGGCTGTCGCATCGGCGTCGTCATCGCCGAACAGGCCACATCCCGACAGTGCGAGTGCGACTACGAACAGCGATGCGATCGAACGGATCGAACGCAAGGAGCGAAACATCAGAGAAGTCGCAATTGCGGAGACTCGATCCCGCGCAGCTCGTCGTAGTCGACCTCGACACATCGGATTTTCCGCTCGGTCGCGAGCACCCGGGCCTGCGGCTTGATCTCCTGCGCCACGAAGACTCCGCGCACGGGCGACAGGACGGGATCCTGATTGAGGAACTCGAGGTAGCGGCTCAGCTGCTCGACGCCGTCGATCTCGCCCCGGCGCTTCACCTCGATAGCGATCACTGAATCTTCATCGTCACGGCACAACAGGTCGACCGGACCGATCTCGGTCGGGTATTCACGACGCACGAGGCGGAAACCGTCCTCGATCGATGTCGGGTCCGCGGCGAGAAGCTCCTGAAGATGCGACTCCACACCATCCTTCTGCAGCCCCGGATCGATGCCCAGATCCCAGGCGGTGTCCGAGAAAACCTCATGAATCGTGATGAGCAGCGTTTCGCCCTTCGGACTCGTCACCCGCCACTCGGAACCGTCTTCGACGAGCCGGTTGGGCGCGTTCATCCAGTTGAGGGGTTTGTAGGCGCCACCATCGGCGTGGATGGCCACACAGCCGTCGGCCTTCACCATGATGAGCCGGGTGGCAGCGGGTAGGTGGGCGGTTAGGCGTCCGTCGTAGTCGACGGTGCAGTTGGCTACAACGAGGCGCACTGACCCGAGTGTAGGAAGTGTTGGGGCGAACCGGAATTCGGCATTCGGTTCATTGCCGCCTGCGGCGCCGTGCCCGAAGCGCTGAGGGACGCTCCCGGTTCCGCATGCGTTCCTGGATCAGCTCGCGTCGTGCCCGGAGATCGTTGTAGGTGATCGTCTCCATTTCGCGATCGACGCCGAGGCTGTCCTTGAACGAGGTGAGGTCGACGTCGATCTCGGTGCCGGCTACGCCGATCTCTGATGCGATTCGCTGACCGTGTGTGCTCGCAAAGTAGGTGGCGATGTGCGTGACCTCGCCGAACAGGTCGAGATCGGGGGCGAGGGTTCCGATTGCCGCGTCGACGAACATCATGTTCTTGACGAACAGCATCAGCTCTTTGGGAAGCCTCGCCCCGTAGCCGAGCAGCTGCTTGACGAATCCCTGCAGTTCCGCGATGAGCTGGTCGGGGCTGAGCGAAGTCGGATCGAGCGGCGCCTGATTCAGACCGAGGTCCGCGATCACGACATCGAGGTCGGTGTCCGGAGGCAGCGCACCGAGATCCCGGATCGCTGCCAGCTGGCCGCGAACGTCGCTCATCATTCCCGTCATGAGCAGGCGCAGGAACGCCTGGCGCTTCGACTCACTAAGGCGGCCGGTGATACCGAAGTCGAACAGCGCCGTTCGGCCATCGGGTTGCACGAACAGGTTGCCGCCGTGAAGGTCACCGTGGAAGACACCGTGGATCATGGCCCCCTCGAGGAACCCAATCATCGACGTGCGCACGATCTCGTGGGTGTTCACACCGGCCGCGGTGATGCCTTCGACGTCATCGAACGAGAATCCGCTGAGACGCTCCATGACGAGTACTCGCCTCGTGACGAGTTCGGGGTGCGGCCTCGGAATTACGTACGCCGTCTGCCCGAGTTGACGGAGCGACCGCGCCACGTCGAGCATGTTCTCCGCTTCGAGGCGGAAGTCGAGTTCTTCGGTGATCGTCTCGGCGAAGACCTCGACCAGTGCCGGCGGATTGGCGAGCGCCGTGACGGGAATCCGCCCGATGAGGAAAGGCGCCAGCCACGCCATCACGCGCAGATCCTTGTGTACGAGCTCGGCGACCGCTGGCCGCTGAACCTTCACCACGACCTCGCGGCCACCACCGTGGTGGGTGTCGGGAGCGAGCACGGCCCGATGGACCTGTGCGATGGATGCAGCCGCGAGTGGTTTCTCGTCGAACTCCGAGAACACCTCGTGCAGTGGCCGACCGAAATCCGCTTCGATCACCGCTCGGACAACGTCGAACGGTTCTGCCGGAACCTGGTCGCGGCATTTCGTGAACTCGTCGACCAACTCGGCCGGAAAGACGCCCCGCCCACTGGAGATGATCTGACCGAGCTTTATGTAGCTGGGGCCGAGGTGTTCAGCAGCTTCTCGCAAGCGACGGGAAAGATCCGCGGTGGAGGCCGGTTTTCCCTTCGGGCGACCGAGCAACCACCAGCCGCCGACCGCTCGGCCGACCCTGGCGACAACCTCGACGAGACGTCCGATTGACGGGACACGCGTCGGTCGGATCAGCGCGGGGACCTGACGGGCGACGGTGGAGCGAATCGTCGTGACCCGGTCGCGCCAGCGAGCCTCGTCGAGTTGTACGAGCCACGGGCCTTCGTTGCTGAACGCGGCGATAGCGAGGTCTCGGGGCTGGTCATCCTCGAGAGAGAGCTCCGACATGTGTCCAGTGTGGCGACGACCGGAGCTTCATGACGGCCTTTCGGCCGTGACCCCTGTCTCCCCGTCTGTGCTTCGGGCATACTCGCGCATGGATCTGGCGTTGCTCGTTGTGGCATTCGTATTCGGGTTCATCGCCGCGCAGCTCCGGTTGCCTCCGCTCGTCGGGTATCTGGGCGCTGGGTTCACCCTCCACGCCTTCGGCAACGAATCGACACCGACGATCGACACGGTCGCCGACATCGGCATCCTCCTCCTTCTCTTCGGTATCGGGTTGAAGCTGAAGCCTCGCACGCTGCTGCGCCGCGAGGTTCTCGGAACGGCTGGGGTCTTCGCGCTCATCGCCACGTTGTTCCCGGCGCTCATACTGCGGCTCGCCACCGTCGTCGGCCTGCCGCTGGCCGCGGACCTCGACGGCCGATCCTCGATCATCGTCGCGTTTGCGCTGTCGTTCTCGAGCACCGTGTTTGCGGTAAAGGCGCTCGAGCGAACGAACGAGGGTGACTCGCTCGCCGGCAGGATCGCCATCGGTGTTCTCGTGATCCAGGACGTCATCGCTGTTGTCTTCGTCGTCCTCACAGCGTCGGGTTGGCCGTCGCCGTGGTTGTTGGGGGTGATCGTCGGGATCATGGGGCTCGCCCCCGTCCTGGGTTGGGTCCTCGCACGAAGCGGGCACGGCGAGCTTCTCATCATGTTCGGTTTCGTCATGGCACTGGGTGTCGGGGGCGAGCTCTTCGAGGCCGTCGACATCAAGCCCGACCTCGGTGCCCTCCTCGCAGGGTTTGTGCTGAGCAGTCATCCCCGAGCCGGGGAGCTGGCGGAGCGTCTGTTGTCGTTCAAGGACCTGTTCCTGGTCGGGTTCTTTGTCTCGATCGGTCTGGAGGGCACGCCGACCGGGGGCGCGTGGTTGATCGGGTTGATCCTGGTTGCTCTCGTGCCTACGCGGTCCGCGACGATCCTGCTTCTGCTCACCCGCTTCCGACTCCGCTCCCGCACCGCGCTCCACACGTCGATCACCTTGTCGACATACAGCGAATTCGGGCTGATCGTCGTGGCGGCTGCAGTCACCGAAGGACTCGTCGACCCCGAATGGCTCTCCGTCCTCGCAGTCGCCGTGTCGGGCTCGTTCATCGTGACGTCTTCGATCAACAGCCGGCGCTACGTCATCTACGACCGCCGGTTCGAACTCCTCACCCGGCTCGAGCGCACGCCACACCTTGCCGACGACGCCCTCATCGACACCGGTCCCGCCCGCGTCCTGATCTTCGGGATGGGCCGAGTAGGTGTCGGCGCCTACGACGAGTTGACCGAACGCGGTCGCGGCCCGGTCGTCGGTGTCGATCGCGACGAGGCCAAGGTCGTCGCCCAGCTCGCCGCCGGGCGCACGGTGATCATGGGCGATTCACTCGATCGTGACTTCTGGGAGCGCGTGAGTCTCCATCCCGAGGTCGAACTCGTCATCGCAGCGACGAGCAACCATCAGGCGAACCTGCAGTGCATCGAACGGATTCGAGCGTTCCTGCCCGATGCCCGAATCGCGGCTGTCGCAACCTATGCCGATCAGATCGACGAGCTTCGAGAGGCCGGCGTCGATGTTGCCAGGAATCTCTTCGAGGAAGCTGGGCAGGCGCTCGCCTCCGATGCCGACGATGAGGTGTGGGGCCGTGACGACGAGATTCGGGGCTGACTCGCTCAGGTACTCCAGCGCATCCCAAGGAAGCCACTGAACTCCGAGGGGTCGATCGGTTTCGAGAAGAGGTAACCCTGCACGAGGTCACAGTCGAGCTGGACGAGCTGATCGAGCTGCGCCTCGGTCTCGACACCTTCCGCGACCACACGCAGGTTGAGCCCGTGCGCGAGGGCGATTGT
>JBPCTR010000247.1:0-4423 GCA_051011575.1 Acidimicrobiales bacterium | reverse complement strand
GTCGTGGTCGTGGTCGTCGTCGTGGTCGTCGTGGTCGTCGGGGAGGTCGTGGTGGTGGTGGTCGTCGTCGCCGCAACCGACGAGTCGCCAGCCGCGACATCGCGGGCCTCCGCACCTTCGTTTTCCGACGCCCAGATCGCGATTGCCAGGATGGCACATCCGATTGCGATCCCGATCACCCCGACCAGTTCGAGTGCGTGACGCGACCGTTGGCGCCTCACGAGTGGCTGTCCCAGCCGGGCCGGAGCGTACGAACCAGCCGAAGAAGCGGGGTGAGGTCGTGGAGACGTTCAACCAGGGGAGGGTGTCTCACTGGCGGCAACTGTGCCGTTCGAGGCGAGACCTCCTCGATGATCTCCGAGTACAGCCGACAGTTGAACGCCGCCGCACGACGGTAGAGCGGAAAGCTGATGAGCTCCTGTTGCAGTCGGCCGCACGCAAATCCGGACACCTCGGCGCCGAAGAGATCCTTCTCGGCGACGTACTGCGCACCCCAGATCGGCACGCGCTGCTCCCAGTAGTGCAGGGATTCCACCTCGAGCCATGTGTCCGGTCCGGTCTCGCCGAACCGGTCGTCCCACCACTCGTCGAAACCCATGCTGTCGTGTGGCGCAGGATCATGACCGAGGAGAATACGCCGTAGGACGGAAGGACCGAGCCAGTTCGGGAGTGTTGCGTACCGCGTTCGAGCGATTTCGCCGCCGGCGCCGCTGACCGTGATGCGCCGACCCTGTCGGCGGCGAAGCGCAGTGAGCTGGGAGATCATGTGAGGTACCGGCCGGACGATCGCCTGGGATGCACGCAGCAGGTCGATGATGTCGTCGTCGGGCTCGGGGTGAGGAATCTCCTCGTGGCGAAACCCGAGGGCGTCGGCGACTTTCCGAGCGATGTCGGCGTCGAACTGCCTCATCGCTCCACCGTCGACGTACGTGAACGTGTTGGCGTCGACGCCCTCGGCCGCAAGAGCCGCGAGGATGAAACGCGAGTCGAAGCCGGACGTGAGGCCGATCTCGAGATCACCGAGCCGGCCGAGCGCGGACGCGACTGCTCGAAGCGTCCGGGAGACGTCGGGGACGGACACCCGCCTGCGCTCTGTCGTCGGGCTGCAGAGACTCGTCACTCCGGTGGCGAGGTTCGCCACTCTGTTCGGGAGCAGTCGGCGGTACCCGGTGACCGGCGAGTGAATTCCGTACGTCGCGTACTGGCGCGCGATGACCTTCGGGTTGTCGAGGAGCCCACGGGCGACATCGGGAATCGGGCGGGCGGAAGCACCGAGTCGCTGCAGCAGCACCTCGGACGAGCTCGCGATGGCTCCCTCCTCCGACAAGAAGACCCGACGACTCGCCATCACATCCGGAAACACCGCGACGCCCTCCCGCAGTGCGGCGAGAAGTACGAAACGACCGACGAGGTCGAGCCCCAGCTCCGCGACCGTGTGAACGTCCGATTCGAATGAGATCGTCGAGAAGTGCTCGGTCAAGGTCTTCCCGGAGAGCGTGGCCGCCTGACCGATGATCGTCACCACACCTGAGTCGACGACAGGGAGCTCCGCCGAAGTCCACAAGTCGTACGACGCGATCCGCCGCTTTTCGAGCCCGAGTTCGCCGAGATCGGGAAGATCCCGACCGACCACGAACTGACCCCGCCACACGTATGCCGACTCGGCGTCACCTCCGCGTGTCATGTTTCGACCCCACGTCTACCGATCTGATTCCGAAGGCTCCGGGTGAACCGGAGGGGCGACATCGCTGCGCTGAGCGCGACGAGCGAGGCACCGCGGATCGGCCGACCTTGCAGCATCTCGGCCGCCCCCCGGCGAAAGTGCATCTGGCTTCGGGCGGACAGGTCGCGGCCGATCCGAACCCGCCGAGGATCCGCTTCCTCGGCTGCCACGAACTCTTCTCGTGTGGGCTCCGGGAGTCCCTCGACCACCGCTCTCGCGCATGCCGCGACATGACGGACTGCCTGCGCTTGGCTGAGGAATCTCGAGCTCGACACCGAGTTGGGGTGGATCCGATAGCCGAAGGATCTCTCGGGGAGCGCGATAACCGGCTCGGTTGCTCCGATCACAGTGAACAGACGGTTGTCGGCGGTTTCGGAGAACTCCTCGGCGAACCCGCCGGCTCGATGGAGCGACTCCGTCCGAAAGACGGCGCCCGAGAAGTTCATCTCGAACATCGCGCCCTCACTGCTGAGAGCCATCCATTCGTCGATCGTCGTGGGCCCCAGATCCTTGCTGCTTCCGATTCGAATCGGATCGATGGTCGGACCGATGCGCTTCGCAAAGGTCGTGACCGCTCCGGGCGTCGGTGTCAGTTCGTTGAACGCCGAGATTATTCTTGGCAGGCGCTCATCGAAGATGATGTCGTCGTCGCCCATGAAGTTCACAAAACGGGTACGGATCGAATCGAGCGCCGCCTGGTGGGATTTCCAGAGCGGTTCGGTCTCCTCCAGAACGATGGTCGACGACGGGCCGGGCCAGCGGTCGATCAGTTCCGACGAGCGTTCGATGAGCCCGCTGTTCGAGCCGTTGAACAGCACGTTCAACCGCGGACCCGGTGGCGTGGTTTCCAGCAGGCTCTGCAGGCAAGCGAGAAGGTAGTCCTCGCGATCGACGACATTGATGTTCACCGTCAGGTCGGCGAGCTCGAAGTCAGCCACGCGCCGACTCCGAGGTCCGGGTTCGGGTCTCGGGACGGAGCGCCAACGCGATTCCAGCGGCAAAGCGCGCCGTCATGGCCTCGATGCTGAATTCCTCGGCGCTGTGTTGCGCGGCTTCGCACATCGCATCGTGTCGCACCTCGTCGTTCAGAAGTCCGACTGCCGCGAGCGCGAAGTCCTCGTTCGCAGCACCGTGGCGGAGCAGAACGCCGTTGACGTCATCGTCGAGGTAGTCCAACTCGTGGCTGTTCGATGGGTCGGTGGCCGTGATGAGCGGCGAACCGAACGCGAATGCGTCGAGTACGTGGAGCCCGACCGCACTCGGCATGATCATCAACCGAGCGACGGAGCCGATCGCCGCCTTCTCGGCGTCGCGGCGAGCGCCCACATCGTGGGCCCAGGGCCTGTCCCGACAGAACTCGGTGACCTCGGGTCGAGCGCCACCCTCTCCGACGAAGAAGAACTCGAAGTCGTGGATCTCGTTCCTGACCTGGTCGACGATCTTCATCAGGTCAGGGAGGCGTTTGCCTTCATCCATCGAGGAGACGAACCAGCCGATCCGGCGAGAACGACGCTCCACCTCGGCGACGAGTTCGCGCAGTTCGGGATCCACGTCGCGAGGATCGAACGACGTGTCGATTGACATCGAGTTGTTCGTGACGGTGACGCGGTCGGCCGGCACGCCGATCGATTCGAAGATCTGACGCGATCGGTCGGTGTAGGCAAACGCCCAATGCGCGCGACGGGTGACCACCCGCTTCAGACGCTCGACCCCGTCCGATCTCGTGATCGCGTTCGGGTCCTCACCATGTCCCCAGACCGCGAACCGACGGCCGAGCACGGAGCGAGCGGCGAGGAGATAGTTGATCACGAGGCCGGCTTCCTGTTGCACCACCACGAGGTCTGCAGTGGTTGCCGCCCGCGGCAGCCACTGGAAGGTCAACTCCCGGCCGCGGACGCTGACGAAGCGGTTCCGATTGAACACGGCGTTGGCCGGAACGAGGGCATCCTGGCGGGCCGAACGAGATGGCGGAGGCGTTCCAACACAAAGGATGAGCTCGATGCCTTCTGCCTCGAGGAGGGGAGCGAGATGCTCGTAGATCGGCGCTCGATATGCGGGCACGTACTCCATGAGGAACGCCACCGACGGCCGGGCCTCGGTCTGAGGTGAACGCCGTCGCGAACTGCGCCATCTCGAGAGGTTCGCAAGCACGGGAGACCACGATACACCGGCGCGTGTGGGTAGACGCCGGCGCCACAAAGCCAGCAGTGCACCTCCGTGCCAGTTACGCTTCTACACCGCCGATGTCCACCTCACCGGGATGGCGCGGCCGACCGAGGAGAACAATGTCCGTCATCATCGTCACCGGATCCGGAGGCCTGATCGGTAGTCAGGCGGTCACCCACTTCGCCGCCGACGCCGACGTGATCGTCGGTGTCGACAACAACATGCGGCAGGAGTTCTTCGGACCTGAGGCGTCGACCGACTGGGTCGTGAACGACCTGAGCAGCAGGCTCGACAACTACCGTCATGTGGCAGCCGACATCCGCGATGCCGACGCGATGAACGCGTTGTTCGCCGAGTACGGAAGCGCCATCGGCCTTGTGGTCCACACCGCGGCCCAGCCATCACACGACTGGGCCGCTCGAGATCCCCACACCGACTTCACCGTCAACGCGAACGGCACGCTCAATCTCCTGGAGGCGACGCGCCAGCACTGCCCAGACGCCGTGTTCATCTTCACGTCGACCAACAAGGTCT
>JBPCTR010000246.1:0-6545 GCA_051011575.1 Acidimicrobiales bacterium | reverse complement strand
CCAGCGACGGGGATGCCCGACCGCCTCATCAAATTCGACGGTCGAAGTCATATGGACCAGCCTCCCACACCGAAAAGCAAAACCGCGACTTCGCACTTCGGCGACAGCCTCCGACCGTCACGGGCGCCCTTCGGGGCTGAAGACCTCGGATGTCGGCACGGTCGGCATCCGCCGGGATGGCGGAGCGCCCACCATCAACTCGAATCCAGCTCGCAGGGCGGTCGGGCTGCTGTTGTCGATCGACAGCAACCGTCGTGACTCGACACCGTCGATCACCCAGCGGACGGTGCGGTCGTGCGCCGACAAAGCCCACACGAGGATCTCGGCGGCCTGCTCGGCGCCCCGCTCCTCCCATTCGAGCGAACGGTCGTTCCATTCGGCGACGCCCCGCAGCTCGACGAACGCAGCTCGGTCGGCATCACTCATGTTGTGGTCGATCCAGGCGTGCGCCAGCTCGTGCAACATCGTCTCGTCGTCGATCCGGCAAAGTCGCAGCTCGTTGTTCCGCTCGTCGTAGCGGCCGACCCGGCCATTGCACTCGCTGAGCGACGGGAGCACGACCAACTGGATCTCAGGAAGTGTGAGACCCTCGGCGGCGTACTGGCCCCGTCCCCAGGCGAAGAGGCTGTCGGCCTCCTGTTGGCGAGCACCCGAGACAGTTGTGGGGGCCACCGCTTGGCGTGCCGGAGCCGACGCTGCAGGGGCGATTCGGGACGGATCGCCCGGCTGCGCCAGCTCGACGACAAGGGGCACAGCCCAGAGCGAGCCGAGGAGAAGGACGATGGTGAGGATTGGTTTCGGTGTCATGGTCGACACCGTCCGAGCCCTCGTCCATCAGCCGTCCAAGGACTGGTAAATCGCCGGTCAAATCGTTGATTTCTGAATGGTCAAGCACACCCGCGGCAACTACCCTCGCCAGATGGAACTGCGGGTTCTGGGCGC
Source organism: Acidimicrobiales bacterium (assembly GCA_051011575.1). Lineage (GTDB taxonomy): Bacteria > Actinomycetota > Acidimicrobiia > Acidimicrobiales > SHLQ01 > SHLQ01. The sequence continues at coordinate 5,603 of JBPCTR010000246.1, read as the reverse complement.
TCTGAGCGCCCACGAGAACGGGCAGGCGCTCGATCTCGGCGGGCGGCAACAACGGCTCGTGCTCGCGCTTCTGGCCACCCGTCCCGACCAGGTGGTTTCGTTCGACCGGCTTCTCGACGAGATGTGGGGCGAAGACCCTCCAACGTCCGCCAGAAAGGCGGTGCAAGGGTACGTGTCGAACCTTCGCAAGACGCTGGGGGCCGACAAGATCCGAACCGAGACAACCGGTTATCGCCTGGTCACCGACGAACTCACGATCGATGCCATCACGTTCGAGACCTCAATGCGCACAACTCGCGAGACCGCCGATGGGTCCACACGCCGCCAGCTCATCGCCCACGCCCTCGAGAGCTGGGCCGGGCGACCATATGAGGACCTCGAAGACGTCGACGCTCTCTCCGCGGAGACGGCGCGACTCGGCGAACTCCGTCTGGTGGCGTCCGAGGAGATCACCGAGCTCGCCATCGAACAGGGCGACGCCGCATCGGTACTCCCAGACATCGGCAGACTCGCTCGATCCAATCCGTTCCGAGAGACCACTTGCGCTCTGCACATGCGTGCGCTCTATGCGACCGGCCGCCAGCGAGAAGCGCTCCAGACCTTCGAGGATCTGCGACATCGACTCGCCGAGGAAATCGGTGTCGAGCCGAGCCAGGCGCTGAAGGACCTTGAGGCTCAACTCCTGACCCAGACGGTGGCCGACCCGTCTGCCGACTCGAGCCGTCGAGCACCTCTCACGCGCAACCCCTACCGTGGCCTCCGTCCGTACGATGAGCGCTCGGGCGATTCCTTCTTCGGGCGCGATGCGCTGGTGCGTCGTTTGATCGAACACGTCGACCGCGCGGCCGCCATCCGACTCACGGTGGTGACCGGAGCCTCGGGTGCAGGCAAGTCATCGGTAGTTCGGGCAGGCCTCGTGCCGCGCATGCACGACGACGGCCGCTCAACTCGCACCACGGTCCTCACGCCCGGCTCCGCCTGGCTCGGGCCGTCGGACCACCAGCCGTCCGACATCGTTGTTCTCGACCAGCTCGAGGCGGCACTCTCCTCCGACGAAGATGCCGCCCAGACATGCGCAGCGATCGCTGCAGCCGCGCACGACCGCGACGGACCACGCATCGTCGCCACACTGCGTGCCGACTACCTCGACGTCGTCCTCGGAAATCCCCATCTGGGCCAGCTCATCGAGGCTGCGCTCGTGATCGTGCCGCCCATGACCGACGACGAATTGGTCGAAGCGATCGTCAAACCCGCCGCTTCGGTGGGCGTCGGGATTTCGCCCGCTCTCACCGACCTCCTCGTGACAGATATGCGCGAACGCGCCGCCGGCCTCCCGCTCTTGCAGTACGCGCTCACCGAATCATTCGAGCGCAGTGCCGGCGGTGAGCTCACGATCAACGACTACCGTCACGTCGGGGGCCTCGGTGGCGCACTCGGCCGCCGAGCGGACGCGCTCCTCGCCCCGCTGAACGCCACGAAGCGCGCTCTCGTGCGCGAGGCCCTCCTCGGTCTTGTCACCCTTGGTGCCGACGGCGTCCCGATCCTGCGAACCGAACACCTCGACGACATCGACGACGAGCGGCGAGCGATCCTCGAGCTCTTCGGCGAACACCGTATGGTCACGTTCGACCGCGGCGACACGCCCACCGTGGCCATCTCGCACGAGACGCTCGTGCGCGAGTGGGGCCAGCTCGCCCGTTGGATCGAGGAGGCCCGCTCCGACCTGACCGCGCAACGCCGTCTCGCCGACTCCTCGACGGCGTGGGATGAGGAGGGACGACCCGACGAATTGCTCTTCGGCCCCTCGCTCCTCGCCCGGTACGACGACGGCCCCCAACCCTGGACGACCCAGCTCGACAGAGAGTTCCTTGCGGCGAGCCGCGCCGAGGTGGGGCTCAGCCAGCAGCGCCGGCGCCGCACCCGCCGCGTCATCGGCGCTGCGCTGGGCGCGGCCGCTCTCATCGCCATCGCCTTTGCACTCGTGGCGCAGAACGACCGGCGCGATGCAGACGAGCAACGGCAACTGGCCGATCAGCGTGCTCTGGTGAGCGAAGCCTTGCTCCAGGGCCAGGGCGACCCTCAGCTCGGGCTTCTCCTTGCAGCCGAGGCCTACGCCGCCGAACCGGGGCACCCATCGCTGCGCCCGCTTCTCTCGGTGCTCGGCCGTTTTCCAGCTGAACCGGTCGTGATCGACGATTTCACCCACGGGACCGACGGCGTGGCCGGAGGGATCTTCGGGAGAAGCGTTTCCGGCACCGTTCGGACGGTCTTCAGCTGCACAACCGATGTGGCGCCGGGCGTGTTTCTGTCGGCGGCGAGGGACAGTGGAACGGTGGCGCTGGTCGATGCCGCAACAGGAATCGGCCGGGTCATCGAGACTCCGACAACAGCCTGCACGGTCAGCGTCGATGACCAGAGGGCGAGTGGCGTCACCGATGACATCAGGAGCGTCGGCGTGCTCGTCTCCGTCGTCTTCGACCTCCAGACCGGCGCGATCCAGGCCGAATCCGCTGAGATCAATCAACCCGTGTGGCTCCCGGGCGGCCGCATCCTCGGCTTCGCCAGGACCACCGAAATTGGCCGGATCGATGCCGGCGACCAGTCGGAATCATCTGAACTGGTCTTCGCCGACCCAACCCTCAGCGAGTTCACCAAGACGGGCGTCTCGGCCACCGCGATCTACCCCGATCGCACAGGAGACTTCATCGTGCTCAGCGACCAAGCTCGGGAATTCAGCGCAGTGGTGCACCGCTACATTCTCGATGCTCGCGATCTGTCGGTTGTACACGATCTCGGTGTCGTCGAACGCACACCGAACCGAGTGATCTGGTCTCCAGACGGATCTCTATTCGGCGATGTGAGCGAATCCGATCGGCTGCGCGTGTGGCGCGTCGACTCTGGCGAGCTCATCGCCGATACGCCCCTGGGCTTCAACACGTCGCAGGGCGCTTGGCTCGCGTTCAGCCCGACGAACGCCCACGTCGCGCTCGTCATGCGGACGGGCGAGGTGACGATCCGTCCAATCGATGAGCCATCGCAGCTCACGGTGCAGGTCCGCCGTGAGACCGGTGGCGAGTCGTTGGGTGCCACAGCGGCCTCGTTCATCGACGACGACACGATCGCCGTCCTTCTCAACGACGGCTCTGTCGAGGTCACCAACCTTCAGAGCTCCGCCCTCGCCAAGAGCGAAGTATCGCCATCAGCCGATCTGCAGTTTCGCTCGACCGGCTGGGCCGAGCGCGACGGTCGGGTGCTCGGACTCACCGACGATGTCGCCCTCGTTGAGCTCGGAGATCCGACGCGCTCGTCGGCACATCTTCTAGGCGGGGGCACACGACCCAGGATCGCCGGGACGTCGCCTTCCACAGAATCGAATCTTCTTCGGGTGTGGGCCGCCGACCTCGACTCGACCGTCGAGTCTGATTCGTTCATGACACCATCGACCTTCGAGCCCGGATCGGTTCGGGTCCTCGAGGTGGACCTCGAGAGCCTCGAGCCCATCGGCGAGCAGGTTACTTTTGAACTGCTCCCGGGCACGCGGCTCGTCGTGGGATTGCGCGATCGCATCGCCGCGCAGAACGCCGCCGGGACAATCTTCCAGTACGGCTTCGACGGCGAGCGTTTGTCATCACGAGTCGACCTGCCTTTCCTTGCCTCCGCGATCTCACAATCACCGTCGAGTTCGCGCGCGATCGTTGCTGGGTCAGGAGGGCTCGCGGTGGTCGACCTCGACAGCGGCGAGGTCTTCGAGGAACTCTCTACAAGCGCGGGCGCGCCAGTGGCAATGCTGTCCGATGATCTCGCCGTGATCACGCGCTTGGGCGGCGATGTCGAGCTCTGGTCGGTCGGGCAACTCGAAAGCATCGGCCCCCTCTTACCGATCGAAAAACGCGGGCGCAACGAGTCGGTACACGTCACCGACAGCGGCGACGTCTGGTACCACACATCCGACCTCTCCCAGCACATCACAACTTCGACCGACGAGCTCCTACGGGCGGCTTGCCGCCTCGCCCTCCGCCCCCTCACCGAGGCCGAGTGGCAGCGGCACGTCTCAACCGAGCGCAGCTTCGATCCGACGTGCTGAGCGCGTGACGGAGCTAGACAAGTATGAAGCGTGCACACCCCGAGATGCGTGAGAGCGGTGCGAGCGGTTACAGCGTTGCTGTCTCGCGAGCGCCCATGAGCGCCTGGAACTGGGCGGTGTCGGTGTATTGCTGGAACTTGGCGATCTGGTCGCCGTCCAACGTCCATATGTGGCAGAACTGCGCATCGAGCGGCTCCCCGGTCTCGGTCACGACCCCGGTGTACCTTCCCTCCACCACCAGCGCGTCGTCGCTCTCGTAATAGCGCCTCGGCGTGACGGTGAACCCGACCCAATCCTCACCCAGCTTCATGAAGAGGTTGTGCAGAATCTCATCGGGGCCGATCCAGGGCTCACCGCTCGGCCGATACGGATTGCCCTCGGCCTCATACCACTCGATCTCGGGTTCCATCGCGCCAAGGACCGTGGACACGTCGCCATCCGCAAACGCGCCATACAGCGCCTGCAGTCGTTGGGTTTTGTTCATCGAAACTTCCTCCTTCTAGCGGCGTTCGTCCACGTCGAAGAGAGGGGTTTTGACATCGCAGACGAGATCGCCCGGGTGATGAGTTCGACGCTAAGGATGGCCCGGGTCCTTGGCAATGGATATCCGGTTGGCTGGGCCCCCATGTCCCATACCGATGGGCCGACTTGGGAGACTCACCCGCCGAGAGCGGCCAGAGCGACGGCGGCTCGGGGGGCGTGTACCACGTCGAACACGGGATTCAATTCGAGCGCTCGACCGAGGAGGTCGGCCGCCTCGGCACCGTTGCCGTTGACGGCGTGGATCTGGCCGGCCTGATAGAGCAGCCACGGATCGTCGGTGCCGAACGCAAGCGCCGGACCGATCGCATCGAGCGCCGCCGAGGCATCACCCGTGCGATGCAACGCCCACGCATACCAGGCGTGGGAGTACACGTCCTGCCGCTCGGCGAGGTCGAGCGCCGCAAGTCGCAGCGCCTCTTCGGGGTCATGATCGGCAAGGAACCCGATCAGGTGCCGTCGTTCGGCCGGGAACTCATCGGCCGACTCGTGTGCGAGGGCCAAACCTGCCTCGATCTCGACCAGAGCCTCATCGGGTCGCCCGGAGCGGGTCAACACCTTGGCCAACTCACCATGCAGGTCGGCGGCCGGACCTCGCTCGAGGAGATCTGCGTACAGCTCGATCGCCTCGGAATCGTCTCCCTGAGCTGAAACGATCTTCGCCAGCAGCTCGGTGGCCCCAAGATTTCCGGCATCGACCTCGAGTGCCGACCGGGCCGCTGACTCGGCCGACGCCAATGAACCGATCCGGAACTCGTAGTGCGCGAGCTGCAACCACCAGAACGCCGCATCGCCGGCCTTCTGGTCGATCGACGCCGCGCCGATCAATGCTTGTCGAGCGATATCGGCCGCTGCCGGCGCATCGCCGCGCAGGGCCGCCAGACGGGCGCGGCGGCTAAGCAGCGCTGGCGGCTCCGAACCGAGCCGAAGCGTCGCCTCGTCGAACGCTCGCTCGGCCGCGACCACGTCACCCAGTTCG
>JBPCTR010000245.1:0-12072 GCA_051011575.1 Acidimicrobiales bacterium | reverse complement strand
GAACCTAACGGCGTCCACCGGTGCCGGCGGCGGAGCCAAGACCGACGACTCGCTCGGCTGGCGCATCGGTTATTGGGGACGAGTCGCACCGTTCTTCAACCAGAATCCGCTCTCGGGCATCGGACTTGAGTCCACCAAGACCCTCACCATCGAGGCGAAGGACCCGCACAACAGCTTCCTTCAGGCCTTCATCGAGGGCGGGATTCTGGGCGGGTTCGGATTCATCGCGCTCCTCGCCGTGATCACGGTGGCGAGCCGGCAAGTGTGGAAGATGGCCAAGCGCGGCGAGCTCTCCCCCAAGATGACCCGCGCCGGTGTCGGATCGATCGCAGCGGTCTTCACCGTTGCGGCCCAGCTCCTCACCGAGAACGTCCTCCTGAACACGATCGTGTGGTGGTATCTCGACATGGCAATCGCACTCGTCGCAGTCCTGGCATTCCGCCAGCCTCGTCCGGCCGACACGCCGAAGCCGACGCCATCTCGACTCGAGCTGCCCGCGGCCGGACAAACCACCATCGGAGCGCCCACGTGACCGAAATGCCCGCTCCTCGCCTGTCGATCGGTGTCCCGGTCTACAACGGTGAGGACTACATAGCCGAAGCGATCCGAAGTCATCTCGACCAGGACTTCACCGACTTCGAACTCATCGTGAGCGACAATTGCTCCGATGACTCGACCCCCGAGATCGTCAAGGAGTTCATCGAGAGCGATCCGCGGGTCCGATACACCCGCAACGACGAGAACATCGGCGGACCGGCGAACTTCAACCGGCTTTTCCGACTGTCGACCGGTGAGCTGTTCCGGTGGGCGGCAGCCGACGATCGAATCGAGCCCGGCTACCTGTCGAGGGTCGTCGAGATGATGGACGACGACCCCGGAATCGCCGTCGGCCACAGCGAGGCCCTCCTGATCGACCCCGACAGCGTTCCCATGCTCCAGATGCAACAGGGATGGCTCGGCGGAGACGGATACCTCGAAGCCATCACGCTCACACCGCCTCCCGGCGACGAACGATTCGGCGCGGCCGAGCCCCACAAACGGGTCGACGCGGTCATCAACAACAACCATCGCAACTTCTACATCTTCGGGGTGATGCGCCGCGACCTCATGCTCCAGACCCGACTTCACGGATTGTTCTACGGAGGAGACCGCACGCTGCTGGTCGAGCTCGCCATGCGAGGAACGTTCCGCAAGGTGCCCGAACCCCTGTTCGCATCGCGCAGCCATGCGAAGAACTCCGGCCGCAACGGCCTCAACTTCGAAGAGCTGAAACAACATGGCGCGCAGGACCTCTCCTTCGCCGGTCAAGTGATGAAGGGCTACGTCTCCGCGGTGCGCCAGGCAAAGCCGTCGCGTTCGGATGAGCTGAAGTGTCTCGCCGTAATCGCGAAGAAGTTCAAGCAGCCGACCCGGCTCCTGCGGGGCTGGTGACGTGGCGATCTACGCACTCGAGGACGGCTGCGAACCAGCGATTCACCCCGACGCCTACGTTCACCCCGATGCGACCCTGATCGGTCGGGTCGTGCTCGGACCGAACTCGTCGGTCTGGCCCGGAACCGTGATCCGAGCCGACGACAATGAAATCATCATCGGCGCGCGCACGTCGGTGCAGGACGGCGCCGTGCTTCATTGCACGGCAGAGCTGCCGACGATCGTGGGCGACGACTGCACGATCGGACACAACGCACACCTCGAGGGTTGCACGATCGAAGATGCAGCGCTGGTCGGGTCGGGCTCGATCGTCCTGCATGGTGCGGTCGTATCGAGCGGTGCACTCGTCGGTGCGAACGCCCTCGTCCCAGGGGGCAAGGTGGTGCCGTTGAACGCGATGGCGCTCGGTGTGCCGGCAACCTTTCGAGAGGATGCGAACACGGTCGAACTCAACATCCTTCACGCGGCGAACTACGTCGAACGCGCCAAGCGCTATCGGACATCGATGCGGCGCGTCGACTGACAATGGCGGAATCGTCGACCAGGCGTGCGCTGCGCATCGCCATGATCGGAACCCGGGGAATGCCCGCGAACTACGGCGGGGTCGAGACCGTCGTCGACGTGCTCTCACGCCAGCTCGCCGCGCGCGGCCATGACGTCACCGTCTTCTGCCGGTCCGAGGACTACGAGACCCACCCACCGATGCTCGACGGCGTGCGACTGGTGTATCTACCCGCTTCCGAATCTCCCGGAATCGGCGCGATGTTGCATGCGCTGCGAGCGGCGATCCACACGGTCGGTCGCGGCTATGACATCGTCCACTTCCATGCCCTCGGCCCTGGAATCATGTCGTTGGTCGCCCGGCTGTTCACCAGGGCGACGGTCGTCGTGACCGTGCATGGCCGCGACGACCAGAGAGCCAAATGGGGCCGTGCTGCCCGAACAATTCTTAGAGTCGCTGCAACGGTGAGCGCGCGGGTGCCACACGCGACCCTGGTCGTGTCCAAGGCCCTCGCCGACGACTACGCCCGCGAGTTCGGGCGAGCGACAACCGTCGTCCCGAACTCCACGCAGGCGATCACGGCGATCGGCGCCGGATCCACTCTCGAACGATTCAACCTGCAGCCGGGTGGGTATCTCGTGTCGGTGGGCCGGCTCGTTCCCGAAAAAGCGCCGCACGAGCTCATCAGCGCCCATCGGCGTTCCCTCGCCGACATGCCCCTCGTCGTGGTGGGTGGTGCCGCCGGAACCGAGGACTACGTCGACCATCTGACCGAGCTCGTGGCCGAAGATCCCAGGATCACGCTTACCGGCCCGCTGTACGGAGACGAGCTTGCCGAGGTCCTGACGAACGCGGGGGCGTTCGTGACCGCCTCACACCTCGAAGGTCTCCCGACCGCACTGATCGAAGCCGGACGCGCTGGCCTGCCGATCATCGCGAGCGACATCCGGCCGCATTGCGAGATCCTCGATCTCGAAGCTGCCGCCGACGAACCGGGTCGGCGTGTCTATCCCACGGGAAACGTCGACGAGTTGGCCCTGATCATCGACGACGTAGCGGCCCATCTCGAAGATGAGGCGCTGGCGGCGAAGTCCTTCGCGGCGATACTCGACGAGCGATACGCGCCGGTACGAACCGCCGAAGTTCACGAGAGTGCATACCGCGACGCGATCAGCGCTCGTTGACCGTTGCAGCACGCTGCCTACAGGATCAACTGCATCCCCTCGGCGGCCGCGAACACACCGAAGGGCAGATCCCACGAGCGAACCTCGGCTTCGAGCCGGTCGATCATGTCGTCGTCGTGTAGCGGATCGTGGTGGAACATCGCGAGCTGATCGACACCCGCTCGCTCGGCAACGGTGCAGGCGTAGCGGATCGTGCAGTGCCCCCAATCGGGCCGGGCGGCGAACAGTTCCGGAGTGAACTGTGAGTCGTGAATCAGTAGATCGACACCATCCGCGAGTTCCAGGACGGACTCGGCGACATCGTCGCCCTCGAGGGGCTCCTGGTGGTCGGGAATGTAGGCGATCGACAGGTCGTCCCACTCGATTCGGTAGCCATTGGTTCTGCCGGCATGCGGCACGTCGCGCGCGATGATCCGTGCCGTTCCGACCTCGATGGTACGGTCAGCGAAATCGTGAAGCTGCACATCGCCCGCGAACGTGTCGAGTGTGATCGGGAAATACGGTGGCCGTAGAAAACCGGAAAAGGCCTCCCCGAACGACATATCGCTCTCGGGAGGCCCGTACATGTCGACGCGCGAGTTCTGGTTGAGGAGCTGTGGAAAGAATGGCAGGCCCTGCACGTGATCCCAATGGAGGTGGCTCACGAGCAAGGTGCCCTCGAAGAAGTCCTGCTCGTAGTCGAGACCGTAGAACCGCAATCCGGTACCGATGTCACACACGATTGGTGGTTCACCGGCACGTTCGATGACCACACACGAGGTGTTCCCGCCGATACGGGCGAGGTCGGCACACGAACACGGGGTCGATCCACGGACGCCGTAGAACGAAACCGTCACTTCTCCGGGCACGGACACCCTCCCCGCCAGGTCGCTACGGAACTGGCCTCGAATACTGTCATCTGACGTTAAAGGTCGGCACGGGCTTCACGAGAACGATGTGACGAAAGTAACCGACGCCTACGGGAGCACATATCCGACGCCGGTTCGCACGGCGAGCCCATCCCCGACGACGCGCTCGGCGCACCGCCGGGCTCGCCCCGGGTCGTCGGGCCAGCCCATCACGGCGGCCAGATCCTCGGTGGGCACCGGCTCGATTCGGAGCGCCGCGACCAACCGACCGCGGCCTTGGCGGTCCGATCCGTCGAACCGAGGCTGGACCGCCGCCACGGCGGCCGAGCCCGAGGCGGGGTCGCACCCCTGCCCGCGCCAACCGCACGAGTCTGCGACGACGCACTCCGAACAGGCGGGGCTTCGTTTGGTACAGATCGACGCACCGAAGTCGAGAAGAGCCTGGTTCCACTCCCACGCAGCACCGTCGGGAACGAGCGCGTCGGCTCGGCATTGAGCGTCTCGAACCGTGAGGGGTCGACCAGCCCGGCGGGCAAGCACCCGACCCACGTTGGTGTCGAGCACTCCGACATGGGCCTCAAAGGCGAAAGCGAGAACTGCGCGAGCGGTGTAGGGCCCCACCCCAGGCAGCTCGAGCAGCTGGTCAAGGTCGTCGGGAATCCGGCCGCCGTGCTTCTCGACGACCTGGCATGCACATCGATGCAGCAGTACGGCGCGCCGGTTGTACCCGAGACCGTCCCAGAGCTCGACGACCTCGCCGGACCTGGCCGATGCCGCCGACTCGACATCCGGAAATCGCTCGAGAAATCGCGTCCATGCCGGAATGACCCGCCCGAGCTGTGTCTGCTGCGACATCGCCTCGCACACGAGGATCGGCCAGGGATCGCGAAGCGACCGCCACGGCAGGTCGCGGGCCTCTTTCCGCCACCAGATCCGCACTTCGTCCACCCATCCCGATGCGTTCGTCGGGATGTCATCGCCGGCACGCGCTGTCACATCAGCAAGTCAACCGTGCGGTCGGTCTCGTGGAGAAACCCAAGAGGTTTTACTTCTGTGAAGAAGTGCCGAAGGGAAACGACCCGCACTCGAAGGAAGACGATGAGCGACATCCACCATGCTTCGCCCACACCGGACCGGATTCACCTTTCCGCGCCCCACATGACCGACCGCGAACGCGACGCGCTGTTGTCCGCATTCGACTCCAACTGGATCGCACCGGCCGGCGCAGCGCTCGACGACTTCGAGCAGGGCATCGCCGAACGTGCCGGCACCGAAGCGGCGCTGGCAACCACCAGTGGGACCGCCGCCCTGCACCTCGCACTTCGGGTTCTCGGCATCGTCCGCGGCGATACCGTGCTCGTCCCGACGTTGACGTTCGTGGCTTCCGCGAACGCCGTCCGCTACATGGGCGCGGTCCCCTACTTCATCGATGCCGAGGAACACACGGCAAACATCGACCCAAATCTCGTCGAGTCGACGATCGAGCAACTGCACCGCGCCGGGCGCACCCCGGCCGCCGTGATGACGGTCGACCTCTATGGCAGTTGCGCTGATCATGGCGCCATCCGCGAGATCTGCGATCGATACGACATCCCAATCGTCGAGGACGCGGCCGAGGCCATCGGTGCAACTCACCGGGGTCGGCCGGCGGGCGCACTCGGTGACCTCGGCGTTTTCAGCTTCAACGGCAACAAGCTCGTCACGACCGGAGGCGGCGGCGCACTCGTCGGTCCAACTGCATGGATCGACCGGGCCCGCCATCTCGCCACCCAGGCTCGGGACCACGCACTCCACTACGAGCACAGCGAGGTCGGATACGCCTACCGCATGTCCAATGTTCTGGCGGCAATCGGAAACGCCCAGCTCGCTCGTCTCGACGACATGGTCGACGCGACCCGCTGGATCCGGGCCCGCTATGTGGAGGCCCTCGGCGATGTCGACGGGCTCCAGTTCCAGAGCATCGATGTCGGTGGCCGATCGAACGCCTGGCTCACGGTTGCACTGTTCGACGAGCGCAGGCATCCGGCCCCGCACGAGATCTGTCACCAACTGGCGCTCTACGGAATCGAAGCTCGGCCGGCGTGGAAGCCGATGCACCTTCAACCGTTGTTCTCGGGCAACGAGATCGCCGGTGGATCGGTGTCCGAACGCCACTACCGCAGGGGGCTTTGCCTCCCGAGCGGCTCATCGATGACCTCCTCCGAGCAGGACCGCGTGATCGAAGCGCTCAGGGCCGTGATCGGCGCAGATGATGCCGCGACACCCGTCGATCTGGCCGCGGCACGCGACCAGCGCTTCGAAGACCCTGCTGGACCCAAGGAGGGTCAGAACGACGCGATTTCCGCGACATCCGGGCAGTCAGGGGACCAGGCCGCGCAGGCCTGACGACCTTCGGGCCCGACGATCTCGTCGAACACGTCGAGGGAAAGCAACTCGAGGCCGGGGGTTTCGGGATCGAAGCCGCGGCGATCGAGGTGCCCACGCCAGAGCAGGCGGGGCAAACGCGTTGCCAGCTCGGTCACGACCACCACACCGTTGCTGTCGGAGCGGGCCTGTCGAATCCATTCGCGGGTCCCATGGGCACAAAGCACCTCGCCCGGTCCGGACGCGATCGATTCGATGATCTCGGGACCGCCTTCGGAGACCATCGGCATGGCATCAGCAATCCCGATTGTGGGATCGGCCTCCATCGAGTCGACGAGACTCCACGCCTCGGCGATGAGATCCATACCGGCGAGAACCCGTGCCGCGAGTACCAGAAGACCCGGTGACTCCGGCTGACGCCCGATCAGCTGACGAAGGGCCACCAGCAGTGCACCCGAATCGTGTGCAAAAGCCGTAATTGCTGGAACGGACTCGGCGACGAGAACCCGGTCCGGGGCCGAGCCGGCGCGAGCGACGTAACGAAGACGCTCGATCGGATGCATACACCTGACCCTACCAATGACCCTCGAGAGCTCTTGATCGCGCACGTCAACCCAATTCGAAACCGATCGTAGAAGCGGTGTGTGCGGAGGGTCGATCCGCTACCGTTTCCGCCGTGACAGTTCTCGACGGTGACCTCGAACTCGCGCCGCTCAACGGCGATGCCCGCCCACTCTCGGAGTGGCTCACGACGTTTCCGCTGCTCGTCGGCGCGATCGACCCGTACACGCACCAGAGCAGCTGGCTCCTGGACACGATGCATCGACTGTTCCATCACTTCCGCGGTGCGGGCGTTCGCGTCGCCTGGCTCGCCACGGCCGATGCCGACGGCACGGCCAAGTTCCTCGGCCAATACGCCGAGGACTTCCTCACGTTCGCCGATCCCGACTACGCCGCGGTCAAAGGGTTGGGCCTCGACACATTGCCAGCGGTCGCACTCGTCCGCCAGGACGGATCGATCGCAGCGTCGGCCGAAGGCTGGAACCCGGCCGGCTGGCGCATCGTGAGCGAGGCGCTGTCGGAGATGACGGACTGGACACCGATCACCGTTCCCGGACCTGCCGACCCGGCGCCGTATCCCGGCACACCCGTGGCCTCCTGATCCAGGACGCGCGGGTCAACCGCAGGCGGTCACCCGGACGATCTCGGCCGTTGGATAGAACACCTGGCGGTCACCTTCGCGAGCCCACGACTCGACTGCGTCGGCGAATTCATCGAGATCCGTCGGCGTGTCGCCATAGACATCAATCCTCACGCATGCACGGTCGCCGTCGCGCCACGCGACGAACCGATCGCCGCCCCACCCTTCGGCAGCACGCTGCGAATCGGTCGAGCTGATGACATCGCCGAGAACGGCCTCCCAGCCTGCGCGACCCCACAACCCCTCCTCGAACACCGCCCCATCTGCCGGCGGCGCCGGAACGTCGGGATCGGGTTCCTGCCCGTCGAGGTAAGCATCGGGCTCGAGTAGCAGCTCGCTGGTGGACGGCGGATCGACGAATGCCGCATCGAGGGTGGCCTGTCCATCGGCCCAGAGCGCAGACGCGAACCGCTCCCCCGACGTGTACCGGCCGAATTGCAGGTCGAGAAACGAATTGGTGAACGCCGAGAACGTGAGACCACCGGGCAGGTCGAGCTGCAACAGGATCTCCTCGTCACGGTCTGCCCGTGACATCGTCGATCGGTAGGAGCGCTCGATCACCATGGCGTTGCCCTCGAACAACGCGCTGTACGCCCAGCCGATCTCGTCGTCCCGCTCGTCGTACTCGGGCCGATCGAGCCCAAAGATCTGATCATCGAGTGCATGGACGAGCTCATGGACGAGCGTGGTGCGCGTGAGTGCGTTGAGCTCGTCGCCACGCAACACGATGTTGCCGGTGGCGGGTTCGTAGAAACCCAACACGCCGGCATCGCCGAACGACGTCCAGATCGACTCGAGGTCGTCGGTGGGACCGATCACACCCATCGCCCGGTAGATGTCGGTGAAGTTCACGTAGGCGGTTTGAGATTCGCGTGCGTCTTCGGCAACGAGGTGTGCAAACGCCTCGGAGAACGTGGGGTTGTCGAGAGCCAGCACGACCGGTCGTTGCGCAAACGAGTGGCCGCGTTCGTCTTCCACGAACTCGATGAGTTCGTCGAGCGCAGCGTCGAACTCCGAGGGAGCGTCTTCGACCAGAACGGTCGTGATCGTCGTGGTGGGGTCGCCTGAGTCGGTAGCCGGGGGCTGTGTGGTCGACTCGGAAGATTCGATCGGCGCGGTCGTGGTGGCCGCAGGCTCGATGTCGGTCTGCTCCGAATCGGCGTCGGGGCCAGTCGACGAGATCGCAGGTTCGCCGACGCCGCGTTCCGGTGAAGCGCTCTCGTCGGGGCCGGAAGCTCCCCCACACGCCGCGATCACGATCACCATGGCAGCGACCAGCGCCGGCAGATGGGAGCTGCGCCGCGGTGAGAACATGGTTCAAGTATCGGTCGCGGGCTACAAAACCTGTGGTCGCCGCCCGTCCACCAACCGATCACAGGTCGTAGTATTCAACCCAACGATGAGATACGGGGGCCTTCGACCATGAGCGATGCGAACACGAGCGACACACCCGAACCGGTTGCCCCGGATGCAATCGACGGTGTCGATGTTGCGCCTGTTCCCGAAGGTGCCGTCGCGGCCGAATCCGACGACGGCAATTCAACGATCACCGATGCGGCCAAACTCATTCGGCTCGGCACGATGACCCAGTCGCTGATGTCCGAAGCACGTGCCGCGCCGCTCGACGACGCCGGCCGAACCCTCCTCGCTCGCATCCACGGCGAGACGATGGAAGCGCTGGAAGACACGATCAGCAAGGACCTGCTCGACGAGCTGCGAGAGTTCCAGCTCTGCATCGACTGCGGCGACGAGCCGCCGTCGGAGAGCGAGCTTCGAATCGCGCAGGCCCAGCTCGTCGGATGGCTCCAGGGTCTCCACCAGGGCTTCCAGGCAATGGCCGTCGCTCAGCAGGCGGCCGCGATGCAACAGCTCCAACAGCTCCAGTCCGGTTCGAGGCCACCGCAGGCCCCCGAGGCGATCGACGCCGCGTCGCGGCCGGGCACCTATCTCTGACCGATCCGGGTCGCGGTGGTCAGCCGGCCCACACCGACTCGACATCGAAGAACGACTGGTAGGCAAACCAGAACTCGTTTCGGTGCGGGAAGATGTCGAGCTGGGTGCCGCTGAGCGGACCATCGGTTGCGACACCGAGCACGGACCATGTCGATCCGGTGCTGTCGTCGACGAACGTGCCTTCGTCGACGCCGGCGGTGAACGTCAGTACTTCGCCGTCGACGATCGGATTGAGCGCGAGCGCGGAACCGATCGCAGCGCTGATACCGATCACCTGCCCATCGAGGGCGTCTGCCGTGTCGCCGCCCCACCACACCACGACCGGGTCTTCGCCGATCGTGTCGTTGACCACCTGGGCGTCACGGACCGCATCGAACGGATAGGCCCGAGCGGTGTCGTCGATGCTTATCCCCACGACCCGAGAGAGTGCCTCGAGGCGATCGTCGATCTCTCCGTTGAACAGGAAGGGGCTGAGCGACGATGAGTAGCCCGTGTACGGGTTGGCACCGTACGCGCGTCGCCCGAATCCGCTGTCGCCTGAGAGCGACCTTCCCTCGGGAAAGTCCTGCTGGAACTGCTGGAACGAGACGATCGACGTGGGGATGATGTCGAGCTGTGCGCCTGCGTATGTCCCGACGACGCCCTCACCTGTGATCTGCTGCCACAGCGAGGTCGTCTGGTCGTCCCACATCACGAGATCGCTGTTGCGCAGAAGTCCCGACACTCCGAACCTGAGGACTTGGCCGTCGATTCGGCGATCGAACGTGAGCGCGGTGTTGCAAAGAGGGCAGAACGTCACGGCAACCGGTACCTCCCCGAACGCATCATTCACGATTTCGTGGCGAGTGAGGATCGAGAGCGGATAGAACCGCACGTCATCGTCGACCTGGACGAGCGCTCCCGGTTCGCGCGGTCCGAGCCACTCACTCGCCAACGCCACGGATTCGAAGATCGGCTGGTCGATGGGTGGAATGCCGTCGCGTGGATCACTTCCGCGAAGACCGGCGAGGAATTCGTTCCAGTTCTCGACCGTGCGTCGGGACCAGTCGGTGGGCCACGCGAGGTTTTCGAGAGTTCCGGGTAGCACATCGACGGCCTCGGGATCGATGATCAGGTCAGGCGACTCGGTGAACGTGGCGCCCCCTTCGGTGTCGAACGGTCCGGAGAGCGGAGGGACGAAGGTGGTGGTGGGACCGGTGAACAGCGTGGTCGTGGGTTCGTCCGGCTGGTCGGCGTCGACCGCCGAGGTCGTGAGGGACGCGTCGTCCGCGGCAACTTCGGAAGGGTCGTCGTTGGAGCACGCCGCCAACACGACGGCGAAGGCGGCAACGAAGTAGAGCGGACGTCTCGTCATGTGCAGCCAAACCCTCGGCTCGTGCCCAGGAATTCCAGCTGCCACATCCCTCTTACCGAAGTCTCGCACAACTATCACCGGCGGATAACCTCTGTGCCCATGGCTAAGACGGTCGATCTAACCGCACCCATCCGATCGGGTGCCAAAGTTCGTGCAACCACCGACCTCCCCGGTGTCCCATCTGGCACAAATGGCAAGGTGGCGATGTCGAATGGCATCACCTGGAAGCGGTACTGGGTTCGCTTCGAGAACGGTGAGCTTCTCGGACACGTCGACCACGACAACATCGTGATCGCCCGGGCCTGGGACCAGTACTTCGATGCAAAACAAGCCGCCGAGGCCGCTGCTGCCGCGGGCGACAGCGGAGCCGAGGGCGATGCGGGAGAGGGCGGCGGCGGTGCGGCGGCCGACAACGCGTTCGGCGTTCCCCAATATCTTCTCGACCGCACCCAAGCGGCGCTGGAGCGCTTCGGCGTCACCCGCTAGCGACGGGTTCGATCATTCCGCTCATCGAGCACCTCCCACCCGGTAGCGCCGAGCCGGACGCGCTCGTCGAGGCATTCATCGATCACGCGGCCACAACCGGACTCGATCTCTATCCCGCGCAGGAAGAAGCCGTACTCGAGCTCTTCGACGAAAATCACGTGATCCTGGCAACTCCCACCGGATCGGGGAAATCGCTCGTCGGTCGAGCCGGCCACTTCGGCGCCCTCGCCGCGGGACGGCGAAGCTTTTACACGGCGCCGATCAAGGCGCTCGTGAGCGAGAAGTTCTTCGAGCTGAGCCGCGAACTCGGGGCCGACAACGTGGGCATGATCACTGGCGATGCGTCGGTGAACCCGAGCGCAGCCATTGTGTGCTGCACCCAGGAGATCCTCGCGAATCTCGCACTACGTCGAGGCTCGAACGCCGACGTCGGGCTCGCCGTGATCGACGAATTCCACTATTACGCCGACCCGCAGCGCGGCTGGGCATGGCAGGTTCCGCTGCTCGAACTCACGAACACACAGTTCCTGCTCATGTCGGCCACGCTCGGCCCGACCGAGCGGTTCGAGCACGATCTCGAGGCGCGGACCGGCCGGCCAGTGGTGACCGTTCGGAGCGCCGAGCGACCGGTACCGCTCGATTTCGACTATCGAAACACACCGATCCACGAATCGGTCGAGACCCTGCTCGAGACCGGCCGGGCTCCGGTGTACGTCGTCTACTTCACCCAACGGTCGGCACTGGAGGCC
>JBPCTR010000244.1:0-2965 GCA_051011575.1 Acidimicrobiales bacterium | reverse complement strand
TATATCAGGACATCTTCGAAGCCCTCAAGCCCGGTATCCGGGAGAGCGACATCGTCGGCCTCGCCCATGCCCGGTTGTTCGAAATGGGCTCGGAGTTCGTGGAAGCGATCAACTCGATCGCCGGGGAACGCTGTTCCCCCCATCCCCACGTCTTCTCCGACCGCATGATCCGGCCGGGGGATCAGGCGTATTTCGACATCATCCACGCCTTCAACGGATACCGGACCTGCTATTACCGCACCTTCGGCGTGGGACGGGCGTCGCAGCCACAGCGAGACGCGTTCAAACAATCGCGGGAGGGGATGGACGCGGCCATCCAGGCTGTGGTTCCCGGAAACTCGACCGCCGACATCGCGGCCACGTTCCCAGAGGCACACGAGTTCGGCTTCGACGACGAAATGGACGCGTTCGGTCTGCAGTTCGGACACGGCCTCGGAATGGGTCTTCACGAACGACCGGTCGTGTCGCGCCTCAACTCGATGACCGATCCGATCGAGATCAAAACCGGCCAGGTCTTTGCGCTCGAGACGTACGCTCCTGCCTCCGACGGTCGTTCCGCGGCCCGCATCGAGGAAGAGATCGTCGTCACCGAGGACGGCGCCCGAGTCATCACCCTGTTCCCCTGTGAGGAGTTGATGGTCGCCAATGAGTACTGAGCCCGACGCCGGGCTGTACGACTACGCCCTCCGTCCGCCGCGCCTCCCCGATGCTGTCGACGAGAGCAACGACGACCTCCCGATTCCCATCGACAAGCGGCTGGAGATCTACGAAACGCAAGAGGTCATTCGCCAGATGGAGAAGCGGGCCTACGACCTGTTCCTTCAGAATCTCGTCAAGGGAACCAGCCATCTCTCACTCGGCATGGAGGCCATTGGCGCGGGTGTGGCTCGGGCGATGCGTCCCGACGACTACACCTTCGCGACGTATCGGGGTCATGCGCACACGCTCGCGAGAGGTGCGCCTCTCGGGCCCGTCCTTGCCGAACTACTGGGCCGCGAGAACGGGATCCTGAAGGGCAAGGGCGGGTCGATGCACCTCGCCTCGGTCGACAACAACATGATGGGTTCGTACGCGATCATCGGCGCGCATCTCTGCATAGCCAACGGCACGGCATGGTCGGCACAGATGCGCGGGACCGAGCAGGTCACGGTCGCGTTCTTCGGCGATGGCGCCACAAACATCGGTGCATTCCACGAGGCGGTCAACTTCGCCGCGATCTGGGACCTGCCCACCATTTTCGTCTGCGAGAACAATCTCTGGATGGAGTACACGCCGATCGATCTGATCACGGCCGTGGAGCATCCGGCCGCCGACCGGGCGAGCGCGTACGGGCTCGACTCGATCATCGTCGACGGCAATGACGCCGACGACGTCTACGTCGCCTCGTCCACCGCGATCGAGAAAGCACGGGCCGGCGGAGGACCGAGCATCATCGAGGCCAAGACGTACCGGCATGGTGGCCACAGCCGGGCCGACCCGGGCAAGTACCGGCCCGACGAAGAGGTCGACGCCTGGCTGCTACGCGATCCGATCCCGATGTATCACCAGCGTCTACTCCGCCTGGGAGTCCCCGAGGGCGATTTGCTCACGATCCAACAGGACGTCTCGGCGCGCGTCGACGAGGCGACCGAATTCGCGAAGGCGGGTGCCATTCCCGCCGAGCCCGACCTGCTCACCGATGTGTGGGCCGATGGAGGCTCGGCGTGGAGGAACTGACGTACCGGAACGCCGTCGCCCGCGGGATCGCGCAGGAGATGCGCCGCGATCCCGCCCTCGTGATGCTCGGCGAAGACATCGCTGGCGCCGGAGGAGTCTTCAAGACCACCGTCGGCTTGCTCGACGAGTTCGGACCACAACGGATCCGGGACACCCCGATTTCCGAACAGGCCATCGTCGGTGCGGCCGCTGGCGCTGCGATGACAGGCGTGCCCGTGATCGCCGAGATCATGTTCAGCGACTTTTTTGCGGTCTGTTTCGACATCCTGGCCAACGAGATCGCCAAGGGCCGTTACATGACGGGCGGCCAACTCCAGGCCCCACTCGTTGTACGTACCCACAACGGTGCCGGAAGTCGTTTCGGTGCGCAGCACAGTCAGAGTGTCGAGAACTGGTGCATGATGATTCCCGGTCTCAAGGTCGTGGCTCCCTCGACCCCGGCCGACGTGATCGGGCTGATGGCGGCTGCCGTTCGTGACCCCGACCCGGTTATCTTCTTCGAGCACAAGACCCTTCTGGCGAAGAAGGCGCTCGTGCCTGACGGTGAGATCGTCGACGAACTCGGCACCGCGAAGATCGTGCGAGAGGGCTCCGATTGCACGATTGTGGCCCTGGCCCTGATGGTCGACCGGGCGCTCGAGGCAGCCACAGTTCTCGAAGCCGAGGGGATCTCCGCCGAGGTCGTCGATGTCCGATCGCTGGTACCACTCGACACCCGGACAATCCTCGGCTCGATCGACAAGACGAGCCGCCTGTTCACGGTGGAAGAGAACCCGCGTCTATGTGGATGGGGTGCCGAGATCGTCTCGATCGCGGTCGAGGACGGTTTTTGGAATCTGGACGGTCCGCCCATCCGGATCACGACCCCTCACATTCCCGTGCCGTCGGCGGCTTCACTCGAGGATCTGGCGATCCCATCGGTCGATCGAATCGTCGAGACGATCCGTAAGTCGATGGATTGATGCGGAAGCGCCAACGCTCGTAGAACACAGAACCGAATGCTGATCCAGGAGGACCAGATGACTGAAACGAACTATCCCCACAAGGTTGGGTGGATCGGTGTCGGCCGCATGGGCTACGCCATCGCGACTCGGCTCCTCGAGGGTGGCGTCGACCTGAGCGTCTACAACCGCACCAAGTCGAAGGCCGAGCCCCTCGTGGAGCTCGGCGCAAAGGTTGTCGACACGCCGCTCGATCTCGGTGGCTGCGACATCGTGTTCACGATGGTTGCCGGCCCGCAGGATGTCCT
>JBPCTR010000243.1:0-10714 GCA_051011575.1 Acidimicrobiales bacterium | reverse complement strand
CATTGAGGTCGTCGCACCCGCCGGCATGACCATCTCGACTGCAGATCTGGGTGGCGACGACACGATCGACTCGGACATCGACGGTGCGGGCCGGGCCGCGACCAGCCTCACCTCGGGTGAAACCGACAACACCGTCGATGCTGGTCTGCACACCCCAGCGAACGTCGGAGACTTCATCTGGGATGACCTCGATGGCGACGGCATCCAGGACGCTGGAGAACCCGGGCTCAACGGCATCACCGTCAACCTCCTCGACGCCACCGGCACCACAACCATCGCCACCACCACAACCACAGGCGGCGGCAACTACAACTTCACCGGCCTCACCCCCGGCGACTACATCATCGAGATGATCGCTCCGCCCGGTACGGTCGCGACGACGGCCGACGCAGGGAGCGACGACTCGACCGACTCCGACATCGACGCCGTCGGACGTCGCCCGCTCACACTCGGTTCCGGCGATGTGGACCTTACGGTCGATGGCGGATTCACAACTCCCGCCTCCGTCGGTGACTTCGTCTGGAACGACCTCGACGGCGACGGCATCCAGGGCGCCGGCGAACCCGGACTCGACGGCATCACCGTCAACCTCCTCGACGCCACCGGCACCACAACCATCGCCACCACCACAACCACAGGCGGGGGCAACTACAACTTCAGCGGTCTGACACCGGGCGACTACGTGATCGACGTGGACGTTCCTGCGGGCGCCGCTGCGAGCCCCGCTGATCAGGGTGTGTTCGATTCACTCGACTCGGACGTCGATCCAACCGGTGCAGTGTTCATCACACTCGCCAGTGGCGACGCGCCGGTCACGATCGACGCCGGCATCTTCCTTCTTTCAACGATCGCCGGAACGGTATTCGACGACCTTGATTTCAACGGAACCAACGACACCGAGCCCGGCCTCGGCAGCATCACGATCGAGCTCCGCGACAGCGGGGGATCGGTGATCAACACCACGACCACAGCCGCCGACGGCACGTACAGCTTCGATTCCGTCGTGCCGGGCATCCACTCGGTAGCGGTCGACGAGACGTCGTTGCCCTCCGGTTATGTTCTGAGCACGGCGAGCAACACCCAGGCGGTGACCACGACCTCCGGCAGTGCGGTCACGGGTGTTGACTTCGGGTATCACCAGCCCGACGGTCCCGTCATCACGAAGGATCCCGCGACGCAGAACGTAGCGTTCGGGGGTACCGCAACCTTTTCGATCACGGTCGACAACCCCGGTGCTGTCGATCTCACGGCCGTCGACGTGACCGACGCGCTTTCACCCGATTGTGACAACACGATCGGCACACTTCCCGCCGGCGGTTCGGTCACCTGGACCTGTACCTTCGATCCGGTCGGCACGAACTTCACGAATGTGGCGGAGATCACGGCCAGCCATCCCTCCGGATCGATCTTCACCGACTCCGACGACGCCGATGTGCAGGTGGCCGCGGTCGCCGGAACCGGCATCACCGGCGTTGTATTCCACGATCTGGACGACGACGGCGGTTCTCAGGAGAGCGGGGAACCCGGCCTGGAGAACGTCACGGTCACCCTGCTCGATGCGGGCGGCGCTGTCATCGCCACGACCGCCACCGACGCGGGCGGCGGCTATTCGTTCGACGATCTGTTCGATGGCTCGTACACCGTTTCAATCGACAGCACCGACCCTGATCTGCCGGCGTCGCCCCGGCTGACCACGGCCAACGCGTCGCAGACCATCGTTGTCGTCGGTGGTTCGATGTCGGTTGCTGCCGATGTCGGCTACACGAGCGACACCGGCTCGCTCGCCGGCACCGTTGTTCATGATCTCGACGCCGACGGCACCCGGGACAGCGGCGAACCCGGCGTGGCCGGATTCCGAATTCTCGTCACCGGCGCAGGTCCGGACGGCCTGTTCACGACGGCCGACGACACCAACTTCTCGACCACCACCGACGCCAATGGCGACTGGTCGGTTACCGATCTTCCGGCCGGCGACTATTCGATCGAGGTCGAGGTCTTCGCATCTTCAGCGCCACACGGCCTAGTCGACGTCACCTTCGATGACGACTCGGTGGCCGACGGCATCATGGGTGCGACGCTGCTCTCGGGTGAAGACCGCACCGACCTCGATGCTGGTGTCGCCGGCACGGCGGCCCTCGGAAACCTCGTCTTCCAGGACGACGACGGCGACGACATCCCCGATCCCGACGAAGAAGGTGTTAGTGGCGTAACGGTCACCGCGACCTGGTCTGGCCCCGACGGCGTGCCCGGAAACACCGACGATGTTTCGTGGACGACCACCAGCGACAGTACCGGTACGTGGGAGTTCACCGGTCTGCCGTCCGGCACGTTCACGATCACGATCGACACGGCCTCACTGCCCACTGGCCTCACCGGCGAGCCGTCGCTGATGTTCTCGATCTCAGCCGGGTCGATCACCAACGGCTCTCTGCCGCTCGATCCTCCTGTCGCACCATCGAACCCCGGGGGGCCACTCGCCCTCACGGGTCGGTCGACGTTGGGCCTCCTCGGTCTCGCCGCCGCGCTCGTGCTGTTCGGCATCATCCTCGTGGTGGTTGCACACCGCCGGCGCGAGGAAGAGGAACCGGAGTTCTGGTAACAGCTACTTCGAGGGCTGCTCGCTGAGGGCCGACAGAAGCGGTGAGTTCAAAAGCATCTCGAGCAGGCCCGACAGGCTCTCGAGGGTGTCGAACAGCGCATCGGCACCCGCGCGATCGGGATCGAGATCGTCGAGCAGTTCGATCCCGAGGAACAACGCACTGATGATCCTCGCGATCTGATCGTGGGGAACGATGTCCGACATGGGTGAGGCGGCCGTGACCCGTGCGATCGTCTCGGCGACGAGGTCGCTCCAAGGTTCGAGGTGCGCGTAGAGCCGCGGACCGAGGTCGTCATCTCCTGCCGCCCCGGCAAAGGCCTGAGTAAGCACGGTCATGTTGTCGTTCTCGGAGTCGTCGGCATGGAGCGATCGAGCAATGCCGATGAGCTCGGTGAGCGTCTCGGCCTTCTCGAGCTGCGTTCGATGCCGCTCCATCCGGCGCACGCCCATTCGGGCCACCGCCTCGATGACCGCGTCATTCACCGACCCGAAGTGGTAGAAGATCAGCGCCTGGTTGAAGTCACCGGTGCGGGCGATGGCGCGGGCACTCGTGCCCACGATTCCTTCCGCCTTCAGCGTGCTGAGTGTGGCTTCGAGGATGCGAGCCTTCGTCTCATCCCCGGTTGCCGAACCTCGTCCTTTTGCCTTGGCCATCGTTCCCGTTCTCGTCGCCGTCATGCCGGCACCCGCCCACACGTGTCGTCGTTGCAACGATGCGGATCGAGCATTCCCGACACTACCGACCGGTTCGATGAGAGTGCGTGGAAGAACCGTTCAGCGACTGGAGCGAAGGCGGTCCCATTTAGTCGAAACGATGTCGCTCGCCAACGTCGAGTCGCCCACAGACACATGAGGAACGCCTCTGGACCGATCCAGGCGTGGCCGCTGTCGGCCACCACCATCAGCTCGACCTTGTACCAGGGCAGGTGACCGTAGCGGAGCCGAGCCGAGGGATCGCTGCTCGCCAGAAAGCCGAGATCGACCAGTGTTGGCTGCGTGGCCAACCACTGCCGACACCGTCGGCACAACTCGCACGTGTCGTCGTAGACAACGGTCAGGCGAGTTGGAGGCCAAGCGATATCGGCGTGGGTGGAGGAGCTCATGTCGTTCAGGCCATCGAGGGCTTCGGGGGCGGCGGAACGAAGGTGCTCGGAGTTGCCGGCACGGCGTGACGCTGTTCGCCGCTTCGCTTGATCCTCCAGAAGACGGCCATGTTCACGAAGTGGATCACTCCCAGGCTGACCAGCAGCAGACCGAGTTTCGTGACGAGCTCCTCGGTCGCCTGCAGGCCGGTCGACGCGCTGTTCATCTGGAAGATGAGAAACGCGTAGCCGAGGTTGAGCATGTAGAACCCCACGACGAGGAGTTGGTTGACCGCTCGCGCCATCCCCTCGTTTTCACTGAAGATCTGGGAGAGAAACACCGCCCCGTTCGAGTGGAGCGTGCGGGCCAACACAGCGGTGAGACCGATGGCAGCGGTGGCGTAGAGGACGTAGGTCCAGATCAGGTAGTTCATGAGTTTCTCCTCAGCATTTGAGCACTTGGATTGAGCGTTTGCTCAATTCCTTGGATAACCCACTATGGCGGATGAAGCTGACCGAGGTCAAGACTTTTTTGAGCGATCGCTCAGGAAGGGTCTTCTGGCCCAGACCCGGGCACGGATCTCGACCGACAGAGTCGAACGAGATACAGCGTTTGGCTAACTACTGGCGCCGTTTTTGAATGTTGGCCCACTCGTCGCGCAGCCCGACCGTACGGTGGAAGACCATGGCGTCGTCGAGATCGGCTGCGAAGTAGCCGAGTCGCTCGAACTGCACAATCTCGCCGCGCTCGACATCGGCCAGGGCTGGTTCGAGCTTGGCGTCGGTGATCACCTCGCGCGCCTCGGCGTTCAGACTCGATATCGGATCCGAGCCGTCGGCGCCCGGATGCGACTCGGTGAAGAGGCGTTCATAGAGGTTGACGGTTGCATCGATTGCATGCGGTGCCGACACCCAGTGAATCGTGGCTTTCACCTTTCGGCCGTCGGGGGCCTGCCCGCCGGCGGTCTCGGGGTCGTATGTGCAACGCACTTCCACGACGTTGCCGTCGTCGTCGGTGATGGCGTCGGTGGCGGTCACGAAGTAGCCAGCGCGGAGCCGCACCTCCCGACCGATCGCAAGACGAAAATACTTCGGAGGGGGATCCAGCGAGAAGTCGTCCTGCTCGATCCAGAGCTCACCCGAGAACGGAACCTCGCGCCTGCCGGCCATGTCGTCCTCAGGATTGTTGATCGCCTCTCGTATGTCGTCCTGACCTTCCGGCCAGTTCGTGATAACGAGCTTGAGCGGCCTCAACACCGCCATCCGTCGGAGGGCCGTTCGGTTCAACTCGGTGCGGATGAACGACTCGAGCAGCTCGATGTCGTGCGTGCTGTTGGTCTTGGCCACGCCGATGTGATCCATGAACGCCCGAATCGCTGCTGGCGGGTACCCGCGCCGGCGCACGCCGCGCAACGTTGGCATCAGGGCATCATCCCAGCCACCGACGACTCCGTCGTCGACGAGCTGCCGGAGCTTCCGCTTCGAGGTCACCGTGTAGGTCAGGTTGAGGCGGGCGAACTCGGTCTGCTCGGGCTGGTCACCAGGGAGATCGAGGTTCTCGAGTGCCCAGTTGTACAGAGGTCGGTGGCTGTCGAACTCCAGGGTGCAGAGGGAGTGCGTAACACCTTCGATCGCGTCCGACTGACCATGAGCCCAGTCGTACGTCGGGTAGATACACCACTCGTCCCCTGTGCGGACGTGGTGGGCACGTCGGATGCGGTACAGCACGGGATCACGCATCTGCATGTTCTCGTGGTTCATGTCGATCTTGGCGCGCAGGACCCGTTCGCCGTCGGCGAATTCGCCCGCACGCATCCGACGGAAGAGGTCCAGGTTGTCTTCCGCGGTTCGGTCGCGCCACGGGCTGTTCGTGCCCGGAGTCGTGAAGCCACCCCGGTGGGTCGAAATCGCCTCGGCATCCTGATCGTCCACGTAGGCGAGTCCCCGCTCGATGAGGGACTCGGCCCAGGCATAGAGCTGCTCGAAGTAGTCCGAGGCGTACACCGCCTCGCCGGGCTCGAATCCCAGCCAGCGCACGTCCGCGATGATGCCGTCGACGAAGTCCTGGTCTTCGGTCTCGGGGTTCGTGTCGTCGAAGCGAAGCCGGCACACGCCGTCGAAATCGTCGGCGATCCCGAAGTTCAGGTATATCGACTTCGCGTGACCGATGTGCAGGTACCCGTTGGGTTCGGGTGGGAATCGAGTCTGCACCCGGCCACCGAACTTGTCCGAGGCGTTGTCGGCGCGAATCTTCTCGCGTACGAAGTCGGTGGAAGTGGGTTCGGTCGCTGCCTCGGAGTGCACGCGGTCAGGCTAGCGGCGCGGCCTCAGCCGAGGGTCCGGGCGGTGTCCGACAACGGTACGTCTGATTTGTCAGCCGGATATGTGCGGAGAATCCGATCCCCCAGGTTGCTCGTGACTCCCAGCCAGTAGTTCTCGTTCCGGTAGTGATGCAGCCGATGGTTGGCGGCGAGACGTCGGTAGAAACGAGTCTTCGGGCGGTATCGGGTGTGCACCATCAAATGGACCCACTCGTAGTGTGCGAGGGAGAGGTAGGCCAGCGCGAGAGCCGTGAGATATGGCCCCAGCAGGGCGCCACCCGCGAGCGCCAGGATCGGTAGCGACCACACCGCGGTCCACCCCGCGATCAACAGGGCGAAGATCGCCGCGTCCTGCCCCGCCAGGAGAATCCAACCGACGTTCAGCGGATCAAGATGGTGTTCACGGTGTCCGCTACCCGTTCCGAATCGCGTCATTCGACGTGAATCCTCGGGCGCGTGCAAGAGCCGCAGGTGCAGAACCCACTCGATCACGCCGATGAGCGGAAGCGTGACCGCGGCGACGATCACGTCACCGCGACCCCAGCCGCCCACAAGCGACCGAACCACGATCGCCACAAAGACGGCCACGAGCATGACCTGCGGTGAAGGATGCCGCAGATACGTCCGGGCGATGTCGCGGCGGGTGCGCAGAGAGTCCGAGCGCTCGTCGGTTCCTCGGTCGACGCTCATCAACCCCATGACTCAGTTGTACCGGGTTGGCGCGCTCAGCGCACGGCACTGATCGATGTGTGCGGTGGTGAATTCAGCCGTAGCTGAACTGGTTCAAGCAACCACGACACCGCGGCGGGCGGCGAGTTCCTTCACCGAGATGTCATCGACGCCGCTCTCGTCGGCCATGCATAGTCCGGCGGCGTGCGCTCGGACCTCGAAAAGAACATCGTCGAGTTCGGCGAACGAAGCCGGACTCCCGGTGGAGACAACGAGGCGCATCGTGCCGCGATCGATGCCGAGGCGATCCTGCACGAGGTTGAGCAGATCGTTCCACAATCGAGCTTCCGCACGATCAGGAATGTTGGGGGCACACACCCAGAATCGAGTCTCTCCGGGAGTGAAGATCCCGGTCCCTCGGAGTGTTTCCGCGTTCTGGCTGAGAAGCAGAACGAGGTCGACGATGGCACCGGGCACGGCACGACCGTCGACAAGAATCGCTGATTCCGTCTGTTCCCACCCTCGAACACGGACGAGGGCAACGCCGGCGTCGGCGCTCGCCTCGAATGTCTGCGCCAATGCGTGCAAACGAGTGTCCCAGCTCGACCCTTCACCGCCCCGGAGATCCGCGCCGCGGTGGAGCTCGGCGGGTGGATCGAACGGGTCGACGACCCATGATTCCGCGACCGAGGGCCCACCCGTCCGCTGGCCGATGGCCCGATCGCGGAGAATCGTCGAACGCCGGTCCCAGAGTCGTCGGTGTAATGAGCCGATCAAACGCAGGGTCGCTGGTGTGAGCACACGATCGGCCAGAGCCTGGTCCTGGGCGTCTGCCACGACGTCGACGCCTGTTGCGATCTCGGCCTCGAGAGTTGCCATGTTCGTCACTGCCATGCTCATCGCCACACCTTCTGAAGCCGCCGCGACCCCGTGGAGTACCTACATCTCCAATTTTGGAATTCTTCGGCAACATTGCGAGGGATCGTGGAGAAAAACTCGCCAAATCTCCCCCTGTTGAGTAAAAATGGGTGTTCTTTCCATTTGACGGGAGGCAATATGCCGGACGAGATGGACCTCGCTGTGCTCGGACACCGCATCCGGCACTACCGACGGCTTAGTGGGCTCACCCTCGCCGACATCGGCGATCAGGTCGACAAACCCGTGCCGTATCTCAGCCAGCTCGAGAACGGCCGGGTCGAACCGAAGATCGGGCTGCTCAATTCGCTCGCCGACGCCTTGTCCGTCGGCGTCGCTGAGCTCGTCGACCCCACGCCGCCAAACCGAAGAGCCGAACTCGAGCTCGCGTTCACCGCGGCGCAGGAGGAGCCGGGGTACGAGAGGTTGGGTCTGCCGAAGCTGAAGCCGACGGCGAAGATGAGCGACGACGTGCTCGACCACCTCGTCACGCTCTGGTCCACGCGTCCATCCGGCGGCGAGACCACGCGAAAGCTTCGGGCCGAGGACAAAGCGCGGTTGGCCAATGCCGAGCTTCGGCGGGAGATGCGCGAGACGAACAACTACTTCGGCCGCATCGAGGGCACCGTGAACGACGCTCTCGCGGCAATCGAGTACCCCGGGTCGGGGCCGCTCTCGGAACGCCACATCACCGACCTGGGCGCCCACTTCGGGTTCCAGGTCAAACGGGCGCACGGAATGCCCAGTTCTGCCCGTTCCGTGACCGATCAGAAGAACCGCATCATCTACATCCCGCTGCGGGAGGAGGTCGAGTTGCGAGCGGCTCGCTCGGTCGTGCTCCAGACCCTCGGTCACTACGCCCTCGAACACCAGCCCACTCGTAACTTCGCCGACTACCTCCGTCAACGGGTCGAGTCGAACTACTTCGCCGCTGCCGCGCTCATTCCCGAACAGGCGGCCGTCGACCTGCTGCGCCGAAGCTTCGAGAACAACGACCTCTCGATCGAGGACCTGAAGGAAGCGTTCTACGTCTCCTATGAGATGGCGGCACACCGCTTCACAAATCTGGCAACCGAGCACCTGGACATCCCTGTCCATTTCCTGCGCTGCAACCCCGACGGTGTGGTTTCGAAGGCGTACGAGAATGACGGAATCGACTACCCGGCCGACGAAGACGGCACGGTCGAGGGCATGCGGGTGTCGAGGCACTGGGGCGTTCGCCAGGCATGGCAGGCCAGTCAGAGCTTCATGATGCATTACCAGCACACGGTGACCGACGGCGGGGACTGGTGGTGCGCGACGTACATCGAGGACGCGTCCAAGAACCCCTACGCCGTGAGCGTTGGAACGACGACGAAATTGGCGCCGCACTTCCGGGGCGGAGACACCATCCGAAAGACCGATGCTCGGTCGGCGTCGACCGCGCCGGACCCCGAACTCGTGCAGAGATGGGAGGACGTCGCGTGGCCGTCGGCTGCCCAACGCAGCCACGTGCTCACCGCACTACCCCCGTCGAGTCGAGAGTTCACGCCCTTCCCTGGTGTCGACCTCGTCGACGTGTACCGATTCCTCGATCGCCAACGCCCGTAGCCGCGCCCGCCGGCGCAGACCCACGATTCGCGCTCCGACCACAGCGATCACGAGCGCGCCGAACAGCGCCTGCGCGATGCGGAACCATGGCTCCCGCACGTCGGTTCCAGCGGTCAACAGATGCGCCGTGGCGAGCACCCATACGACGAAGCTGAGTAGGTGAACCGTCCGCCACAGCCGTACCGGGAGGTGGCTGCGGATCAGAGATGTCGCTTCGACACAGACGAGCAACCAGAACGCCACGACACCGAGCGCCACCGCTCCGGGTCGCCACTCGGATCCGTAGGGCACAAACAACTCCAACCAGCCGAAGTGCACGAAGTTGTCGGGCACGAGAGCGGCGAGATGGATGGCGAGGAACAGGATCGAAAGCATCGAGAGAAATCGATGCAGATCGAGGGTCCACCCCGCCGGCAGGTTGCGCGACAACCGCGTCGACTGCATCACACCTGCGAGAACCGAGAGCGACAGTAGCGACCACGCGACAACGCCGGATGCGCGACTCATGTACCACCAGATCTGATCGACGACCTCTACCTGAGCGATCATGTCGACGCCGCCCGATGAAGCGGCGAGTCGGTCGACCCGAGGAGCTCGGTCGAGCCGTCGGTGTGGAAGGTGAGTGCACTTGCCGACCAGTCGTCGAGGTCGTCGGTGTCGACCATCGGATCGATCACGACGCATTTGGCGATGACGTCGGCCCACCACGCCTCTTGGGCATGAGCGGTCGCGGCGATGCGCGGGCCATCGGAGGGTAGGCGGGTTCGGGGATCGAGCAGGTGGTGGCGAGTCGTGTCCCCAGCCACCCACGAGCGTCCGCGCGTGCTGCTCGTGGCGATGGCACCGCTGTCGACGGTCGATCGGCCCCATTCCGTGCCCATCGAGAGCGGGTTCTCAATCACGAGGCCGCTTCCGAGTTCGGCAAGTATTTCGCCACCGAATCTGATGTCGCCACCGAGTGACACGATCGCCCAACGCGCTCCGGCGTCGAGCAGGTCGTCCAGAACGAGATCGGCCGCCACGCCCTTGCCGAGGCCACCCGGATCGAATGCCGACCCGGCTGGGATCCTCGCCATGCCGCCCTCGATCTCGATCGAGGAGGCGTTCGGCGCGCGAGTTGGCGCTGCCGGCGCGCTGGCGGAGTCCGCCAGAAGCTCGAACGACCGGTCGTAGCCGATCGCCTCGAGGTCTCTGAGCATCAAGGCGTCGAAACGCCCACCGGTTGCGGTGGCCGCGCGCTGCGCTCGATCAAGAAGGTCGATCGTGATCGACGACAGGTCGACCCACTCGCCCGCAGACCGGTTGAGGTGGGCGACCTCCGAGTCCTCCCGAAATCGGCTCCATCGGGCTTCCAAATCCTCAATGCGGTGAATGCTCTGGTGAAGCGTGTTCTCGTCGAGATCGATCGCGATCCGACAGTCCGACCCGAGCGCCCGGAATCGGCCATCGACGAGGGGGACCTCGCCAATCACCTCAGCTCGCTCCGGTGACGGGTGGGAGCGTGGTCGACGTCGTACTCGTGGACGTGTCGACCGTGG
>JBPCTR010000242.1:0-14289 GCA_051011575.1 Acidimicrobiales bacterium | reverse complement strand
ACGGTCGACGAGGACGCGATGTGGGCGGACGCTCAGCAGGCGGGCGAGGCCATCACGGTTCGATCCGGTCTGCCCGACAAGGCGAAGTTCCCGATTCTGTGACGTTCGAAGCCGAGATCACCCCGGGTATGGCGCCCGCGGAAGCTGTCGAGCTCGGCGGTCTGGTCGAGGAGGCGGGATTCGACCGGCTCGGCATCTCGTGTGTGGCGATGTGGCCTGACACATATCAGCTTCAGGCGTTGATCGCAGCGAGAACCGAGCGAATCCAGATCGGGTCGATGGTCACGAATCCGTATACGCGCCATGTCGGCGTACATGCGGGCGCGCTGGCCACGCTCGACGAGCTGTCGGACGGCCGTGCGTTCTGCGGGCTGGGGGTGGGCGCCGGTCTGGAGGAGCTGGGTATCGACTACCCACATCCGATTCAAACACTGCGCGAGACGATCGGGGCGCTTCGAGCGCTGTTGGCGGGCGAGAGTGTCGTGAGCGACGGGAGTGTGGTGACACTCGATGGCGCCCGGTTGTTGCGCCCACCGGAGCGACGGGTGCCCATAGCGATTGGCACCAGAAGCCCGGGTGTCATGCGCCTCGCCGGCGAGCTTGCCGACATCGCGCTCGTCGGCGCTCGGCATCTCACGCCCGAGATCGTCGGGCGCTATCGAGGTTGGCTTGCGGAGGGCGCTGCCCGCGTGGGGCGCGACGTCTCCGAGGTCGAGGTGCTGCCGCGCGTGACGTTGTGCGTGTCCGAAGATGAGGACCTGGCGATCGACAGCGTCAAACGATTCGCTGCCCACTATCTGGAAATCCTTGGTCAGCACGGTCCGCCGGTGGATGACGAGCGTCGGGCGGCGATCGTTTCCACACTCCGGTCCGCGACCGGCTGGTACTTCGATCTCGATCGGTTCGACCCACCCGAAATGCTCGACCTCATCGACGCCGATCTGGCTCGCCAGTTCGCCATCGTGGGTACACCGTCACAGTGTGTACAGCAGCTCCGCGCGCTGTTCGATATGGGATTCACCGGTGTGAGTTGCAACCTGGCAGCGGTGCGGCGCGACTCGATGTACGAGGGTCTGCGCGAAACGATCGAGGGAAGCGCCGAGGTTCTGGCACAACTGCGATGAGCCAAGGTGAGGAGAAGAGGATGGAGCCCGAATGACTCACGAGACCGCACCCGTACCGGTCGTCGATCTGACCATGGCGTTATCCGGCGACGTGGACGCGCAGGCGCGTGCAGCGGCCGAGATCGATGAGGCGTGTTCGTCGATCGGGTTCTTCGCGATCACCGGGCACGGCGTGAACGCCGAACTCGTCGACGAGGTTGTCGCGGCTGCGCGTGGCTTCTTCAGGCTCGAGCGTGCCGAAAAGGATCTGGTCGCTCCGCCCGGGCCTTACGATTTTCGCGGTTACCTCGGGCTCGATACGACGGCGCTGGCGGCCACCCTCGGCGAGGAGACTCCCCCGGATCTGTGCGAGTCATTCAACATCAGCGGATTCGACGACCCGGTCACCCGCACCCGAGCCACCGTCGAGGGCTACGAGCCGATCTTCCTCGAGAATATGTGGCCTGATCGCCCAGAGGATCTCCGACGTGCATTCCAGGCGTACTACGACGCGCTCGAGGGGCTGTCCCGATCGATGCTCGGGCTGTTCGCGATGGCACTGTCTCTGCCGAGCGACTGGTTCGACGACAAGATCGCCGACCACACGTCGTTGCTGCTTTCGAACTGGTATCCCCCAGTAGCGGCCGAGCGTCGCCCGGGTCAGCTCCGGCGAGGAGCGCACACCGACTATGGGATCTTCACGATCATCTCGGTGGAGCAGATCCCGGGCTTGCAGATCTCGATCGACGGCCAATGGTTCGACGTGCCGCTCATCCCCGACGCGTTCGTCGTGAACGTGGCCGATCTCATGGCTCGCTGGACGAACGACCGCTGGGTGTCGACCCTGCACCGAGTTGTGGTGCCGGAAGGCGACGATGCGATGCGCGATCGGGTGTCGGTCCCGTTCTTCTTTCAGCCTGCGTTCAGTGCCGTGATCGAGACAATTCCCACGACGATCAGTGCTGACGCTCCGGCGCGCTACGACCCGGTGGTGGCGGGGGAGTGGATCACGGCGAAGTCGCTTTCAATGCTCGAGGACTGAGAGGCTCAGATCGCGGGCCATTTCGGGTCGGTGATCACGCCCGATCGTTCGAGCAGCGAGGTCTGGGCCGTTCGGGCCGCGATCGCGGTCGCGTCATGGTCAATTCGTGTCGCGACCCCGCCCTCGACGACCCTTTCGCCGGCCACCAAGACTTCGCGGACGCTGCGTCCGTCGCTGCCCCACACGAGCTGAAGGATCACGTCGTCGGATGGGGGGTGCCACGACGGGCCGGTGCGGTCGTGGATCACCAGGTCGGCCTGCTTGCCAGCTTCGAGGGATCCAATCAGGTCGCCCATCCCGATGGCCTCGGCGCCACGAATGGTGAGCAGTTCGAACGCGTCGTGGGCGGCGAACACCGTGGGGTCCATTGGCACATCCTTGGCGAGCCCGGCGAACAGCGAGGCCGCCCGCAACCCGTCGACGGCGTCGCCGGCGTTTTCGGCGTCGCAGCCGAGCGCGATCCGCCCCCCTCGGCGCCACACGTCGAGGTGCCGGAACTCGCGGGTGGTGCCCTGGCCCAATCGTAGGTACGCCCACGGGCAGGAGGCCACGGCCGTGCCTGACGCGACGACGAGCTCGACCTCACGATCGTCGAGGTGCACACCGTGTGCGATCAGGAGCTCGGGGCCGAGAACATCGAGTTCGTGCAAATGTTCCACGGGACGACGGCCGGTTCGGGCCAGATATGCCTCGGGGTCGCTCGTACTGGGGGAGAGGTGGAAGGTGAGGCCGGTGCCGTGCTCGCGCGCCAGCGCAGATGCACCGACGAGCAGCTCGTCGGACATGAGGTCGTGCCCGACCAGCGTGAACCATGGGGTGACACGTGGGCCATGATCCGACCCGAGAACCGCGCGCTGGCGATCGAGGACCTCGTCGAAAGGTGCGGCAAAGGGACCGTCTTCGACATCCCACCCCCACGTGCCGATCGTGATGCGGGCGCCGAGTTGAACCGCGGCTTCCGCGACACGGTCGGGGTGAGCCACGGTGCCCGCTTCGACCGTGGTCGTTATGCCGTTCGAGAGTGACTCGGCCAGGGTGAGCGCGGCCGACAGGAGGTCGTCTTCGGGGGTGTGCTCGGCGTGGATCGGTACCGACCACTCGAAGATCGAGGCGCCGGGCGGGAGGTCGTCGGGAATCGACGACTGCACGAGTCGGTCGCCGGTGAGGTGCTGATGGGCGTTGATGTACCCCGGCACGACGAGATCGTCGGCGCTCCCGGACGTCGCCGCATCCGGGTGTGCGGCGAGGAGGTCGGCGTAACGTCCGACGCCGCTGATCTCCGCACCAGACACTGCCACCGCGCCGTCGCCGATGATGTCGCGTTGGTGATTCATCGTGACGACGGTTCCGCGTACGAGCAGGACGTCGGTCATGGTTCGAAACCTACTCGTGCAACGGCTCCAGATCGTGGGCCATGCGGGTTCGCTTCGTCTCGAGATACCGGGCGTTGTGTTCGGTTGCGACCCCCGGCAGCGGGATCATCTCGGTGACTTCGATGCCGTGATCGGCCAGGCCCACAGACTTCGAGGCGTTGTTCGTGAGCAGGCGAATGCGCGTTGCGCCGAGGTCGATGAGGATCGTGGCAGCGATGTGATACGTGCGGGCGTCGGCGGGAAAGCCCAGCTCGTGGTTGGCATCGACAGTGTCGAGACCTGCATCCTGCAGCTCGTATGCCTGGAGCTTGTGCCCGAGCCCTATTCCCCGTCCCTCGTGGCCCCGCAGGTACACGAGGATTCCGGCGTCGGCCGCAGCGATCTGCTCGAGTGCCTGGGTGAGCTGGCTTCCGCAATCACATCGGAGGGAGCCGAGTACGTCGCCGGTGAGGCATTCGCTGTGCACCCGCACGAGCGGACTGGCCCGGCTCACGTCGCCGCTCACATAGGCGATGTGCTCGCGGCCGGCATCGTCGAGATAGGCGTGCGCGACGAAATGCCCGTGCTCCGTCGGAATCTGGGCGGAACCGGCCCGAATGGTGCCGTCAACGTCGTGGTCGGTGGGTTGGTTGCGAAATGAAACCATCTCGCCGATCAGGTTACCCTGACGCTGCGGACCCCGGCACTCCGAATCCACCGCCACCCGGC
This sequence comes from Acidimicrobiales bacterium, assembly GCA_051011575.1. Taxonomy (GTDB): domain Bacteria; phylum Actinomycetota; class Acidimicrobiia; order Acidimicrobiales; family SHLQ01; genus SHLQ01. The sequence continues at coordinate 10,063 of JBPCTR010000242.1, read as the reverse complement.
GTCTCGATCTCGAACCGGTCGCCGGGCTCCACCGTGCACTGTGCTGTCGGACCGAACTCGGTGACCGCTCCGCCGCGAGCGATCTTGCGCGAATGGCCCACCTCGCCCGGATCACCGCCGGCGGCGCCGTACGGGGGGACACGCCGGTGCCCGGACAGCACGTTGATCTCCATGTGGTCCTCGAACCGCATCCGGCGAACCACACCATCGCCCCCCCGTTGCGCGCCGTCGCCACCCGACCCGTCCCGGATGTGGAACGTCTCGAGGATCACCGGGTACCGCCACTCGAGGACCTCGGGGTCGGTGAGCCGCGAGTTGGTCATGTGGGTGTGCACCGCGCTGCAGCCGTCGGCCTTGTCGGTGGCTCCCGCACCGCCGCAGATCGTCTCGTAGTACTGATAGCGATCGTTGCCCCAGATGAAGTTGTTCATCGTTCCTTGAGCGGCGCCCATCACGCCGACGGCGCCGAACAACGTGTCGACGATCACCTGGCTCGTCTCGACGTTCCCCGAGATCACCGCTGCGGGGTAGCTCGGGTTGATCATGCTCTCGTCGGGCAGCACGACATCGAGCGGCTTCATGCAGCCCGCATTGAGCGGGATGTCGTCGTCGACCAGACACCGGAACACGTAGAGCACCGCCGCATGTGCCACCGCGCTCGGCGCGTTGTAGTTACCGGGATGAGTTGGGCTCGAACCGGTGAAGTCGATGCGGGCACTCCGATCGCCGTGGTTCACCGTGATCGCCACCTGCACCCGATGGCCGTCATCCATCTCGTAGGCGAAGGCGCTGTCGCTCAGCGCATCGATGACGCGACGCACGGACTCTTCGGCGTTGTCCTTCACATGACCCATGTAGGCGTGCACCACATCGAGGCCGTAGTGCGCGATCACGCGCCGGAGCTCGATCGTGCCCTTCTCGCAGGCTGCCACCTGGGCCTGAAGGTCGGCGATGTTCTGCTCGGGATTCCTCGCCGGGTACCGACCACTGGTGAGCAGCGTATGGATCTCGTCGGTGAGAAATCGATCGTCGCGGACAAGCACGAAGTTGTCGATCAGGACACCCTCTTCGTCGACCGTCGTCGAATCCGCGGGTGCCGACCCGGGCACGCTGCCACCCACGTCCGCGTGATGGCCGCGCGATGCCACATAGAAGATCGGAACCCCCTCGTCGCCGAACACCGGCTTGATCACCGTGATGTCGGGAAGATGGGTGCCGCCGTTGTACGGAGCGTTCATCACGAACACCTCGCCGGGCACCATGGTCGGGTTCTGCCGAATGATCGATTTGATCGACTCGCTCATCGATCCGAGGTGCACCGGCATATGGGGCGCATTCGCGATCAGCTCGCCGTCCGGGTCGAAGATCGCGCAACTGAAGTCGAGACGCTCCTTGATGTTCACGCTCACCGACGTGTTCTCGAGCACCACGCCCATCTGCTCGGCGATGTTCATGAACAGGTTGTTGAAGATTTCGAGCTGCACGGGGTCGACCGAGGTGCCCACCGCCGCTCGGTCGGGTAGGGGGATCACGCGCTCGAGCACGAGGTCGCCGCCGTCGTGCAGAACCGCCTGCCACCCCGGTTCGACCACGGTGGTCGCGGTGGACTCCAGGACCACCGCCGGGCCGTTCAGCGGTTCACCGCTGCTCATCGCACTTCGGTCGACGAAGGGGGTGAGGAACGGTAGACCCGCCATCGTGGTGGGGTGGTCGCCACCGGGACGCGCTTCCTCAGCGCCCGGTGCGACCAGCGCACCCTCGGCCTCGCTGCGACCTACCGCCTCCACCTGTATCGATTCCACGATCATCGCTTTGTCGGGGCTGACGAACCCGAACCGGGCTCGGTGCACATGCTCGAACGCGGCCACTACTGCGGCGAGCTCGCCGGCGGGAACCTGCAACGCGGTGTCCGAACCCGCGTAACGCAACGCCAGTCGCTCGATCGACTCGATCCGATCCGAAGCCACGCCCTGCGCTTCGACAGCACCGATGGAGCTGCGGCGAAGCGCGGTCCAGCGGTCGGTGAGTGAGGTCAACAGCCCGGCGTCGAGCCCGGCTTCGACCGACTCGTCGAGCACGTGGCGCACATCGGCCAGGCCGATCCCCACGGCCGACAGCACGCCGGCGTGTGGGTGCACATGCACCCTTTCGATCCCCAACCGGTCGGCCACCATGCAGGCGTGTTGGCCACCCGCGCCGCCGAACGATACGAGGGTGTAGCCGGTCACGTCGTGGCCCTGTTGTACCGAAATCTTCTTGATCGCATTCGCCATGTTCTCGACCGCGATCGACAAAAACCCCTCAGCCACAGCCTCGATCGTCTGCTCAGACCCGGTCGCCTCGGCGATCTCAGCGGCCAACGTTTCGAACGCGCGGCGCGCCGCGGTGGCATCGAGTGGCTGGTCGCCATCGGGGCCGAACACATGCGGGAAATAGTCGGGTCGCAACTTGCCCAACACGACGTTGCAGTCGGTGATCGCCAATGGCCCGCCGTTCCCGTAGCTCGCCGGGCCGGGGTCGGCACCGGCCGAGTCCGGGCCCACCCGCATGCGGCTGCCGTCGAAGTGCAGGATCGATCCACCGCCGGCCGCCACCGTGTGGATGTGGATCATCGGTGCTCGCACCCGAACGCCGGCCACCTCGGTCTCGTGTGTGCGCTCGAGTTCGCCGGCGTAGTGGCTGACATCGGTCGATGTGCCACCCATGTCGAATCCGATCAGCCGGTCGAATCCGGCCGCTTCTGCCGTGCGCACCATGCCCACCACGCCACCGGCGGGACCGGACAGCAGCGCGTCCTTTCCCCGAAAGTGATGGGCGTCGGTGAGACCGCCGTTCGACTGCATGAACATCAGCCGCGGTCCAGTCCCGCCGGGACGCACCTGGGCATCGACCCGGTCGACATATCGTCGCAGGATCGGCGACAGATAGGCGTCGACCACCGTCGTGTCGCCCCGACTGACGAGCTTCATCAGGGGCGAGACCTCGTGGCTCACCGAGACCTGGCCGAACCCCAGCTCCCGCGCGATCCTGCCCAGTTGCTCCTCGTGTTCGGTGTGTCGATAGCCGTGCAGCAGCGCGATCGCCACCGCCTCGAATCCCGAGTCGATCGCGGCCTGCAACCCTTCACGCGCTCCGTTGACGTCGAGTTCCTCGAGCACGTTGCCGTCGGCGGTCATGCGTTCGTCGACCTCGATCACGCGGCCGTAGAGCATCTCGGGCAGGACGATGTCGAGCGCGAACAGGTCGGGGCGTGCCTGGTATCCGATGCGTAGCGCGTCGGCGAACCCGCATGTGGTCACCAGCACCGTGGGTTCCCCCTCTCGCTCCAACAGCGCGTTGGTGGCCACGGTTGTACCCATCTTCACCGACTCGATTCGCTCGGCCGGCAAACCGTCGTCACGGTTAACGCCCAACAGATCTCGTATGCCCTGGATGGCCGCGTCGTCGTATTGACGGGGGTTTTCCGACAACAGCTTGTGGGTGACGGTCGACCCGTCGGAACGCCTTCCGACGACGTCGGTGAACGTGCCCCCGCGGTCGATCCAGAACTGCCAGCGCCCCTGCGTCTCCACCGCGGCAGTGTGTCACACGTTGCGGCTCGTCCCCGAAGGGCAGCGTTTACCGAGGGCGTGCGAGGAGAGCGCGGGGACCGCATGGCAATTGACACCTACGCTCAAGAATGCGGATGGTCTCCACCGATACAGGAGAATCATGCGCCGCTCACTTCTCGCTCCTCTTGCCGCCGCCCTCGTTCTGGTGCCACTGCTGTCCTTCGCACCGGTCGCGGCCGCGTCCGAACCCACATCGATTCAGGCGGTCTACGCCGTTCCTTCCGACGTCTCGCCGATCTCCGGACGAGACACAGCGATCGCGGAGAACGTGGTCGAGGTTCAGGACTGGTTCGCCGGCCAGACCGCCGACGCCCGCTACCCCGTGTTCAACCTCGACGGAGGCGACGTCGCGGTCGCGACAGTCGTGCTACCGAATACCCGCGCCGAGGTCGCCGCGATGAGCAGCAATGCGGTCACGTCCATGCTCCACGCGCAGATCGATGCCCAGGTCCCGGCCGCGTCGAACTCGGAGCGCCTCGTGATCCTCGAGGGTGCGGACAATTCGGGTGCGTGCGGCTACTCGGGTTCGATGATCGTGATCCCGGTCGACAACTGCGACATTCAACCCTCGTCCCCGGCGACATTTCCCTACGGGATCACCTATCTCATCGCCCACGAGCTGACTCACATGCTCGGTGCCGTGCCTTCGTGTGCACCCAACGCTCTGCCCGGAGGCCACGTGAGCGGCGACAACCGCGACATTCTCTTCCAGGGCGGAGCCCGCGATTGGAACAACCTGATGCTCGATCCCGGCCACGACGACTACTACCTGCACGGAAACTCGGGCTGTACCGACATCGCCGACAGCCCACTCCTCGGCACGAACCAGACCAACCCATCGGGCCACACATGCTCGGGTCAGCCGGCCACGATCGTCGGTACGGAAGGCGCCGACACCATCACGGGAACTCCCGGTGCCGACGTCATCGTCACACTTGGCGGCGACGATTGGGTCGACGGGCTCGACGGCAACGATCTGATCTGTACGGGCGAGGGCGTCGACTTCGTGTACGGAGGCGAGGGCAACGACTACATCGATGCCGGCGGTGGCCACGATCGGATCTGGGGAGAGCTGGGGCGTGACACGATCCACGGTGGTGCGGGTCGCGACAGCGTGGTCGGCGGATCGGGTGTCGACCACCTGTACGGCGGGATCGGCTCCGACCGCATCAAAGGCGGCTCGGCCGGCGATTTCATCTATGGCGAGAACGGTCGGGATCGGCTTCTCGGAGGCAATGGAAACGATCAGATCCGCGGCGGTGGCGGAAACGACCGACTGTTCGGCGGCAACAACGTCGACTCTCTCAACGGCGGCGGCGCGCGGGACGAGTGCACGGCGACCGGTGGGACGACGACTCGCTGCGAAGTCGTTCTCTAGACCTCGGGACCAAGGACCCGGTTCAGGCGGGCTGGTTGGCCACTAGCGTCGTCATCATGAACATCTTCATCGCCACCGACGGCTCCCTGAACCTCGAGAAGACCGTCGATCTCGTCTCGCGGCTGAAGGGCCCCGACGATCAGGTCATCGTCTTCACCGCAATCCACTTCCCCCGTCAGTTCCTGCACACCTTTGCCGAGGTGAGCGGCGCCGATCAGGTTGCGGCCATTGCCGACGCCGCCGGGAGCCAGCTCACCAGTGGTGGGCGGGCCGCCGAGCAACTCGCTGGCACCCCCGGGCGCGAAGCGGATCCGCAGCAGGTCACCGACAACTACTTCGAGGTCATGGCGCGCCGCACGTGCACGCCGCTTCTCGATGCGCTCGGCGACGCAGGTGCCGATGCTGAGCTGATGTTCAGCCACACCGAGAACCAGACCGCCCGCACCATCCTCGCCGAGGCCGAGGTGAAGAATGCAGACGTGCTCGTCCTCGGCAGCCATGGTCAGGGCAAGTTCGAGGGTCCACTCGGATCCACGGTCACCAAGCTGGTGCGCCGCTCCACCATTCCGGTCCTTCTCGTCCGCTGAGCGCTTCGGCACATCGATGGTCGAGCCGCTCGACGACGATCTTCCGGATGACTGGGACGAGGTTGATCCAGAACGGCTCGAGGTGTGCGCATATTGGCGTTGCGGGGAGTTGTTCGAGCGACGCACGTCGAATCACGAGTTCTGCCGCAAGGCCTGCCGAAGCCGCCAACGCAAGTGGGAGCGCGCGCAGGTTCGCAAAGCCGCACGCGCCGCGAAGTCGGCCCGCCGAGCCCTCTGACCCCCCAATCGCGAGAACGCGAAAGGGTCAGACCCCATCCTCCCGGAGGTGCTCTGACCCCTTTTCCAAAATGGGGTCAGACCCCGTGTCGTCCCGAGTGGAACCTTTCGGGAGAGCTGGGCGTCGGACAGGCATGAGACCGATCGCTGCCCTCTCGATGACGGTGGCGGCCCTGATCGTCGCGGCGTGTTCTTCGAACCTGTCTGTGGGAACGGCCGATTCAGAGGTCGAGGCCCCGCCGGCGACAGCGGCAATCAGCGACGCGCCCGAGACCTCCTCCGCCTCGTCGTCAGTTCCATCATCCACCAGCTCCTCGTCGGATCCGTCGTTCGAGGAGCTCGTGCCGCGTCCGGGAATCGACGATCCGGTCGAGCTGCAAACGATCGAACTGGATTGCTCAACCGCACAACCGGTCGAGTTGCCGCCGCGGCTCGCGGAGATCGATGGGACGCTCATCCGGTTTATGAAGAACACCCACGGCCCAATGACACGAGCCGAAGCGGTGCGCCGAATCCAACGCGAAGAAGACGTGATTCACACGATCGACTGGTTCTGGTTCAACGGGGACATGTATGCAGGTGGTCGCATCGAGCACGGTCCCGACATCGGCGGCTCGATCACGCTCACCGGCACGAACGCGCCCGAGGGTGAGGCCCTCGATCAACTCTGTGCGGCGCCTCCGATGGCGATTCGCATCGGAGCGACCCACTCCGAACACCAACTCATGGAAGCCTCCGACGTCCTGCATGAACTGTCGGTTCGAGATCGTCTTCCACCCGACGTACACCTGGCCTTCGACTTCGACTTCGAGAGCAACGGCATCGTGATCCAAAGCAACGATCTCGACGCGGCTGCCCCATTCATCGCCGAAGTGCTCGAGCACGTCCAGGTACGTGTCGTCGACATCGAACACCGCGACTTCCCCGCACGGAGCTCGCTTCTGCCCGTCCCGACCCCCAGCTCCTAGGCCGCAGCCAGACAGGGTCAGACCCCATCCTCCCGGAAGTGCTCTGACCCCTTTTCCCCAGAAGGGGTCAGACCCCGGTTAGACGTGGTGTCAGTGTTCCCGGAACAGAACACCGAGGTCATCGAGGCGGTCGTCGATTCCTGCGAGGCGCAGGCAGTGCCACAGCATCGCCTGGTTGCTGGCCACACACGGCCTGCCGGTGGCGGCTTCGATCTCGTCGATCACCTCGGTGGTTCGAAGCGCGCCGCAGCTCACGAAGATCGCGTCGGCATCGGGCCGATCGACCGAGATGGCGAAGTCCCGGATGTAGTCAGGTGCCACCCGCACCATGTCGGAATCGTTCGTGATGTTCAGTCCTTCAATGGTGAGAACCTCGATTCCGCGCGCCCGCATGTAGTCGGCCTCGATCGCGTTCACCTCGTCGAGGTACGGCGTCGCGACCACGACCTTCCGGGCTCCGAGCACGTCAAGGGCGGCGAACACGCCCGACACCAGCGTGGTAGGAATCGCGTCGGGTGCGCCCTTGCGCAGCTCGGCGCACACCGCGTCCTCGCCCATCACGACGCTTCCCGACGTGCACGCGTAACAGATCACGTCGAGCCCGGCGTTCGGTGCGAGGACTTCTGCTGCAGGAGCCAAGCCACTGATCATGGCCGCCAGGTTCTCGGCCGTGATCTGATCGGGATTCGCGGCTCGGGTGAAGTGAACGCCCACTCCCGGCGGCGCTAAGCGCATCATGTCTGACTCGATCGTCTGCTCGGTGGCCAGCAAGACGAATCCGATCTTGGCGCGTGGGTGCCGACCCTGGTCGAAAACCACGCCCGGCAGCATCGGGTCGCTCATTTCACCACCAGATCGAGGCTCGACCGGCTCAATCGTTCACACCCGGCCTCCGTGACCAACACGGAATGACCGAGCGTCATGGCGAGCTGGTCGTCGTGGTTCAGCAGGATCATGTGCAGGAAGTACACCTGGTTCACGCCGAGGGTCAGCGGGTTGTGGGCGTAGAACATCGGCCAGTCGACCCAGATCGGTGCGTACACCGCACCCATTCCGTAGCCGCAGGCGTTCAGCCGGCTCGATCCGAAGCCGGCCTCGTCCAATACATGAGCGTGTGCGCGGAACACGCTGTCCATCGTTGCACCGGGTCGAATCGTTGCCTCGCACGCCTCCAGCGCCTCCCGGCACGCCGCGTGCATCGCCACCTGAACGGGATCGGCGTCACCAACGAGCAGCGTCCGCATCATCGCCGCGTGATACCGACGCTCCACGCCGCACCACTCGAGCGTCAGCTGATCCTTCGCATGAAGGGCCCGGCGACCGGTCGTGTAGCGAACCATCAGTGCGGCGGGGCCCGATCCGATGATCATCTCGTTGCCGCCGTAGTCGCCCCCGCCTCCGAGCACGGCTCCCTGCATACCCGCCAGGATCTCGGCCTCGTTCACACCCGGCCCACTCACCTCACGCGCCACATCCCATGCGTCATCGGCGAGCTCGGCCGCCCTGCGCACGTACGCGATCTCGGCTTGGCTCTTCGTGCGTCGCAGCTCCTGGACGATCGTCGACGCATCGCCCCAGCTCGCGTAACCCTCGAGCTGCGCTTCGAGCATGCGCCAATTCGCCGCGGTGAGGCCGTACGACTCCAGCTCGATTCCCAACCGCGTATCACGCAACCCCATCTCATCGAGCAGAGCCACCAGATCCATTGCCGGGTTCATACCCTCGACGTCGACCCACACCCGAACGTCCTCGATATCGCTCGTGTAGCGCGCGGTGCCGAGATCGGGCGCCCTCGTGAGCAGCGCCACCCGCCCGTCGGCCGTGAGCACCAGGCATTGGAACATCGAGAAGCCGAACGTGTCATACCCCGAGAGCCAGTACATCGACTCCTGCTTGAACACCAGAAGCGCATCGAACCCGGCTGCGGTCAACGCCTCGGCCGTCCGACGGCGACGATCCGCCATCTCCTCGAATGCAAAGTGGACCGGCATTCGGTCATCTTCGTCCCTCGATCAGCACTCGACCAATGCGTGGATGGGAAGGGTGGCGCCGGTGAGGAGCTCGTAGCCGCAGACGTAGCGAAGGATGTTCGGGTTGTCCGTCGGCGAGCTCTGATTGAGAGCGAACGCAATCGTGTGAGCTGCCCGCTCTACGCCACGATCATGCCAATCGTCGCTCAGGTCTCTCCAGCCATCGAGCCCCCAGTGCTCGACAAATGCCGTGCGGGTGGCCTCGTCGAGGTTGTGGTGTTTCCAGGCGTGTGCCAGTTCGTGAAGGATGATGATCTTCATGTCGTCGCAGATCGCGATCCGGTCGACGCTGCTATTGGGCGAATCCGCTTCGGCGAAGTAGGTGCCCGCGTTGCCTCGGCATGGCTCGGCCTGATCGTGGAACTCGACGAGCAGGGGTGGAAGCTCGAGGCCGGCGTCAGCGAATTGTGCGATTGCCGTTTCGAGCATCTCGCCCTGGCGTTCGTCGGCGCCGACCACGGTGAGCGGTGCGATGGTGGCCTTTGCCGGGAGCTCGGCAGGCATGGTGCCGATCTCGGTGGAGGTCTCGATCGGTGCGGGTGTCGCGCTGGCGCCAGCCGTGTTCGTGGTGGGAATGCCGGCGATGCCGAGAACGAGGAGTGCTGCTGCGGTGATGCGGTGGAAGGTGTTCATGGGAACACCGTCCGGGGGGCCGGTATGGAGGGGTCTTAGGCCTGGTTAGAGACTGGTTGGATCCCACGCCCTGTCGACCAGAGCCTGTGGATGACGCCGATTTTGCATTGAAAAATCAGGGCTGAGGACGTCTAACCGGTCACTTACCGCTCCATCGCGCTGTGAGCCGCGTGGGCGGACACAGCTATGGTCGGGTCGTGCGGTTCCAGGTCCTCGGACCGATGCGGGTGACCGCCCACGAGAAAGATCTTCCACTCGGAGGGCGTCAACAACGCCTGGTACGGCATCGACAACTGAGCTACTTACCGGCTACTGACCGGGCTCGTTCACTGTGAGCGCATGCCAAGTGCGAAGTATGGTCGAATCATGCGATACCGGGTCTTGGGGCCCGTGCGAGTCGAAAAAGACGGGGAAGAGCTTCCTCTGGGCGGACCCCAGCAACGTCTTGTCTTGGCGTTGCTCATCGCGGCCGCGGGCAGAGTGGTTTCCAGCTCGAACCTGATTGACGCGATCTGGGCTGACGATCCCCCGCAGACAGCCAAGAAGACGATTCAGGGCTACATCTCTCATCTTCGGGCCCAACTGGGTGAGGCTCTTTTGACGCAGGGCAGCGGCTACT
>JBPCTR010000241.1:0-31023 GCA_051011575.1 Acidimicrobiales bacterium | reverse complement strand
GCGTACCCGGGAGCCAACTGGCACGAGCGCGAGGCCGCCGAGATGTTCGGCATCGAGTTCGTCGGGCACCCGAACCCGGGCAGTCTCTAACTCCCCGGCGCGTTCGAGGGGCACCCAATGCGCAAGGACTTCGCCCTCTTGTCGCGCCGGATCAAGCCGTGGCCCGGCATCGTCGACGTCGAGCCCATGCCCGGCGACGACGACGAGGCCGCAGGCGATGGGTCGAGCGATTCGGAGAGTGCATCATGACCGCCTCCGACACCAACGCCGGTGTGGAGGCGGTGAGCACAGCCGAGCAGCTCAAATACATCTCGCAGCAGGCCGCCGACGCGCGCGTGAACGTCGAGATCGAGACCGAGGGCATGACCCTCAACATCGGTCCGCAGCACCCCGCGACCCACGGGACACTCCGCATCATCGCCAAGCTTGACGGCGAGCAGGTCGTGGCCGCCGAGCCGGTCATGGGGTACATGCACCGGGGCTACGAGAAGCTCACCGAGGTTCGTACGTATCCACAGGTCACCACCCTCATCAACCGCATCGACTGGGTCGGCAGCTTCGCCAACGAGACCCCGTTCATCCTCGCGGCTGAGAAGCTGATGGACGTCGAAGCTCCGCCGCGAGCCCAATACATACGCACCGTGCTCCACGAGCTCAGCCGGATCGCGAACGTCATCCTCGGTATTGGCGACATGGGCGTGCAGGTCGGTGCCGTTACGCCCATCTTCTTCGCGTTCCGCGACCGCGAGTACGTGCTGAACCAGATCGAAGCAGTCACCGGTGGCCGTTTCCACCCGAACTTCGACCGCATCGGTGGCCTCAAGGACGACCTTCCTGCGGGCTGGATACAGAACACCAAGAACTCCATGAGCAAGGTTCGCGACTTCTGCGACCAAATCGAGGAGCTCATGTACGGCAACGAGATCTTCCAGGCTCGTACCCGCGGTATCGGCATCATCCCGAAGGACGTGGGCCTTAGCTACGGGCTGTCGGGTGTGAACATCCGCGGCTCAGGCGTCGATTGGGATGTTCGTCGCGACGGCATGCCCAACGGCCTCGTCTACGACCAGGTCGACTGGAAGGTCTGGACCCATCCCGACGGTGACAGTTACAGCCGCATGTGGGTTCGCCTCCAGGAAGTGCGCGAAGGAACGAAGATCGTCGACCAGCTCCTCGACCAGATCCCGAGCGGCCCGATCATGGCCAAGGTGCCGCGCATCATCAAGGTGCCGGCGGGCGAGGCCTATGTCGAGACCGAGAACCCCCTCGGTGTCATGGGCTACTACGTGGTCAGCAAAGGCGACCTCACCCCTTACCGGGTGAAGATCCGGTCGGCGTCGTTCAACAACGTGTCGATCACGCCGTGGTTGCTCAAGGGTGTCTACGTGCCCGACATCATCACGATCCTGGGATCGCTGTACTTCATCCTGGGAGACATCGACCGGTGACCGCGATCCTCTCCATCGAGCTTGCCTACTGGCAGCAGACGGGCCTGCGTGTCGTCGGCGGACTCGCGGCCGTGCTCCTGCCTGCCGGTGCTCTCGTATACGTCTACCTGTTCAAGCTGATGAGCTTCGTGCAGAGCCGGCTGGGCCCGATGGAAGCCGGCCCTCAGGGCTCGCTGCAGCTCCTGGCCGAGGTCGGGAAGGCGTTTCAGAAGGAAGACATCTTCCCCCGCAAAGCGGACAAAGTGGTCTTTGCTGCCGCTCCATTCGTTGTGCTGATGAGCACGTTCCTACTCATCCTGGTGGTGCCGTTTGGCCCCGATGCGTGGTTCGTCAACCTCGATACCGGCATCTTCTTTGCCCTGGCGGTGTCGTCACTATCGGTCATCGGCATTCTCATGGCCGGCTGGGCCTCCGCGAGCAAGTACTCCCTGCTCGGCGGCCTCCGCGCTGCAGGTCAGTTGATCGCCTACGAACTGCCGCTCGTGCTCGCCGTAATGGGCGTGGTCATCCAGGCGGGCACGCTGAACATGCAGGACATCGTGCTTGCGCAGGCCGAGGGCGAGATCTTCGGCTGGGGTGGCATCGGAAATCCCTTCATCCTCACCCAGTTCCTCGGATTCGCGATCTTCCTCATCGCGATGCAGGCCGAGTTGACCCAGCCGCCATTCGACATGCCCGTCGCCGAGTCCGAACTCGTGTCGGGGTACATGACGGAGTACTCGGGTGTTCGATTCCTTCTCTTCTTCATCGGCGAGTTCGCGACTGCGGGCGTGTTCTCGATGGTCGCCTCGGTCCTGTTCCTCGGGGGTTGGTGGATCCCCGGCATCGACCCCGACAACAACTTCTTCAACATCGCCGGCCCGCTCGTGATCTTCGGCAAGGTCATGCTCGTGACCCTGCTCGTCTTCTGGTTCCGATTCACCTACCCCCGCTTCCGTGAGGATCAGCTCCAGCGGCTCGCGTGGAAGGTGCTCATCCCGCTCTCCCTGGTCAACATCGTGGCCACCGGAGTGCTGAAGGTGGTGTTCTAGATGGGCATCGTTCCCGGCATGATCAAAGGCCTTGGCGTCACCGCCAAGTCCGCACTCGACACGATCTTCCCCGACGGACCGCTGAAGCCGCCGAACCCCAACAAGGGCGCGGTCACGATTCAGTATCCTCATGAGAAGGAAGCGCCCGCGCCGCGTTCGCGTGGCGTGATCGCACTCCACGAAGACAACTGCACCGCCTGCATGTTGTGCGTCCGAGAGTGCCCCGACTGGTGTATCTACATCGAAGGCCACAAGACCAAAGCACCGCCGCGCCGCGCGGGTGGCAAACCCCGCCAGAAGAACCTGCTCGACCGCTTCGACATCGACTACGCGCTCTGTATGTACTGCGGAATCTGTGTCGAGGTGTGCCCCTTCGACGCGTTGTTCTGGAGCCCTGAGTACGAGTTCTCGGAGCCGCGCATCGCCGATCTCCTCCACGACAAGAGCCGTCTGGCCGAGTGGATGGAAACCGTGCCCGAATTCGAGGCGTACGAAGGTGGATCCGAAGCCAAGGTCCGGAAGGTGCCCCGATGATCGTGGCCCTCTTGGCCCAGGCGACCAACCCGCTCACGCAGAGCGAGTTCGACCTTCCCGAGAATATCGCCTTCGCCATCATCGCCGCGCTCATGCTCTACTCGGCGCTCAAGATGGTCACCACGGGCAACGTGGTGCATGCGGCGCTCTACCTCGTGATCGTGCTCGCCGGCGTGGCTGCGCTGTTCATCCTCGTCGGGTCCGACTTCGTCGGGGCCACCCAGGTGCTGGTGTACATCGGCGCGATCATCGTGTTGTTCCTGTTCGGCATCATGCTCACCAAAGCCCGCCTCGGTGATGACGAATCGGTCGACAGCGAGCATCGCACCATGGGCGCGCTCGTGGGCGTGCTGTTGCTCGTGGTGATGGCCTTCGCGCTCATCGATACCTTCGAGAACGAGGCGATCGAGTTTTCCGATCCCGAGCCGATCGCCTACGTCCCCACCCAGGTGCGAAAGAGCGAGCTGCCCACGCCGGTCGTCGAGGCGTTGCCAGCCATCTCCGAGCTCGGCAATGACGTGCGCGTGATCATTTCCGAAGACGACTTCCGAGCCCTGCCGGTCAGCGTGCAACGTCGGGTTCCCGGAGCCGAGGTGTTCGGCAACAACAAACAGATCGCCGACGCGGTCTTCTCCCAGTACATCGTCGCCTTCGAGGCCGTGTCGGTGCTGCTCCTGGCAGCCCTCATCGGTGCCGTCGTCGTGGCCCGGAAAGAGTAGGGAGCCGCAGCCATGATGCTCAACCAGTTCCTCCTGCTCGCCGCCGCGCTGTTCGCCATCGGTGTGTACGGCGTTCTGACGCGCCGCAACGGTGTGCTCGTGCTCATGTCGGTCGAGCTCATTCTCAATGCTGTGAACATCAACCTCGTCGCCTTCGGCGCCTTCCAGGACAACGTGATGGGCGACGTGTTCGCCGTATTCGTGATCGCCGTCGCCGCCGCCGAGGTTGGCGTCGGTCTGGCGATGGTCCTTCTCATGTACCGCAACCGCAAAAGCATCGACTTCACCGAAGTCGACATGTTGAAGGGCTGATCACATGTCGATGATGATGCTTGCCACCGAGGCGGTGCCCGACGTGTCGTTCACCAACGACGCCAACTTCTTCCTCGAGAATGTGTGGCTCATCCCGCTGCTTCCGGCGCTCTCCTTCGTGGGAATCCTCTTCTTCGGTAAGCGCATGCCCAGGGGCGGAGCCGAACTCGGTATCGCTGCCGTTGGCCTCGCATTCGTGCTCGCGATCTTCACGAATGTCGCGTGGCTCAGCCACCGCGACAACTTCGACGGTGTCGCCCAACGGGCCACCGAAGCGCACCATGTCGATGATGGCCACGCCGACGAAGGTGACGATCACGACGAGAACGGCGCCGCGATCCTCGACGTCGGGGGCAACGCCGAGGACGTCGTACTCACCGCTGCCACCGAGGCCGGCGAAGGCGACGACGAAGCCCACCCGGCCGTCGCCGTTCTCAAGGGTCGCGAATGGCTGGTGAACGGCGGTACGTCGTTTGCTGTGGGAACGCTGCTCGATGGGCCGTCGGCGATGATGCTGTTCGTCGTCACCCTCATTTCGCTTCTCGTGCACATCTATTCGACCGAGTACGTGGACGGCGATAGGCGCTACACCCACTTCTTCGCATTCCTGTCGTTGTTCACTGCGTCGATGCTCTTCTTCGTCCTGTCTCGGAGCACGATCCAACTCATCACGGCGTGGGAGCTCGTGGGCGTCTGCTCCTTCGTACTCATCGGTCACTGGTGGGAGGAGAAGCCGAATTCCGACGCGGCGCTCAAGGCATTCCTCACCAATCGCGTGGGCGACATCGGCCTGCTCGTCGGCGTGATCATCCTGTTCTTCTCGGCGGGCGGAACGTTCGACATCGTGACCATCAACGAGATGGCGGTGGCGGGTGAGATCAGCCAGACCGCACTCACCTGGGCCGCGATCTCGCTCACAGCAGCGGTGATGAGCAAGTCGGGTCAGTTCATCTTGCACACATGGTTGCCCGATGCCATGGCAGGACCCACGCCCGTCTCGGCACTGATCCACGCCGCCACGATGGTGGTTGCGGGTGTGTTCATGATTTCACGGCTCTATCCCGTTTTTTACGAGGGCTTCAACATCTCGGGCTCGAGCATCAACGGCCTCGCCGTGATCGGTGCCGTCACCGTGGTGTTCGGTGGGCTGCTTGCGTTCGTCCAGAACGACATCAAGAAGGTTCTCGCCTACTCAACGGTCAGCCAGCTCGGCTACATGGTGATGGCCCTCGGCGTCGGGGCCTGGACGGCGGCGCTCTTCCACCTGTTCACGCACGCCTTTTTCAAGGCAGGTCTGTTCCTTGGTTCGGGTTCGGTGGCCCATGCGGTTCACAGCTTCGACATGAAGAAGGACATGGGCGGCATGCGCAAGTTCATGCCCACGACCTTCAAGACGTTCATCATCTGCTCGATCGCTCTTGCGGGCGTGTTCCCCACCGCCGGCTTCTGGTCGAAGGACGAGATCCTGGTCGGGACCGGTGGGTTGGGCGTGGGTTCGGGCAGCGCGAACGGCTCGTACGACCTCATGCTCGTGATGGGCCTTGTGGGCGCGGCCCTCACCGGTGCCTACATGACCCGGGCGATCTACCTCACCTTCTTCGGCGAGTTCAGAGGACATGGCGAACCGCACGAGTCGGGTCGCCGCATCACCGTGCCGCTCATCATTCTCAGCGTCTTCGCCGTGGGAGCGGGCCTCTTCAACCTGCCTGTCGGGTTTCTCACCGGCGATGAGGCCGGGTGGCAGGAGCGGTTCGGTCACTTCGTCGAGCCGAGCGCTGCGTACTTCCCGGCGATCAGCCACGCCGTTCCCAGCTGGTGGCTCGCGGTCGTTGCCAGCTGCGTCGGCCTTCTCGGTCCGGCGGTGGCCTACTGGTACTACTTCATCAAGGTCGACGGCCTCGCCAGGGAAACCGGCGAGAAGCTCACCGAGCTCCCGAACGGTCTCACCACCACCAATGGGCTCGCCCACGCCGGGCACCAGCTGCTCGTGCACAAGTACTACCTGGACCACCTCTACAACAACGTGATCGTCGCCGCCGTGAAGGGCCCGATCGCGAAGGGCGCTTACTGGATCAACCAGAACGTGATCGATCGCACGGTCGACACGGCGGGCGAGAGCGCAGTAAAGGCCGGTCGGGCTGTATACGACCACGTCGACCAGGGCCTGATCGAAGGAGTCGTCAACGGCTCCGGATTCATATCCACCCAGAGCGGGCAGGGGCTCCGCCGCATGCAGACCGGCAAGGTCCAGCAGTACGCGGCGCTCCTCTTCGCTGGTGCCACCGTTCTCGCTGGCATCTTCATCGTTCTCGTTTAGGAAACAGGAAGCACCATGGAAGATTTCAGGGAATGGGGACTCACGCTGGCGGTATTCCTGCCGCTGGTCGGCGCCGCGATCATGATGGCGTTCCCGAAGACCGACGAGACCGTCCACAAGACGATCGCCCTCGGCACGTCACTGCTCGTGGCGGTGATCGGCATCGTGTTGCTGATCGACTTCGACTACGACCACGCCGACCAGATGCAATGGGCGGTGAGCCACGACTGGATCGACATCATCACGACCCAGTACTCGCTGGGGATCGACGGAATGTCGCTGCCCTTGGTGCTGCTCACGATGCTGATCACGCCGCTTGTGATCATCTACTCGTGGAACCACTTCCCCGAGCCGCACAACCCAAAAGCGTTCCTCATCCTCATCCTTGTTCTGCACACCGGGATGATCGGCACGTTCGTCGCCCGCGACCTCGTGCTCTTCTTCGTGTTCTTCGAGATCGTGCTGCTTCCGATGTTCTTCATGATCGCCGTCTGGGGCGGTGAAAACAAGAAGTACGCGTCGCTCAAGTTCTTCCTCTACACACTGTTCGGGTCGGCGCTCATGCTGGTGAGTTTCCTTGCGCTCTTCTTCCTCGCTGGCGGTGAGACCTTCTCGATCACCGGTCTTGCCGACGCCGTCGCCACGAACGGGGTCAGCCGAAACGCGCAGCTCTGGATCTTCGGCGGCATGCTGCTCGGGTTCGGTATCAAGGTGCCGATCTTTCCGTTCCACACCTGGCTCCCCGACGCGCACACCGAGGCGCCGACGCAGGGTTCGGTGATCCTGGCCGCCGTGCTCTTGAAGTTGGGTACATACGGATTCGTACGCATCGCCATCCCGATCCTGCCCGAGGCTGCGGTCGCCTGGTCGCCATGGATCGGCCTGCTCGCTGTTATCGGCATCATCTACGGCGCGCTGGGCTGCCTCGCCCAGACCGACATGAAACGTCTGATCGCCTTCTCGTCGGTTGCGCACATGGGCTTCGTGATGCTCGGCATCGCCACGCTCACCGACTGGGGGATCAACGCAGCCGTCTTCGGTATGGTCGCCCACGGTTTGATCACCGGCATGTTGTTCTTCGTCGCCGGCTCGGTGAAGGAGCGCTACCACACCCTCGAGATCAGCCGGCTCGGTGGTCTGCTCGTGCAAGCACCGCGCATGGGCTGGATTCTCGGGTTCATCTCGATGGCATCGCTCGGCCTACCCGGTCTGGCCGGCTTCTGGGGTGAGTTTCCCGCGATCCTTGCTGCCTACAACCCGGCGAACGGCGTGCCGGTCACGCTGTTCCGGGTCTACATGGTCATCGCGGCTCTTGGCACTGTGCTCGCCGCCGGCTACCTGCTTTGGCTTCTGCAGCGCACCGCCTTCGGCACGCCGCCGGAGGAGTTCGCCGACGACCCCCACATCGTCGACACCAACCGTGATGAGTGGCTGGCCTGGGCGCCGATGCTCGCGCTGATCCTCGCATTCGGCCTCTTCCCGGGCCTGATCTTCAACGTCACCGACCCCGCGGTCGAGGCCAACATCAGTGAGTGTTTGTCGGTCGACGTCGAGGGCGACAAGTCGAACTTCGACGTCGGGCTCTGTGAGCGAAACGGCCTCGAAGCGGCGCTCGAGGATCTCGGGGTTGAAGTCGCCAAGGCAGGGAAGTGACGATGAGCTCCGCTCTGTTCGCGCAGGTGGTGCCATTCGAGCGCCCGGCGATCGACTGGCATGCGGTCGCGCCCGAACTGATCCTGCTCGGATTCGGCGCATTGCTCACCTCGATCGATGCGATTTGGCTGGAGCGGGGTCGCAAGTACACGAGCGGGATCGCCGGCCTCGGACTTCTCGCCGCCCTGATCCCCGTGATCACGCTCGCCGTCGACGGCGCCGACCGCGTGTTGTTCAACGGTGCCTACGTGGTCGACAACTTCGCGTTGATCATGAAGGCGCTCTTCCTTCTGTCGGGGTACGTCGTTGTGCTGCTCTCCAGCAACTACATCTCCGAGGGTGACTACTGGGAGAACGAGTACTACGGACTCCTGATCAGCTCCATTCTCGGCATGGTGATCATGAGCTCCAGCCGTGACCTGATCACGATTTTCGTGGCGCTGGAACTGCTCTCGATACCCGCATATCTCATGGCGACATGGCGCAAGCGCGACCTCCGGTCCAACGAAGCCGGACTGAAGTACTACCTGATGGGTGTCTTCGCCTCGGCGATCCTGCTCTACGGAATGTCACTCCTCTACAGCGTCAGCGGCACGACGATCCTCGCCGACATGGCCGACGGCCTCAGCCGGGGCGACTCGACCTCCGTCACCAGTCTCGCGATCGTGTTCGTCGTCGCCGGTTTCGCGTTCAAGGTGAGTGCCGTGCCCTTCCACACCTGGGCACCCGACACCTACGAGGGCGCACCCACACCCGTGACCGCCTTCCTTGCCGTGGCCTCGAAGGCTGCCGGTTTCGTCGCGCTCGTCCAGCTGCTCTTTGTGGGATTTTGGGGACGAGCCGACGTGTACGAGCCGCTCCTGTGGGTGCTGGCTGCACTCTCGATGACCGTGGGCAACCTGATCGCCCTGCGCCAGAAGAACATGGTGCGCATGATGGCGTACTCGGGAATCGCCTCGGCCGGCTACATCATGGCGCCGCTCGCCATCGCCGGGGGAAGCCAGGCCATCGGCGATGAAGCCCTTCGAGCCACGGTGACCTACCTCGTGATCTATGCCGCCATGAATCTTGGTGTGTTCGGGGTGGTCCTCGCCATAGCCCGCAAGACCCGCTCGGCTGAGATCAGCAGCTACGCCGGCCTCTTTCAATACGCGCCAGGTTTGACCGTCGCCATGACCGTGTTTCTCATGTCTCTCGCCGGCATCCCGCCGCTCGGCGGTTGGTGGGCGAAGTTCGTGGTCTTCAAAGCCCTGGCTTCCGCCGACACCTTCGCCGGCTGGAGCCTGGCCGTGATCGCCGCTGTCAACTCGGTGATCGCGCTCTACTACTACCTCAATGTCCTGCGCACGATGTGGGCCGACGACGCGCCCGACGGCGACATCTCGCCAATCCGAATCCCCGCCGCCCTGGTCGCCGCCATGGCCCTCACGGCTTTCGCCACGATCGCCTTCGGTGTCTACCCGCAGTTCGTGAATGACGTGACCGACGTGACACTGCTCGGAGCAGGCGGCTGAGCGACGAGCTCACCCCGCTCGATCGGCTGGTCCGACAGCGGATCGAACGCGAGGGGCCGCTGCCGTATCACGACGTCGTCCAGCTCGCGCTCTACCACCCTGAGCACGGCTTCTACGCGACGAGAGGCCGCGCCGGTCGTCGAGGAGACTTTCTGACCAGCCCCGAAGTCGGGCCGCTGTTCGGCGCAATCGTGGCCACTGCGCTCGATCGCGAATGGGACCGGCTCGGCCGACCCGCACGGTTCTCCGTGATCGACGCGGGCGCCGGGCCCGGAACGCTCGCCCGCGGTATCCACGCGGCGGCTCCTCGGTGCCTCGCGTCGCTCGACTACGTGTGTGTTGAGCTGAGCGAGGCTCAACGCGTCAGCCACCCCGAGTGGGTCACGTCCCGAGCCGACATGCCCGCCGGGCGGATCACAGGCGTCGTACTGGCGAACGAGCTACTCGACAATCTGCCGTTCGCTCCCGCCCGTCGCATGGCCGGTGCAATCCGCTCGGCACGGGTCACACTCACAGGCGAACGCCTGGAGCCGTGGTGGGACGATTCGGAACAGCACGCGGAGACGTTCGTCGCGCAGGATGCGGCCGGCGCTTGGCTTCTGGACGCCGTCGAACTCGTCGAAGCCGGCAGGGTGATCATCATCGACTACTGCCGGGAGAACTCTGCTGACGTGGAGATTCGCACCTATGCCCGACATGCCCGGGCGGGTGAGCCGCTCGAAGGACTCGGAACGAAGGACATCACCGTCGATGTCGATCTCGCCCAGCTTCAACAACGCGTGCGACCGGCGCGCTCGATTCGATCGCAGGCAGAGTGGCTACACGACCATGGTCTCGACGATCTTGTCGACGCCGGGCGCGCGGCATGGGAAGCCGGCGCGGATATGGGTGACCTGGCAGCGCTCAAGGGAAGGAGCCGGGTCAGGGAAGCCGAGGCACTCACCGATCCCGACGGGTTGGGCGGCTTCACGGTGGCCGAATGGGTGATCGACTAACCACCGAGCGAGATGCTTAAGCGGAAGTTGGAGAGGGTCGTTAATGTACGTGCATGACCGGTCCCCGTACCCCCCTCGAGATCGGTGAGATGTCACTTGCAATCGGTGAGTACTCGGTGGGTCTACCACCCACACGAACCGGCGAGCAGATCGTAGAGGGATACCTCGAACTCATCACGCTCGTGCGTGCCAACCACCCCGAAGAGCTGCGCGACGAGGACGTGACGATCCTGGCCGAACGGACCGGCCTCGAGGAATCGTTCCTGCGCAACCGGGTGGCATCTCACCTCACGTCACTTCGCACCGTCTGAATCGGTCGAACAGGATTGCCGCGCCTGGACGCGGCTATCCTCGCCCCCACGCGACAAGGAGGGCACCATGGCCGAGCCGACAATCGAGGTGTACGAGGCCGAGGATCGACGGTTTCCACCCGCATCGGACTTTCAGGCTCATGCACTCACGTCTGACCAGTCGCTCTACGAGGAGGCCGCGGCCGACTACGAGGCGTTTTGGGCTCGTCAGGCACGTGAGCTTCTGACCTGGCAGAAGCCGTTCACGAACGTTCTCGAGTGGGACCGGCCGTTCGCGAAGTGGTTCAGCGACGGTCAGCTCAACATGAGCGAGAACTGTCTCGATCGTCACGTGGCCGCGGGGCTCGGAGACCGGATTGCGTATCACTGGGAAGGCGAACCCGGCGACACCCGAACGGTGACGTATTCCGATCTGTTGACCGAGGTGAAGAAGTTCGCCAATGTGCTCAAGAGCTTGGGGCTCGAGAAGGGCGATCGCGTCGCGATCTACATGCCGATGATTCTCGAGTTGCCGATCGCGATGCTGGCCTGCACCCGGATCGGGGTCGCTCACTCGGTCATCTTCGGCGGGTTCTCACCCGACGCGATCAAGGATCGCTGCGAAGACGCCGACGCCCGACTGATCATCACCGCCGACGCCGGCTATCGCCGTGGCGCGCCAAGTGCGCTCAAGCCGAACGTCGACGCGGCACTGGCCGCCGGTGCACCCACCGTCGAGCATGTGGTGGTGGTCGATCGGTGTGGCACCGACACGAAGATGGCAGATGGCCGCGATCTCTGGTGGCACGACGTGATGGCGGACGCCTCCGACGACTGCCCGGCAGATCCGATGGACAGCGAACAACTCCTGTATCTGCTCTACACCTCGGGAACCACCGCCAAGCCCAAGGGCATCATGCACACGACGGGTGGCTACCTCACCCAGGCCGCGTTCACTCACAAATACACCTTCGACATTCATCCCGACACCGATGTGTACTGGTGCGCCGCTGACATCGGCTGGGTCACCGGCCACACCTACATCGTGTACGGCCCACTGACCAACGGCTGCACGAGCGTCATGTACGAGGGCACTCCCGACACACCGCGCGAAGAGGACCGGGAGGGCGACGATCGGGCAGCGTGGAGCAAGAACCGACTGTGGGACATCATCGATCGCTATGGCGTCACGCAGTTCTACACGGCACCGACGGCCATCCGAACCTTCATGAAGTGGGGCGTGGGCGAGCTCGATGGCCACGATCTGTCGACCATCAAGGTGCTCGGTACCGTGGGGGAGCCGATCAACCCCGAAGCATGGATGTGGTACCACGAGCACATCGGCCTCGGGAACACACCGATCGTCGACACGTGGTGGCAGACCGAGACCGGCGGTCACATGCTCACGCCGCTGCCGGGCGTGACGACCACGAAGCCAGGCTCGGCGTGTCACCCGCTCCCTGGTGTCTTCGCCGAGGTGGTCGACGACGCCGGAAACCCGGTGTCCGAGGGTGGCGGATACCTCACCATCACGAAGCCGTGGCCCGGCATGCTTCGCGGCATCTGGGGCAACCCCGAGCGCTATCAGGAGACGTACTGGAGCACGTATCCCGGAAAGTACTTCGCCGGAGATGGCGCCCGCCTCGATGCCGATGGGTATCTGTGGCTGCTCGGACGGGTCGACGACGTGATGAACGTGTCGGGACATCGCATCTCGACCACCGAGGTCGAATCGGCCCTGGTCGACCACGATGCGGTCGCGGAGGCCGCCGTCGTGGGCGCCTCCGACGACACCACCGGTCAGGCGATCGTTGGCTACACGATCCTTGTCGGTGGGGTGGAAGCGACCGACGACCTCCGCACCGAGCTCCGCGCGCATGTGGCCACGAAACTTGGCCCGATCGCCCGCCCCCGCGATGTCTTCCTGGTCCCCGACCTGCCGAAAACCCGAAGTGGCAAGATCATGCGCCGCTTGTTGCGCGACGTCGCGGAGGGCAAGAATCTCGGCGACACGACCACCCTCGCCGACGAGACCGTGGTCGAGGCGATCCGCGCCGGCGCGGGCGGCGAGGAATAGCCGGGATCGACCCACCGTTGAACGAGGAACGATGAGCGAAGCAGCATTCAAGAACACAACCAAAACCGTGGGGCTCCTGGCGTTGCTCGGCGGGCTCTTCATCGTGATCGGCGCCGGAATAGGCGGCACCGGCGGAGCCACGATCGGGCTGATCATCGGCCTCGTGATGGTGGGCGGCTCGTACTGGTTCAGCGACACGATCGCGATCAAGTCCGCGAAGGCCGTGCCGGCCGATCGAGAACAGTTTCCCGAGTACTGGGAGATCATGGAGGATCTCACGACGCGGGCCGAAATGCCGATGCCGAAGCTCTTCATCTCGCCCAACCCACAACCCAACGCCTTTGCAACCGGCCGCAACCCCGACAACGCGGCCGTTGCCGTGACCCATGGTCTGCTTCAGCACATGAACTGGGACGAGGTCCGGGGTGTGCTCGCTCACGAGCTCGCGCACATTCGCAATCGCGACATCCTGATCGGGTCGATCGCCTCGGCGATCGGCATGGGAATCACGTTCGCCGCCCGAATGGCGATGTGGGGTGGCATGTACGGCGGCCGTCGATCGGGCCGCGACGGCAATCCCCTTGCCGCACTCGCGTTGATCATCCTCGCTCCGCTCGCCGCCACGATGATTCGGTCGGCGATCAGCCGGAGCCGTGAGTTCCAAGCCGATGCGTCGGCTGCGCGCCTTCTCGGAAGTGGCGAGCCGCTGGCACAGGCCCTCGAGAAGCTCGAACTCGCCGCGGGCCAACGCTCGGCGATGCATGTCAATCCCGCGCAGGCGTCGAACTACATCATCAACCCGCTGAAGGAGGAGCTGCGCAACGACATCGGTGGCCTCGGCGGATTCGGCAAGCTCTTCTCGACTCACCCTCCCACCGAAATGCGCATCGCCGCCCTCCGCTCCGACAACTGGAGATAGGGGAGCAGAGCGCGTCGGGCGGCACAATTTGTTCGGGCGGAAGTCCGGACGTGTTGGAGTAACCTGTCCGCCCGAGGGTCGGTGCCCGAGTGGCCAAAGGGAACGGGCTGTAAACCCGTCGGCATTGCCTACGGTGGTTCAAATCCACCCCGGCCCACGCAAGACTCGACCCGGGGTGTTCATCACCCCGGGTCTTTTCGACTCTGACAGGAGGTCACCATGCCATCGTTCGACGTTGTTTCCGAAGTCGATATGCAAGAGGTCCGCAATGCCGTCGACCAGGCTGCTCGAGAGGTCTCGCAGCGGTTCGATTTCAAGGACACCAACTCCTCGGTCGAACTCGGCGAAGAGGAGATCAAGATGGCGTCGATCAGCGAAGACCGCCTGACGGCGCTTCGCCAGGTTGTCGAGGAGAAGCTGGTCAAGCGCAAGGTCTCGATGAAGGTGCTCGACTACGGCACGATCGAGCAGGCGTCGGGGAACACCGTCCGTCAGGTCGCCACGCTCCAGTCCGGCATTGCCGCCGACAAGGCCAAGGAGCTCAACAAGGCGATCAAGGCCCTGGGTATCAAGGGAATCCAGTCGTCGACGCAGGGAGACCAACTCCGAGTCACCGGAAAGAAGCGCGACGCCCTTCAGGATGTCATCCAGGCTCTCAAAGCGGGCGACTACGGAATCCCTCTCCAGTTCAACAACTTCCGCGACTGAGCCACGCCGGCGTTCAGGGCACGGGCGTCTCGAGGAGCCTGCTCACGTATTCGCGGCCGGTCTCGGGCTCGATGTGCGGTGACTCCGAGATATCCCAATCTCGAGCGTCATATCCGTACCGCTTGAGAAACGCGGAGGTCATCGCACGGAAGACCGTCACATCGGTTCCATTGAACCAGTCGCGCCAATCGCCGTAGTGCCCCCGACGAGCAACGCGGGCCTCGTTCGTCCTGACCTTCCCGGCCTCGATGGATACACCGAGATGCTCATCGAGTGAACCAAAGTTGCCGTCGACATAGTCCTCGTATTTGAACACGAGCGTGCCTTCGCGGTTCTGATTGAAGAACGTGTTGATTCGCTGATTCGATCGAACGAGACCACTGAGCAGGTCGACGCCGGTTATCTGCCACCACACGTCGATCAGCTTCACGAACGGGATCCCTGCGGGGTTCTCCTGCTTCAGGCCGAGAATGCGAAGCCATCTGTCGCGCTGCTCGGTCGACAGGGTTTCGCGCTGGTTGTACGCATCGTACAAAAGGTGCGACACAAGTCGATCTCGCGGGTCACGGACCAGCAAAATCCGCTTGTCGAAAGCGTCGAGGACCGACGATTCTGGCTCACGCCAACTCGCAAGGAGCTTTTTCACGACGAGCGATTTTGGCCGAAGATCGACATCGGTGAGATCCGCTGGCTCGAAAACCTCGGGCGGTTCGCCGAGCCCGGCGACCACTGACCGTAACAGTGCGGTCGTGCCGCTCTTTCCCTCTCCAACGATCAAGATGCGCATCTCGTGAGGCACCCTACCGGGGCTGACACAGCTGGTACGCGAGCCCTCGCAACGAGCTTCTGCTGGGCCCGGATAAAGGGCTGCTCGTGATAGGTTCAGCACCGCACCCGGCACCGCACGCCTGCCACGAGAGGGACCCCGTGAATCAGAAAATTCTTGTACTTGGTGGCGACGGATTTTGCGGCTGGCCGACCGCGCTCCACCTTTCGTCATTGGGAAACGACGTCCGGATCGTCGACAACCTCGTGCGCCGAAAGGCCGACATCGAGCTCGAAGTTGAGTCCCTCACACCGATCGCCTCGATGACCGAACGCCTGGCTGCGTGGACGCGCGAAACCGGCCGGGTGATCGAGTTCTCCGCCATCGACATTGCGTCGCAGTACGCCGAGTTCCGAAACCTCCTCGCGGAGGAACGCCCCGACGCGGTTGTGCACTTCGCCGAGCAACGCGCCGCCCCGTACTCGATGAAATCCGACTGGCACAAGCGTTACACCGTCGACAACAACACCTCTGCAACCCACAATCTTCTCGTCGCCCTCACCGAGCTCGGTCTGGACACCCACATCGTTCACCTCGGCACCATGGGCGTGTACGGGTACGGAACGAGCGGACTCGCGATCCCCGAGGGCTATTTGTCGGCACTTGTCGGTGAAGGAGATGCTGCGAAAGAGATCGAGTTCTTGTATCCGGCGAACCCGGGCAGCGTCTATCACATGACCAAGACGCTCGATGCCCTGATGTTCTACTTCTACAACAAGAACGACGCGCTGCGAATCACCGATCTCCATCAGGGCATCGTTTGGGGGACCACCACCCCCGAGACGATGCTCGCTCCTGAACTCATCAATCGGTTCGACTACGACGGCGACTACGGAACTGTGCTCAATCGTTTCCTGGTACAAGCGGCGGTCGGTCATCCTCTCACCGTGCATGGAACCGGCGGGCAGACACGGGCGTTCATCCACATTCGTGACACGGTTCGTTGCGTCCAGCTGGCGCTCGAGAATCCGCCCGAAGAAGGCGACCGGGTCAAGATCTTCAATCAGGTGACCGAGACGCACACCGTCGTCGAACTCGCCAAGCTGATCTCGGGCCTCACGGGCGCCGAGATCCGGTACTACCAGAACCCTCGAAACGAGGCGCCGGCCAACGAGCTGCGCGTGGAGAACGAACAATTTCTCGCGCTGGGTCTCAATCCCACAACGCTCGAGAGGGGACTTCTGTCCGAGGTCCTCGACGTCGCCAAGCCGCATCTCGATCGGGTGAACACCGACCGCATCATCTCCCGTTCGACGTGGTCGAAGCGAGACGTCGACGAGTCGGGCAGCCTTGACCCGCACGACGGACCCTCCGCTGAAGAGGCGTTGAACCCGAACTTCACAGTGACTGCGCCATCGCAGACTCAATGACCGCGGCGGCGCGATATCGTTTCGGGGCAATTCGAGGGCAAGGTGAAGTCGGCTGGTCCTGGGACGACATCAGACTGGTCGTCGATGATGCGTTCGTCCCTGCACCGGTGCATCGGGAGGGGCGAAACGAGCCGTTCCGGTTCGCCGCCCGCGTGCCGACCTCTGTTTTCGATGGAGCAAGCCATGTGTTGTCCCTCGCGATCGGAGGAGAACCGGTCACCGAGCACGTGGCAGTCACCGCCACCGAGTTGATGGCCGATCGATTCGACAGTCACCTCGTCGTCGCCGGTGGTCTTCGGTTCAAAGGCTGGATTCAAGATGCATCCGATCCTGAAGGGAACGTCTCACTGATCGCGAGTCTGGCCGGTACAGAGATCGGCGCGTTCGAGACCGAGGAGGGGCGGTCTGCGGTCCACGAACGCCTCGGAGGCAATCCGAACTGCGGGTTCACGTTCGAGGTTCCGCCACACCTCGTGACGGTCGATGAGCAGGAGCTCATGATCCGAACCTCGTGCGGCCAGTCGCTTCGCGGTACACCACGGTCGGTCAACCGGCGTTCTGCCATCGCTGGCTCGATGCTCACGATCGAGCGCGCCCTCGAACGCGTGCGCGCCCGATGCGATCTCGTCGAACGCCCGACCGAATTGTGAAGAGATCTTCGGCACCCATCTTCGTCGGCCACGGCGATCCTGACGCGAGCCCTGTCTTTCCGACACTGGATCCGCGTCCCGGCGATGCCCGATTGCGAGTTTGCATCGCGTCACCCGACGTGTTCGGTCCGGTGAGGAACGGTGGCATCGGAACCCAGTTCCGAAACCTCGCGTTCGCACTCGTCGAGGGCGGGCATGAGGTGACCATCCTCTTCACGCAGGGCGAACGCAGCGAGGACGGTGAGTTCGCCGATTGGGTCGCCTGGTATCGCGACCGAGGAATCCGATTGGTCGCCCTGCCACCGACTCGGATCGCCCTCGCCGGAGGTTCGCTCACGGCATCCGGGCAGCGTTCATTCGAGACCTACGACTACCTGCGACGTCATGATGGCGATTTCGACGTCGTTCACGCCGCCGATTTCGTCGGCGTTCTGTACTTCGCACTCCAGGCGAAAGCCTGCGGCTTCGGCTTTCACGGCACGACGTTCGTCACCGGAGTGCACAGCGGTGCCTGGTGGAACCACGAGGGAAATGTCGAGTTGCCCTCCGAGTTCCCGCAGCTGCTTCGGATTGCACGCGAGATCGGACAGACCGAACTGTCGGACGTCGTCGTCTCGTCGAGTCAGCACATGTTGCGATGGCTGTCGAATCGCGGCGTCAGGCTGCCTGAGAAGACTTTCGTGTGGCCCAATGCGGTTGGGTCCGACATCGGTCGTGCGAGCACCAAGGGCCAAGCGCCCGAGCCCGCGTTGGGTGTGGCGTTCACCGGGCGTCTCGAGCCGCGCAAGGGCATCCACCTCTTTTTTGCGGCCCTCCGTTTGCTTCCAAGAGACCTGCTCTCGTCGATGCCGATCTATCTGATGGGCAAGGAGACGCCGAAGTTCGACCTCGTCGGGGCGATTGATTCGCTGCTGGAGGACTGTCCGGATGCGCGCGAGCCGGTTGTTCTGAGCGATCTGAACGCTGACGAAGCGCTGCAGTTTCTCGTCGACGAGCGGTTGCTCGCAGTCGCGCCTTCGACGCTCGACAACTCGCCCATGATGATTTCGGCGTGCCTCGACTGGGGAATCCCGTTCGTGACCACGAACGCCGGTGGAGCCCACGAAATGCTCGAATCGAAGTCGGGCGACCATGCAGTCGTTGCCGCTCGGCCGGACTCGATCGCGGAGCGAATCGAAGCCGCATTGCGGGTCGGAATTCCGCGGTTGTCGCGATCGCGTGACGCGGAGTCGATCGATCGTGGATGGTCAGACTGGCACTCCTCTCTGGGCGCCGCTGGGGCGCCTCCGTCGTTCTCTCGCCCCGACGTGGGCGACGTGACGGTATGTGTGACACACCACAATCGCGCCGTCGAGCTCTCGGCCGCGCTGGAGTCCATCGCGGCACAGACGACCCGCCCGGCCGAGGTGATCGTCGTCGACAACGGGTCGACGGAAGCCGACGCACTCGCAGTGCTCGATTCGCTTGACGACAGAGGCACGATTGGTGATGTACCCGTGCGGGTGCTGCGGCAAGCGAATCTGTACCCCGGAGCGGCGCGCAACCGGGCGGTCGCGAGTTGCGATACCGAGTTCCTGTTGTTCATGGATGACGACAACATCGCCAAGCCGGCAATGATCGAGACATTTCTGACCGCGGCGTTTCACCAGCCAGATATTGGTGCCTTCACCTGCTTTTACGACCGGTTCTGGGACGGCTCAGATCACACCGATCGGGAGCTGTTGGAGCGGGTCATTCCAATGGGTGATGTCGGAGCGGTCGGGTTTGTCGAGAATGCCTACGGAGATACGAACTCGCTCGTCCGTCGTTCTGCGTTCGAGGCCATCGGCGGGTTTCACGAGGTGTGGGGCGTTGGGCGCGAAGACCACTCGTTCTTCGCCCAGCTCAGCATGTCGGGCGAGCGCGTCATGGTCGTGCCGCGGGCGCTGTTCTGGTATCGACGGATCGAGTCGACGATCAGTAGGCGCCATTTCGACAAGATGGCTGGCCCGTCGATCGCGGCGATGCACGGGGCATCGTCGCTCGACCGTTTCGACCGTTTGATGGCCGAGTATGGAGCGGCGATCCACCTTCGAGGACGTACCACGCCATCGCTCGGCCGCGGCCAGGACGCAATTCGACTCGAGCGGACGATCGAGCTGGTTCGCGACGAGATGGAATTGATCGAGTCCGAACTCGGCTTGTTGCGCTCGTTCATCGACGACACCGACTGAAGTCAGTGCGGCTTTCGTAGCACCACCACGTCCTGAAAGACCGGCAGGCGGCGATGCTCTTCCACCACGTCGAAAATGCGCCCCCATACCCGCCTCATGTACTCCCACGTGTAGAACACGTTCGACGAGTACGACCGGTCATTCTTCCACCGGAACACAACCCGCTCACCGTCGAGAGGACTCGCGTTCTGGTCCTCGGGGAAATCAGGGTGGTTCTTCAGAGCACTGAACAGTGGCCAGTCAGGCGTCATGTCAGTCCAGGTGTCCTGGGTGTGCACGGTCACCCATGCGAACCCGCCGGGTCGGAGGATTCGGAACAACTCCATCAACCAGGTGGTCTCGATCGCCTCGATGTGCGTGAATACGGAATAGGCGGTGACGACGTCGATGCTCGCATCCGCGAGCGGGAGCGTCGGGATGGACGTGTTCTGAAACGCAAGGATGGACTCGGGCAGGTACGACGTGACCCAGTCGACGTGCCGGCGATTGATGTCGCAGCCGATGACGCGTCGGGTAGGCGACTCGAGCGCGGCATGCCGGAGCACGCGTCCACTCGCGCATCCGAGGTCGAGGTACGTGCCCGTCGGTGCATCGAGACGAGCGGCACACGCCTCGAGATTCTGCAGATCCCGCAGTCCGCTCGCCCAATAGGAGAAGTGATGCGGCCCGAAGTAGCCCTCTCGATCCTGTGTGGTCGGAAGAGGGTGGGTGTCTCGGGCAAGCGAGGCATCGAGGCCTCGTAACTCCGCACCCCAATTCGTTGGATGCCCATCGCTGGCGCGCCACTCATGGGCAGGAGCGAGCGTTTCGAACGAAGCGTCGTTTCGCGAGTTGAGCGTTATCTGATCTTCCCAGATGGACATCGCGCAACCGTACCGGCTGAGCCGAGCTCGTCAGAGTTTGGGCGCCAGATCCTGCAGGTCCACAGGCAGCGGTATGCCATGTGAGCGATCTCCTCCGTATTGCGGAGGCGGTTCCCCGTCACGCCACGCCGCCGCCATGACCTGCATCGTGTTGTAGACGCGGATCTGCCAGCCGAGCGATGCGATGTGACGAACCGCTGCCGCCACGTCAGGAAAGGTGAGATCGTGGAACACGACGATGGCGTCGTCGGCGAGGTGGGGAATGAGGCCATCGACATCTCTCGTCGGGCCTCCCTCTGAGTGCAGGCCGTCGACGAACGCAAAGCCGAACAATTCGGGCCGCGATGCAGCGATTGGTGCCAGGATCTCGGGAGAGAATCCGGGGTGCAGACGTATCTGTCCGTCCTCGACCCATTTCGATAGATTCCCCCGCACGTGTTCGAGGTGCTGACGATCGCCGAACGCTGGATCGACTGCGTCGAGGTCGAGCCCGGCTGCGAGCAGATGCGCCGTCGACCAGGCGTAGTGTGAGCCGATCTCGATGCCGCGCCGACCCGACCGTGTCTGCGCCACGGCGTGGAGCACATATGCCTCTTCGAGGCTGATCACACCAGTCGCGCGCGACGCTTCCCTCGAGTCAGTTCGCCAGATGTGTGGCACGGTGCGACGCAGTCGAGGGTCGGGACACGTTCGTGGATCGGTGTCGACAAGAGTGGGGAAGAGCGGAAGAAGATCCGGTGTGTCGAATTCGACGGGGCGGTGGTCGTAGCGAGTCTCCCAAGGGATCGCGAGATTGGGCTCGCTGCGGATCGCCGACCGGCCCGTGTAGTCGACCGGTTGAAGCAGAATCGGCTTCGCCTCGGCGTCGTCACCGAAGAAGAAGTCATCGACTGCGACCCGGGAGCCCTGCCAGTGGCCGTAGTCGTCGATGAGTAGAACCCCGTGTTGATTGAGCCGCGGCCAGAAATGACGGAGCTCGGCGGCGGTGCTCGAATGCCAGTCGGTGTCGAGGCGGAGCAGCGCGAGTGTGCCGGTCCGGGTCACGGCGGCCGTCGTTCGGACGTCTCCTTCGATCAGGTGGACCCGATCCATGGGGTATCCAGTGGACTCCATGTTCTCGCGAACTGTCTCGAGGTCGGCGATCGCCCACACGTCGGACGTCTCCCGGTGGGCGGCGTCTGCCTCCATGAGCTCCGACGCCGATCGTCCGTGAAGGTCGACGTCGATGGGTTCGGGCTCCGGCATGCCTCCGTAGGTGTCGAACATCCACAACTCTCGAGACTCGTCGCCACACTCGATGAGCGTGAGGGCGATGATCATCGACGAGCCGCCGCGCCACACGCCGGACTCGACAATGTTTCCCGCCAGACGACGATCGCACAGATACCTGACCGCCTGATACAACGCGAAACCGCGAGCTGGCGAAGTCATCGTGTACGGCTCGACGCTGTCCCAGATACGACGGAATACCGGATCTTCGAAGAACCAGTTTGGATTGCTGTTCATGCGACCTGACCAATTGCCACCGAATTGGTGGTCACTGTAGCCCAATGGCTTTGATTCGAGGTTGTGCTGGAACTCAGAGCATGAGCTGCATCACGGCGACGTCGAGCCAACGGTTGAACTTGCGGCCGATCTCACGTTCGATGCCGACGAGCTCGAAGCCGACGGCGGTGTGGAGCGCAATCGAGGCAGCCTGGGCTTCAGCAATTCGGGCGATGATCGAGTGAAATCCTTTGGCTCGAGCCGTGGCCACGAGCTCGATCATCAGGGCGAGCGCAATCCCGCGTTTGCGATGATCACGGTGCACGTACACAGAATTCTCGACGGTTGTCGAGTAGGCGGGGCGGCTCCGGAACGGCGACAGCGCCGCGAAGCCCACGATGCCGTGCTCAACGGTCTCGGCAACGAGCACGGCGTGTGCACCCGATCGATCGCGAAGCCAGGCACGCTGCTCTTCCACGGACCGCGGCACCATGTCGAAGGTTGCGGTCGACTCGAGAACTTCGAGGTTGTATATCTCGGCGATCGCAGCTGCGTCGCCCACCTCAGCCGTCCGGATTCTCACGCCCGAACGCTATACCCGATGGTCAGGCGGCGTGGTGCTCCGCCGGGTCGTCGTGCGCAACATCGACCACATCGGGATCGAAGGCCACTTCCTGATCGGTGATCAGCAGCGCTCCACCCGTGACCGCCTCGGCCGCTGCCCAGCGACACACCTCGACATCGGCGGACTCGAGCAGAACCTGACGGCGATGCGACGCTCGGATGATGAGGTCGCGGAGCACCGAATGGAAGATTGGATCGATGTCGGCGAACAGGTCGTCGATGAGCAGCGGAACGCGCTCGGCGGGGAAGCGGCGACTCAGTTCGGCGAGCAGTGATGCGAATCCGTACAGCGCCTCTTGATCGATGTGAGATCGGTGGGCGTCATCGGACGAGACAGCATCGATCAACCGGATGTAGCCGGCCAGCTCCTCGATGCGGGTCCGCTCCTTGATGAGAACTTCTGGCTCCGCCGAACCGGCGAGGTTGCTCCATAGTCGCAGCGAGTTGTTCAGGTTCTCCTGCGCCTCGCGCTCCTTGCGGCTCACCGTGTGGTTGTCGAACAGCTCGTCGATCCGACCCATCTGCACGCCCAGCTCCGTCTCCTCGAACTCGGCACCTTCCTCGACGGTGTCGGTGGCACGACGAAGGTAGACGCCGGCGCCGGCCACGCCCACGGCGAGCAGGGTGAAGATGCCGCCTATCGTCGGGCTCACGAGAATGGTGGAGGCCGCGCCGATCACGAGAATCACGGCGGCGGCGATCAGCATGAACTTCGCCTTGCGCTCTTCTTCGTCCCGCTGCGCCACGATGGCGGCGACCTCTTCTTCCCTGGACTCGCGCTCCTCGGCCTGCGCGGTGATGTTGCTTCCACGGTCGCGGGTATGGCTCAGCGTGTCGCGGTCAGCCTGGATGTTGTTCGCCAACGCCCAGACCTGGTCGATGGGCGTTTTGGCCAGGGCGATCATGTCGGAGTCGGACATGACCCGATCGAGAAGCGACCGCTTCGACACATGCAGAAGTCGGAGGTGCGACGCCATGGCGTCGGGCGAGTTGAGCTGCGCCACGATGCCGAGCCCTCGGGTACCGGGAGCGACGGGTGTGTCGCGCACGGTGTCGACGAGCGTGGGCTTGCCCGCGGCGGGCCGGAACGCAGTGATGCGGTCGCCGTACTCGGTCATTGCCTCGATGTGTTGGCCTGCCTCACCTCGAAGGGCGCGGTATACCCGCTCGAAGGCACCACGGCGCCGTTCGGCATCAGCACTGCTGATTACGGTGAGGTGAGAGTGGAGGTCGAGAACGTTTGGCCCGTCATTGGAGTCGGACACGAGGCGGTGGATTTGCACGCCCAAGTTTTCGGCACGCCAGAGGGCCGGTTTAGCAAGTGCAATGCGTTTGTCATGATTTGGCGAAAATGGGCCGTACGACCCACCCGGTCGACCCGATTCGTGCGACGGGGAAGGTTTTCCTTCGCTGACGTAGCTGGCATGATGATCCACCGACACCTCACGTGTTGATATTGCTCCCTTAGCTCAGTCGGTAGAGCGTCTCCATGGTAAGGAGAAGGTCGACAGTTCGATTCTGTCAGGGAGCTCGCTGCGCCTCCTTTCGAGGAGGTGCGCGTGGCGACGTAGCTCAGTTGGTCAGAGCGCTCGACTCATAATCGAGAGGTCGACAGTTCAAGTCTGTCCGTCGCTACTGTTTCTCCGCCGCAAGGCGAAATCCGAGCCTGGCGGCTCTCGATTCGCGCTGCGGTTGGCCTGAGGCCCCGCCTCGTCCGGCACGGCAAAGCCGACCGGACCAGCCGACCGGGAGACATCAACAGATTCGGGGGAGCTGTTCCCCGAGGGGTTGATCGACGATTCGATTGGTTCCGAGCCGGGTCTGGGCCGTGACCATTCCGGGGTTGTGCTCGGTCGCCTCGCCAATGATCACGGCATCGCGTCCAAGGTCGTGTTCACTCATGGCGGCGACCACGTTGTCTACATTCTCGGGACCGACGAACGCAACGAGCCGTCCCTCGTTCGCGACATGAATCGGATCCAATCCGAGAAACCCGCACGCGGCATCTACTTCTTCGGGCACGGGCACCGCAGATTCTTCGTACCGAATCCCTACCGATGTGATGTCGGCGATCTCGCAGAGCGCGGCGGCCAATCCTCCACGGGTGAGATCACGCATCAGGTGGATATCGGGGCATGCGGCCAACATCGATGCGACGAGTCCGTCGAGCGGTGCTGAATCCGATAACAACTCGGTTCCGAACTCAAGACCCTCCCGCACGCTCATGACCGCCGTGCCGTGGCGACCGATCGTGCCGCTCAGGACTATGACGTCACCTGGTGCGACCCGTTCCGGGCGGATGTCGACGCCGTCCGGGATGACTCCGACACCTGCGGTGGTGATGTACATGCCGTCGGCAAGACCGGCATCGACGACCTTGGTGTCGCCGGTGACAAGCCCCACGCCCGCCGCCGTCGCGGCTTCACCTGCCGACGTGGCGATGCGGTGAAGCACACCCATCTCGAGACCCTCCTCAAGGACGAACGCGGTCGAGAGTGCGAGGGGTCGGGCTCCGGTCATCGCCAGGTCATTGATCGTGCCGTGTATCGACAGCGAGCCGATGTCGCCACCCGGGAAGAACAGCGGGCGGACGACGTAACTGTCGGTCGTGAACGCGATTCGTTCGGCGCCGACGGCAAGCGTGGCGGCGTCGGTCGGTGTCGCCGTTTCGGCTGCTTCGCCGAAGGCGGGCAGAAACATCTTTTGAACGAGTTCCTGCGTGAGCTGGCCACCGCCGCCGTGGGCGATGGTCACCCTGTCATGGTCTCGGAAGGGAAGGGGGCAGCTTCCGAGCTCAACCATTCGGTACGACCTCCTGCAACCGGCGGTATCGGTAATACGCGGCGCACGCCCCCTCGCCGGACACCATCGTTGCCCCCAGTGGATGACGAGGCGTGCACGTCGTGCCGAACTCCGGGCACTCGTTGGGCTTGATGAGACCCTGTAGGACCTCGCCCGAACGACACGACGTGCTCTCTTCGACCGACAGCCGATCCACGTCGAATCGGAGGGCGGCGTCGTGCTGTCGATAGCGCTCCCGAAGCTGCCAGCCGCTCGCCGGAATGGCGCCAATGCCGCGCCACTGCCGGTCGACGACCTCGAAGACGTCCTCCAGCACCTGGCGAGCGATCTCGTTTCCATCTGATCGAACCGCGCGTTCGTAGGCGTTCTCGACCTCGGCCCGCCCCGTTTCGAGCTGTGCGAC
This sequence comes from Acidimicrobiales bacterium, assembly GCA_051011575.1. GTDB lineage: Bacteria > Actinomycetota > Acidimicrobiia > Acidimicrobiales > SHLQ01 > SHLQ01. Next base: position 5,270 of record JBPCTR010000241.1, on the reverse strand, counting down.
CGCCCGTCGGATTCCGTCGAGCACGTCGAGCGGTTCGAAGCCGGTCACGACGATCGGTACGTGATACATCGCGGCCAGCGGCTCGTATTGGCGTGTACCCATCACGGTGCACACGTGGCCGGCCGCGAGGAAGGCATCGACTCGCGCATCTGGCGATGTCATGATCGCCTCGATCGCCGGTGGCACGAGTACATGGCTGACGAGTACCGAGAAGTTCGTGAGCCCGCGCTGGTGAGCGTGACGCACGGCCATGGCGTTGGCAGGCGCGGTGGTCTCGAACCCGACGGCAAAGAACACGACTTCGCTGTTCGGGTTGTCGCGTGCGATGTCCACGGCGTCGAGCGGGGAGTACACGACGCGGACGTCGCCGCCCGCGGCCCGGACGGAGAAGAGATCGCTGTGTGATCCGGGTACTCGCAACATGTCGCCGAAGGAGCAGAAGATCACATCCGGGCGTCGTGCGATCTGTACCGCTCGGTCGATGCTCTCCACCGGCGTGACACACACGGGGCAACCCGGTCCGTGGATGAGCTCGACGTCGGTCGGAAGTAGCTGATCGATGCCGTGGCGGATGATGGAATGGGTCTGACCGCCGCAGACCTCCATGATCGCCCATGGTCTGGTGACCGTGTCCGCGATCTCGGCAAGCAGGGTTGCGGCGAGCTCCGGGTCGGCGAACTCCTCGATGTACCTCACGCGTCCACCCCTCCATCGACGGGTTCGACCAGCCCGATCTCCTCGAAGAGGTCCAGCGACGCCATGGCGGCCGCCTCGTCGAGTACCGCGATGGCGAACCCCGCGTGAATGATCACGTACTCGCCGAGCCTCGCCTCGGGGGTGTAGGCAAGACAGACGTTCTTCGTCACGCCCCCGAAGTCGACCGTGGCCATCGGGGTCTCGTGTTCGACGTGGGTGTCGACGATGCGGCCGGGAACTCCTAGACACACAGCGGTTCACTTCCTTCCGATTCGACGGTCGAGTCCGCCCGGTGATGAGCGGCCACCATCAGTTGTCCGAGCGCGATACCGCCATCGTTTGGTGGCACGACTCGATGGGTCAACACGTCGAACCCGAGATCCATCAGGCGCGCGGTCGCCAGGCGTGTGAGCAGAACGTTCTGGAACACACCTCCGGTGAGGCCGACGACGTCGATGGCACGTTCGGTGCGTATGTGCACCGCGCTCATTGCGATCGCTTCGGCGACTGCGTCGTGAAAACCTCGCGCGAGTGCGGCTCGATCCAGCCCCGACTTCATGCCCGAGACGAGTTCGACGAGCAGCCGAGTCGGATCGATCATGCCGTCGCGAATCTCGAGTCGCAGGTGTGCAGCACCCGAATCGGGACAGTTTTCCGCGAGGGCTTCGAGGTTGATGGCGGCCTGGGCTTCGTATGTGATCCGATGCCGAAGGTCGAGGATGGATGCAGCCGCGTCGAACAGCCGACCCATGCTCGAGCTCGACACACAGTTGACCCCTGCGTCGAGTTGGCGGGCGAGCACCCGGAGTTCGGCCTCCGAGCACGCACGCACCGATGGCAGCTGTGGGTCCCAGCGGATGCCAGCGGCCCTCAGGTGAGCGAGCGCCGTGCGACAGGGATTTTGGGCGGCGCTGTCGCCGCCGGGAAGCGGAACCTGGCGCACATGCCCCCAGCGCGTCACGTGGCGGTAACCGCCGAGCAGCACTTCGCCGCCCCACATGGTGCCATCGGTGCCGAGGCCGGTGCCGTCGAAGACGAAGCCGATGATCGACCTGCGCTCGTCGATGCCGTGCTCGGCCATGAGCGCCGCCAGGTGGGCGTGGTGGTGCTGAACCTCGACTCGACGCACGTCTGCGAGGCGATCCGCTTCCATTCGTGTGGCCCACCGGTGGGTCCGGTAGCCGGGATGTGAGTCCACCGCCACACGGTCGGGCTGTACGGCGTACATGTGCGAGAGGCGTTCGACCGACGACTCGAACGCGCGCAAGGTCTCGTGATTCTCCATGTCGCCCACGTGCTGACTGAGCCAGGCGGTCGAACCCATCGCCAGCGCGAACGTGTTCTTCAGCTCGCCCCCGACGGCGAGCGTGGGCGGCGCCGAGATCGGGAGCGGCACCGGCAGCGGGGCGTAGCCTCGACTTCTGCGAATGGGCAGCTCGCGGCCATCGACCAGGCGAATCACCGAATCGTCGCACGGAATCCGAATCGGCCGGTCGTGCGAACAGAAGCTGTCCGCGATCGGCGCGAGTCGATGGCGGGCGTCCTCGTCGTCGAAACAGATGGGCTCCTCCGACAGGTTGCCGCTCGTCATCACCAGGATCGAGGGTGGTTCGAGCGCCGAATCGGGTACGGGCGCAAACAGCAGATGGTGGAGCGGTGTGTAGGGCAGCATCACGCCGACCAACGGGTTGCCGGGCGAAACGAAGGCGGACAGGGCGGACTCCGGCACGGCGCGTAGCAACACGATCGGGTGCGCCGGGGACTCGAGCGCGGACGCTTCATCGTCGTCGACCTCGGCGATCTGGCGAGCCCCATCGAGGTTGGGCACCATCACCGCGAAAGGCTTGTCGACGCGGGACTTGCGACTCCGCAACCTGGTCACGGCATCGTCGTTCCTCGCATCGACGGCGAGGTGATACCCACCGAGCCCTTTGATCGCGACGATCAGCCCGGCGCTGAGGTCGGCGTGCACCCGCGACAGCACCGCATCGGTCCCGTTGATCACCTGTCCGCCCTGTTCGTGGGCCAACCGCGGCCCACAGTCCGGGCAGGCGATCGGTTGGGCATGGTGTCGACGGTTGGCGGGGTCGCCGTATTCGACCGCGCATGCACGACACATGTTGAACATATCCATCGTCGTGTTCAGCCGGTCGTATGGCAGCGCGTCGATGATCGTGAAGCGGGGACCGCAGTTCGTGCAGGTGGTGAACGGGTGGCGGTGGCGGCGATCGTCGGGATCGAACATCTCCCGGACGCACTCGAAGCACACGGCGGTGTCAGGCGGGATGATCGACCCAGTACCCGATTCGGACGGTCCGCTGCGGTCGATTCGGAACGTCGTGTCGGTCGAGCAGGCCATGTCGATCGCATCGATCGCATCGATACGAGCGAGGCGCGGCAGGTCGTCCAGGAGGCGCGCCCGGAACATGGTCAGACCGTCGGTCGAGCCCTCGACTTCGATGCGTACGTGGGTCGCCTCGTTTCGGACGAAGCCGCAGAGTCCGTATTCGGTGGCGACTCGATGCACGAACGGACGGAACCCGACCCCTTGTACGACGCCGCGGACCTCGAGCTTCTGCCGCACCTGGCTCATCGCTGGGAGACCTCTGCAACGAGGAGTTCCACCAGCCTGGGTACTGCCGATGCGACGGCGGCGGACAGCCCCTCACCGATGGAAAGATCAGCGGGTTCCACGCCGTAGAGGATCAGTTCGTCGGGCAACGCGTCGATCGTTCGGGCGAGTGCGATCGCTTCGGCAACACCCGCGGAATGGGAGCTCGCGATGCTCGCCCACTCCGGTAGCGGGTCGACCCCGACTTCGATTCGATGGATCGATCCAGCCGATGACCCGGCGCGGGCAGCGTCGACCACGATCACGCGCCGACGACCCCGCCACGCTTCGATCAGCCGAGTCGGCTCGCCGTCGAGAGTCCGGAGCTCGATCGAGTTCTCGTCGCAGGCCCCGGTGGCATTCTCGAGTCTCGCCACCGCTGCCAGCCCGACGCCGTCGTCGCTCCGCATCGAGTTGCCGATTCCGATGACCACGAGCGGAGCCACACCGATCGAGTACATCAGGACCGGACGACCGTGAGATCGAGGAAGTGCGTGGCACAGCTGATGCACGGATCGTGATTTCGGATCGTGACCTCGGCGCGCCGCCGCAGCTCGTCGTCGTCGAGGTCCAGGTGGCGTTCGACGTAGTGGAAAAGGTCATGCTCGATCGTCGCTTGATTCTGCGAGGTCGGCGGGGTGATGACCGCGTCGGTGATGAGCCCGGCGTCGTCGATCCCGTACCGGTGATAGAGCATGCCGCGAGGGGCCTCGGTGACGCCGTGGCCGACACCCGCTCGAGGTTCCACCGGTACGTCGGGTCGGTCGGGCTGTTCGTAGCCATCGATGATCGAGAGGGCGGTCTCGAACGCGTGGACCACCTCGACGGCGCGCACGATGATGCTGCGGAAAGGGTTTCGACACGTCGGGGCCAAGCCGGCGGTGGCGGCCGCATCGGCGGCTTGGGGCGACAGCTTTGCCGCGTTGAGGCTGTACCGAGCGAGGGGACCGACGAGGTACTCGCCTCGCTCGAGTATTCGTGCATGGAGGGCGGTCGAGTGCTCGACCTGGTGTTCCTCGAAGTGGTCGAGGAACGACGACACGTCGATGTCGAGGCCTCGGTCGGACACGATGCGGTCTCCGAGGATCGGATACTCCGTGCGGTGCGCGACCGACACGAACTCGTAGGGCATTTCCTGGTCGGGGAAGTCGAGGCCGGACACGAAATCGACAACGTCGATCGACAGCGCGAGACCTCGCTCCAGTCGGTCTCGCAAGGGCTGCAGTTCGCGGCGTGTCGGGACCCGGTAGAAGCCACCCACCTTCACGTTGACCGGGTGAATCGCGCGACCGCCGATCGTTTCCAGGATCTCGTTCCCGATCTTCTTCACCTCGAGACCGCGCTCGACAGTTGCGCGATGAGCGGCGGCCATCTCGACGGCGCTGTCGTAGCCGAGGAAGTCGGGAGCGTGAAGGAAGTGGATGTGCAGGGTGTGGCTTTCGATCCACTCGCCGCAGTAGAGAAGGTGGCGCAGATCGCGAAGCGGACCCTCGACCGAGACGCCGAGCGCGTCCTCGATCGCAGCGCAGGCGCTCATCTGGTAGGCGACCGGGCAGATTCCGCAGATACGAGCAGTGATATCGGCCGGCTCGGTGAAATTGCGTCCGCGCAGAAAACCCTCGAAGAACCGAGGCGGTTCGTAGATGTTCAGCTGCACGTCGACGAGTTCGCCATCGGCGATCTCGATGTGCATGGCGCCTTCACCTTCGACCCGGGCCAACGCGCCGGTGCTCAGCGCTCGGCTACCAGTGGCTCGATGGGTCATGATCTCCTCCGTGTCGGTGGGTCGACGGGCACGGCCAGATCGCGATAGGGCGGCGCCCAACTGTTGAAGGTGTGGAACAGTCGATCGATGTCCGCCGCTGCGACGCCCAGGCCTGCGAGCGCGTCCGCCATCGACGCCGTGTTCGGATCGTCGACGGGGCCGAAGCAGCCATAACACCCGCGGTGGAACGTCGGGCAC
>JBPCTR010000240.1:0-5540 GCA_051011575.1 Acidimicrobiales bacterium | reverse complement strand
CGTTGATCTGATCACTGCGAGATGGCTCGAACGCTCAGGCCCCGGCGGGGAACTGCGGGCAGGTGACCCGGTAGGGCTCGCCCTGGGGGCCGAAGTCTGCCCACTCCCGCTCGGTCATGTTTCGTCCGGCGATGTCACACGCCAAAGCTGGCCAGCTGTCGAGGTCGTAGTTCCAGATCGCGAATTCGGTGTCGAGAATCACTCCGACGAGTTCGTTGTCCCGCGCCGTGGCGAGGTCGGTGCCGGCCGCCTGCCGGCCGATCGAGATCGCACGCCCGATCTGATCGCCGGTCTCACGGTCCCACACCCGCACATTGCCGTTCGACGCCTGGGTCACGATGAGGTCGCCGTCGGGGTCGTCGCGAATCGAGTTCAGGATGAGCGTGTGGCCGACCAAGGGAGGGCCGATCTCTTCCAGTGTGTCGATGTCGAACCTCTCGAGGTCGAAGCTTCCGGGCGGGTTCGAGTAGATGACGTCGCCGGCCACCCACGGTCGCCCGAACTCGTCTTCACCCCCGGACCGGAGCAACTCACCCGAGTCGACATCGAAGATTGCCCACAGCAGGCCTCGCTTCTCGCTGCCGAAGTTCGCGACCAGTCGAGAGCCGTCGTCGGTGAAGGAGTACCCCGAGCTGACGAAGAAGGGATCGTCGTCGGCGCGATCGGGGATGGTGAACTCGCCGATCCGCTCGCCAGTCGTCGTGTCGTACACATCGATCACCCCGAGCTCGGGTCGGACGGGCCCGTGGCGGGAACCATCGGCACTGCTTCGCCACAGCGGCGGGAAGCCCCGTTCGAGTTCCATCCCGGCCGGAATACCGAACGGTTGGTGGTCACCGTCGAGCACCGAGATCGCCGGACCGTCGGGCCCCACACCAAACTGCACCGTCACGTCCCCTTGCGAATAGATGAATCCGGGCGGGTGGTCGGCAACCCTCGTGGGAGGCTTCGTAGTCAGATCCCACTCGACGACGGGCGAGCGGCCGGAGAGGTCGAGAACCGACATGAGCAAACCGCTGCCGTCGTTCGTCATCGATCCGAACAGCTGGCCGTCGCTCTCCGCCTTGACCGCGAGCTGTTCGGATGTAAGCGGAATCCGGCGCTCGAGTGTTGCCGATCCATCGAGCGACGAGATCTCGATGCCGACGAAGCCGGCCGAGACGACCCGATTCCGAGCATGGTCGACGAAGACCGAGGATGCGTTCGGATTCTCCATCGGCGTTGGGAGGACCTCTTCTGACCTCGCCAGATCGAAGATCCCGACCCCCGATGGCGCGAAGGTTCCCACCACCAGCGTCTCCTCCGGATCCCACCAGTTCATCGAAATGAGCCCGGCCGTGGAGAGTGGCTCGGCGAGGAGCGTTCCCGTTGCCGTGTCGAGGTGGAACAACAGGATCCCGCGCGCCGATTGGCCGAATTTGGCGCCGACTACCACCGAGGAACCGTCGCTTGTGAAGAGCGTCCCTGTCGGATTCGAAATGAAACCTTCGCTGCCCTCGGCGGGTTTGTCGAAGGCGAACGTCCAGAGCTCCTCGTGGGTGGTGGCATCCCAGTAGTGCACGGACCCACCGATGTCGACCGTGAGATAGTGGGAACCGGTGGGATTCCACGCCACCGCCCACGGATTGCCGGATCTGCTCTCGAAGGCGAGCGCCGGGTCGCTCCGGTCGGCAATGTCCCAGATCTCGACCACTCGTGGGGTGGAATCGTCGCAGTCGAATTCGCCGCTCCGATTTGTCGTGAGTGCGAGTCGACTTCCGCCGGGTGCGATCTCGAACTGCCGGCAGGGGCGGCTCGGAATCGCACCGACCTCGACGCCCGAGTCGACCTCGACGAGGCGGATCCCGTCGGCGTCGAGGGCCGAGTACACCAACAGTGACGCGTCGTCGCTCATGTCGATCCTCGCGAAACTGGTCTCGATTCGGAGTCGAAGCGCTCGGGCATCGACATCCCACACGTCGACGGCTAGATCGCTCGAGGAGGCGACGACCGTCTTGTCGGCCGAGATCACGCTCACGCCGCTGTAGTCCGCCGACGTGTCGAACAGCGTCGCCTGCAACCCGTCGACCGAGGTCAAGACGCCCTGGATCGACCCGGCGCTCAGGTGGGAGCCGTCGACGTTATATGCCTCGACGGCGAGGAGGGCCGCGAGCGGTGGGTTTGTACCCACCTCGGCCACGGCCTGAGCCCGCATCCGTTCGACCTCGGCGGTCTCTGCCGCCGCCTCGGCGAGCGCCGTCTGTTCTTCGGCCACCTCGGTCTGGGCTTCGGCCCGAGCGGTTTGCTCCTGGGCCACCACGGTCTGGGCTTCTGCGACATCGGCAGCGTCGGCCGCCTTGCCCTGCTGCCAGGCCGCTATCCCCGCGGCAACCGCGGCGATCACGAAGGCTCCGGCCGCAACCCCGACCAGCCGGCGCAGTCGGCTGACCCGCCGCCGCTCGGCCTCCAGCTCGGCTCTCGCTGCGTTCTCCGATGCCTGGAGGAAGGCCTGCTCCCTCGTCGAGAGTGGAACGGGCGGGCTGTCGAGCCAGCCGTCGTAGCTCTGTAGGCGGGAGCCCGCCAGCACGAGGTCGGGGTTCTCGTCCCCCTCGGTCCAGTCCCGCGCGCTCTCGGCCAGCCGGCGCTGTGCGTGCACGGCGTTGCGCGCTTCGTCGATCCAATCGCTCAACGTGGCCCACCGCGTGAGCAGCGCCTCGTGTGCGATCTCGGCAGTGGGCGCCCTGGTTGCCGGATCCTGATCGAAGCTCAGCAACCGGTGCTCACCGAACACCTGCAACACGTCGGTTGCCTGCGGTCCGGCCACCTCTCGCAGTTCCTTGGTGAGCGCCCGGCGCCGGGTGTCGGCCGAGCCTTCCTGCACCGTGACCAACCGGAGGAACATGTCGCGCGCCGCACGCCGGCCCACCCGATCGAGATTGGCATAGAGTGCATCGGCCCGACGTGCGAGCGCCCCGGCCACACCACCCAGTTCTTCGTAGGAGTCGGTGGTGATCGTGCTGCCGGTCCGGTTGTCGAACAGCTCGGTCAGCGCGTGCTGCAGCAGCGGGAGTGCCGCAGATTGACCCGCCATGTCGGCGGTGATGCGGGCCACAGCACCGGTCTCGAACTCGACGCCCTCGTTGTGCGCCGGCCGCGTGATCGCTCGCTCCAACTCGTCGGGGGTCATGGGCGTGATCACCTCGGTGCCCGTTCGAAGAAGCTCTCCCAGGTCGCTGTGCTGCAGGGGTCGGTCGTAGAAGTCGGCCCGCATCGTGGCGATCACCTTGATCCCCGAATGCCGGTCGGTCACCGCCTTCACCAGCGCGTCGATGAACTCTTCGGGATCCTCCGATTGGGTGAACAGCTCCTCGAACTGATCGACCACGATCACGATCTGCGCGGCGGGGTCGGGGCTGACGCGTTCGCCCACCAGTGCCAGGCCGTCGGCTCGCAGCCGCTCGGCCAGGTCGGCGGGCGGGTTGATGGCGATCCCCAGCATCGCGTCGGCGAGCGACTCGAAGGGCCGGCGACCGGGCGTCATGGTCACGATGAACCAGCGGTCGGAGTCGATGGCGGCGCCCTGCCGGAGAGCGGGCACCACGCCGGCTCTCACCACGCTGCTCTTTCCCGAGCCGCTCGGCCCCACGAGCGCAACGAATCGACCCTGCGGCCCGCTGTCGCCCAACCTTGTGACCAACCGTTCGATCAGCCGTTCCCGGCCGTGGAAGCGGCCGGCATCGTCCTCGCCGAAGGCGCGCAGGCCCTGGTACGGGTTGGCCACGTCTCCCATCGGCGCCGCCGCAGGGTGCTCCCCCAGCGCCCGCTGGATGTGGTCGACCACACCCTCCACGCTCGCCGCCGCGGTCCACGACTCGTCGATAGCCAGCGGTTGGCCCGTGGTATCGACGGTGTGCCGCAGAACGAAATCGCTGAGGGCTGCGAACTGCTCGGTGTCGGCCTCGGCGGATGGTCCGGCCGAAAGGGCGAAGCTACCCAGGTATGCGTTGTGCTCGGCATCCAGCATCACGTTCTCGGGCGTGATGTCACCGTGGCGCGCCGACCGCCGGTGCGCAGCAACGACGGCTCCGCCCACCTGTTGCAGGATGGCGGCGGCTTCCTCGATGGTGAGCGGCCGTGCCGCCAGCGCGGCCCGCAGACTGCCGTGTTCGAAATGCCGGGTGACGAGGTAGGCCGAGTCGGGTTCCCTCCAGAAGTCGAACACCGGCACGATCTGGGGATGTTCGAGCTGGGCGATCGCCTTGGCCTCCACCTCGAAGCGCCGGATGAAGTCGGGATCGTTGGCCAGTTCGGTTCGCATGATCTCGATCGCAACCTCGCGACCCACCGCCGGCTGGAACGCCCGATACAGCTCGCTGCTCGCCCCCGTGCCGATCTTCTCGCGCAGTTCGTAGCCGCGCACCGAGAGCGCCACCGTTTCCGACGGCGCCCGCCCAGGCGCCGCACCCGGGTAGAGCGCGGGATCGTCGAGAAGTATCTGTTCCTCGAGCTGCACGAGTTCGGCCGAGGGATCGAGCCCCTGCTCTTCGACCAACCGTTCCTTCGCCGCCGTGAAAACACGGAGGGCTTCGCCCTGGCGGCCCGACAGATGGAGCGCTCGCATGTGCTGTCCCACCAGTCGTTGCCGCAGCGGGTGCTCGCGCACCAGCCCGTCGAGCGGGCCCACCAGGTCGGGTCCATGTCCGAGCCGAAGCTCGGCCTCCATCCGGTCCTCGACCGCCTGGATACGCAGTTCTTCGAGGCGAGCGATCGCGGCGGTGGCGAACGGCTCGTACGTGAACGCTTCGAGGGCGTGGCCGTGCCACAAGCCGAGCGCCCGACCCAGCACCTCGACCGCCGTCGCGGGATCGGGCTCGACCAGCCGCCGACCCTCGCCAGCCAGCCGCTCGAACACCCGAGCGTCGATCGCATCGTCGTCGACCACCAGGCGGTAGCCGGGAACCTGGGTCAGCAGGATCGACCCATCGGACCGTTTCTCGCGATCGGGTTCGAGAGCGGCCCGGAGCCGCGACACCACCACCCACAGGGCGTTCTGCGGATCGCGGCCCGGGTCGTCACCCCAGAGCTGGTCGATGATCCGGTCGGTCGACACGACCTCGTTTGCGTTTATGAGCAGGAGGGCCAGCAGCATCTGGGCTCGTCGGCCGAGCGGCACGACCGCGCCGTCGCGCGAAACCTCGACCGGGCCCAGTAACCGGTACTCCACCCTCTTGCCCCCGTCCGCAGCGCCTGTTGTGTCGCTCACGTTAGGTACCTCCCTTCCGTCGTGTCCACGAGGTGGCGTCAATCGTGTGCCCTGTCATCGCGTGTGAGTCGATGCTGCGATCGTCGACTTACACCGCACTTACAGGCGCTTGTCGGGCTGTAAGTGCGGTGAAAGTGCGCCGGACGACGGTGGTCTCACCAACCAACGGAAGGGAGCGCGATCATGGAATCGCCAGTTCAGTCAGGCCTCTCAAGAGGCGGAATACAGAGGGCGCGGCGGCGTCGAACGAGCGCACTGGTCGTGGCCGTGGTGGCCATGCTCGCAAGCCTGATCCCTG
>JBPCTR010000239.1:0-2563 GCA_051011575.1 Acidimicrobiales bacterium | reverse complement strand
GTGAACAGCTCCTCGAACTGATCGATCACGAGGACGAGCCGCGCGTTCTCGCTGGGCAGAACGCGCAGGACCGCTCTCAGCACACCGGCTTCGCGATCAGCGAGCTGCTCGCTGAGGCTGTCGGGCGTGTCGAGCGACGATCTGAGCAGGGCGGCTTCGAGTTCGGCGAAGGGGTGCGATCCGGGAACCATCTCGGCGATCAGCCAGTCATCGGATCCGGGGATCGCGCCCTTCCGGAGCGCGGGGACGAGACCTGCTCGGGCGATGCTCGACTTTCCGGAGCCGCTCGGTCCGACCAGGCCGATCAACCGGGTTCCGTCATCGAGGCGCCGTACGACATCGGCGATCACCCGGGCACGACCGAAGAAGCGGTCGGAGTCGTCTTCGTAGAACGCTCGCAGCCCGATGAATGGATTGGCCTGTCCGGCAGAGAGCAGGGGCGCATTCGCCGCGTCAACCCGCGTCCGACCCTGGATTCTGGAGTCGTGAAGCAGGATCTGTTCTTCGAGCAATCGCAGCTCGGGAGATGGGTCGAGGCCGAGTTCAGCGACGTGTGAGCGGAAGCTCTCGAACGCCCGCAACGCGTCTCGCTGCCGGCCGGCTCGGTACAACGCGAGCATCAGATGGCTCACGAGTCTCTCCCGTGTCGGGTGAGCTTCGCGGAGGGCCTCCAGATCGGCGATGATTTCTCTCGTCTGGCCGCGCCGAAGATCTGCCTCGGCCCGCTCCTCGAGCGCCACGAGGCGGAGTTCTTCGAGGCGGCGCATCTCGCTCTGCGCGAACTCCTCGTAGGCGAACTCTTCCAGAGCAGCCCCCCGCCACAGATCCAGTCCTTCGGTGAACTTGTTGGATGCGGCGGACGGATCGTCCTTGATCAGCGCCTGACCTTCGGCCACCGCCGACTCGAACCGGCGAGCGTCGAGCCGGTCGTCGTCCACGAGAAGTGAGTAGCCGTGGTCCCGGGTCACGAGTATCTCCGCTTCCCCAAGACTCGAACGGAGACGCGAGATGTAGACCCACAACGCCTTTTCCTTACCCTCGGAGTCGTCGCCCCATAGTTCTTCGATGATTCGGTCGGTGGTCACGACCCGGTTTGCATGAATCATCAGCAACGCCAACAGCAGGCGCTGCTTTCTCGGCCCGACGTCGACCGGTCCGTCGCCGTTGGAGATCTCGAGCGAACCCAGGATTCGGAACTCCATGGATATCCCCCCCGTTGGCCGCAACCCTATGTCGCGCAACGTCTCGGCGACGTCGAGAACACCGAACGACACCCACCTTTCATCTGCCTTACATCGGGACCAATGCGGGATTTAGCCCGTTGCAAGGCGGGGGGTTCAGGGTGTGGTTGGTTCCAACCGGAGCCTGCATGAACCAAGGAGAATCACCATGGGAACCACCTTCGTACATCAGGAAATGCCCGAGCGGTTGAAGGTTCAGCCGGTCGCTTTCATCGCACTCCTCGCACTGGCCATCGCGTTCGGTGCATACGCAGTGCTGCAAGCCAACTCCGATGACGTCGACGCCGTAGGCGTTGTTCGAGCGGAGGCCGCGACCGGCGGAGTTGATCAGGAATTCGTGGAGGCGCTCGCCAGCAATTATCCGCCCGCCGAACTGGCGGCTGACTACACCGCTGCCGCGGGCGCAACTCGATCGGGAATCGACCCGGACCTCGTCACCGCACTCGCCAGCAACTACCCGCCGGCCGAACTGGCGACCGACTACACCGCTGCCGCCGGCACAACTCGATCGGGAATCGACCCGCAGCTCGTCACCGCACTCGCCAGCCACTACCCGCCGGCCGAACTGGCGGCTGACTACACCGCTGCCGCGGGCGCAACTCGATCGGGAATCGACCCGCAGCTCGTCACCGCACTCGCCAGCAACTATCCGCCGGCCGAGCGGGCCGCCGCTGGCTAGGCACGGAGCACGCGCCGGCCACATGAGCGGCGGAACTCGCAGGCCGAGGGGTCTTTCTCCGATGGGAGGAAGACCCCTTGGCGCGTTCGAAGCACAATGGGACATGGGCAACGGAAGGACACACGACATGAGCTGGACAGAAGACGACGGCTACCTCTCCCGCGAATTCACGTTCGCCAACTTCCCCGAAGCATTCGCGTTCATGACCCGCGTTGCGTTCATCGCCGAGAAACTCGGCCACCACCCCGAATGGTCGAACGTCTACAACCGCGTCTCGATCAGGCTCACCACCCACGACGAAGGCAACGTCGTCACCGACAACGACCGACAGTTTGCGGACGCGGTCGACGCGTTGATCTGATCACTGCGAGATGGCTCGAACGCTCAGGCCCCGGCGGGGAACTGCGGGCAGGTGACCCGGTAGGGCTCGCCCTGGGGGCCGAAGTCGGCCCATTCCCGCTCCGTCATGTTCCGTCCGGCGATGTCACACGCCAGAGCAGGCCAGCTGTCGAGGTCGTAGTTCCAGATGGCGAATTCGGTGTCGAGGATCACTCCGACGAGTTCGTTGTCCCGCGCCGTGGCGAGGTCGGTGCCGGCCGCCTGCCGGCCGATCGAGATCGCACGCCCGATCTGATCGCCGGTC
>JBPCTR010000238.1:0-12946 GCA_051011575.1 Acidimicrobiales bacterium | reverse complement strand
AGATCACCCGGTGCACCATGTCTCGTTCCGGCTCGGAGGGAACGAGAACGGTGAGCCCGTGTGACTCCAGACGTTCGCGGTAGAAGTCCTGTTCCATCGTGAACTTCGTACCCAACAGACCGACCGTCGTCAGCTCTGCGGCACGCACGGCCGCGGCGGTGCAGTCGGAGAGATGAAGGAACGGAACGTCGATGGCCTCCTCGATCGCCGGCGCGACGCGATGCATCGTGTTGGTGCACAGGACGATGAGATCGGCGCCCGCGGTTACCAGCCGGTTGGCATCGGCGGCGAGCAGCTCACCGGCACCAATCCAATCCCCCGTTGACTGAAGGAGTTCGATAGCGGCGAAGTCGTAACTCCGGATGATCAGGTCGGCGCTGTGTACACCTCCGAGACGTTCACGGACGTCGGTGTTGATCAGTTCCTCGTAGAGCACCGAAGACTCCCAACTCATGCCACCCAGCAATCCGATCGTCTTCATCGCTTCAGTCTGGCCCACGACCGAGCCGATGTTGAGCACATGGGTGTTCGGCGCCCACACTGGTGGTGATGGCACGGCGAGAAGGCCGCGGCCACGACGGACGAGGTGGCGCGGTCACGATGGACTTTCTGCTCGAAATGACGCCGGGAAACGGCTGGCTCGCACGAGAGAACGATCGCGTCGTCTACCTGTCGGAACCCGAGTCGGTCGACGTCGCGCACGACGTGATCGAGCCGTTGCTGGTGCCTCGCGAGGTCGACGCGAGCTTCGCCACCATGGCCTCGTGGATCGACGCGGGCCGGCCCTTGCCAAACATGGTGCTCTTCGGCCTCCGGGATCAGGTTCGAGTGCAGTCGCACGGCGGGATGGACATGGAGGTCCTGGATCAGGAGTCGGACACGCAGCGGGCGGTGGAGATCAGAACGGCGCCGCTTGCTGTGCCGCTCGGCGACGTCTCGGCGATCGCGGTCAACGATCACTCCAACGAGGCTTCGGGGATGCTGGTCGAAGGGGTGGTGCGAGCCGGTGGTTTCCGGATCCACGTCCACTCGAGCCTTCCTCACGCACCGATCGACCGACTCGCACACGAGACCACCTTTCTCGGCGGCCTCGCGCTCGAAGTCGATGACGTGCGGGTCGACGTCGGCAACGGGGTGCTTCTCGGGCGCTGGCCCTACAAACACGCGGGCTACGACCCGGGCCTCGAGACATTGATCATCGCCGATCCGGCCGTGTCCCGCCTCCACGCTGAGGTGAAGTCAACCGAGACGGGAGCGCTTCTTATCGACCGGGGATCGCACAACGGCACCTGGGTCGTCGTGGCTTCATCGGGTGAACACGTGCGGGTTTCACCGGACACGCCGTTCCCGATCGGCGAGGGCGACCAGGTGGCTCTCGGCGACACACTCGTGAGAATTGTTTCGTCGAACCCCTGAAGCCCGGCCCCTTTTCGGTCGATATCAGAGGTGTGGCACTCGACGAACTCACACGCGGAGTTCACCTGGCCCCGGGCGACGGCATCGTCGCGCGGGTCGGCTCGTTCGTCGCGTTCGCCCAGGGCGACGACGACGGACTGAATCAGCTCGTCGTGCGCCTGAACTCGCTCGCCGCTGCCGAGTGGTCGGAGGTGGTGCGCACGATCACCGCCGACATCGCCGCCGCGGACTTCAATGGCCACCCCGCACTTGCCTGCGCTCACTTCGCGGCCGACCGAGTGAGCGTCCTCGTCTATGGCGAGATGACACTCACCTGCGCGACCGCTCTCGAGGAGCGCAGGTTCGATGGTTCGGATTCCAGCACCTGGATCGACCTCGTCGTCCACGGCACCCCAACTCGTGTTCACTGCGGGAGCCGGGGCGAGTCGGGACTCGTCGGCCTGCTACGCGACGGCGTGGTTCCGTCCGGGGGATTCCTCTTCGATCCCTCGGTTCCGTTCCCGGCGGTTGTCGAATGGGCCGGGGTACCGGCCGTAACCCCCGCTGAGGCGGTTGATACGTCGGAGCCACCACCGCTCCCGCCGTCCATACCGCACGACGATCATGACGATGAGAGCGCGACCGATGAATACGTTCCCGATACCGAGGAGCGACTCGAGGAGATCCTCGAGGTGCTCGAAGAGATCGAGGGCGAAACTCCGCGCCTTCGGCTGGTGCCGACTCCAGACCTCGACCACGACGACAACGACGATGAGTCGAGCGGGCTCTTCACCCGCCTCTCCGATATGCACAAAACTGCATCGCCGACCGACGGGGAACCCGGGGAGAACCATCTTGGACTCTTCGAGGAGCTGGCCGACGACGGCCCGACAGCGGAGAAGGGTTCGATCCCGGCCCTGACCGACCGCGTCGACGGCGGTTCGCTCGCTGCGCTGGTCCAGACGGCCGAGACAACGACGCCTCAACTACATGGGGTTCGTTGTCCCAACGGACACCTGAACAGCATTCGCGACAATCACTGCCGTACGTGTGGCGAGGCTCCGGATGCCGACGCCGACATCGAGATCGGCAACCGGCCGACCATCGCCACGATCACCTTTGACGACGGTGTGGTGCTACCCCTCGATCGCCCGGCGGTCGTCGGAAGCGGCGTCCCCGATTCGTACGAGATCGGCGACGAGCCCGCAACGGTGGTGCGCCTGACCGACGCCGACGACGCGATCGCAGCAGTTCAGCTCGAGGTTCATCTCGTCGGCTGGGATGTCGAGGTCGTCGACATAGACCCCGCACACAGCGCGTACATTCGCCTGGCCGGGGAGACGCAGAGCCGCACCCGGTTGCGGCCGGGTCAGCCGACCGCCCTGCCCGATGGGGCCGAGGTCGAAATGGGTGGTCGTTCGTTCCGCCTCACGATCGGACCGCCCCCCACCTGAGCCTCTAGCCGCCGAGCCGCTCGACGGCTTCGACGAGGATCGGCACGATTTCACGCTGTAGGACTCCCACGTCGGTGCCGTCAGGAAGCGGGACCAGATTGACCGACATCGCGTAGCTGGCGTCGTGGTCGGGCAGGTACCCCGCCTGACTGCGGAAGCCCGGCACGCCCCCGCCGTGGCTGTACACCCGGATTCCGTCGATGTCGTCGTTGCTCACCCCCAGGCCGTAATTCACGTCGAGCACGGGCGTGGTCATCTCGTCGATCTGAGCGGGAGTGAGGATCGTGCCGTTGAAGAGGGCGCCGTAGACGGCGGACACGGATTCGAGCTGGGCTTCTCCACCTCCGCCCGTCCACCCGGCCGACTGCAGGACGTCCTGGGGCAGCGTGAACATGGCAACAACAGGATCGTCGCCGATCGTCAGGCCTTCGGTGTCGGGACGTCCGACCAGCACCGTTCCGGCCACGTACATGAGGTCGCGGCCATAGCCATTCACCGTGCTGGTGGGCGGGAACTCCTCAGGCGTGAGGAAGATGTTCTCGGCGCCCGCCGGCTCGAAGATGCGGGCGCGGATCTCGGCGGCCGCGCTGTTGCCGGTGACCGTCTCGATCACCCGACCCAGCGAGAGGAACCCACCGGTTTCATAGCTGTACTGCTCGCCCGGAGCGAACAGGGGGTCCTGAGATGCGAGCCATGCTTCGATCTCCTCGGGCGCGATCGCCTCGTCGAGTCGCTGTCCGGCCACCTGGAAGAACACCGGATCCAACGCGTACTCCTTCAGCCCGTTGGTGTGGTCCATCGCCTGCCGGACGGTGATCTCGTCGGCATACTCGTAGCCCTCGAGCCAGCCTGGCAGATAGGTGCGCATCGGCTCGTCGAGCTCGATCAGACCTTCGTCGACCAGCTGCATCACCGTGGCGGCAGTGATCGTCTTCGTGATGCTTCCGATCCGGAAGTAGCTCTCGGTGGTGACAGGCTCGTCGGTCACGATGTCGGCGACACCGCTCGCCACGTTGATCGGCTCCTGACCAGGGAGACGTACCGACATTGACGCGCCGGGTGCCATGCTCTCCCCCATCCATGCCTTGAGGGCTGAGAGCAGCTCCGCCTCGGTCTCGGCAAGCACCGCCTCGACGTCGACCGCTGGCTGGACGACCACGGTTGTCGTGGGCGCAGCCGTCGTCGGCGGTGCAGTCGTGCTGGGCGCGGTGGAGCTGGGCGCGGCTGTTGTCGCCGCCGAATCTGCGTCGGGACTCGACGATCCACACGACACTGCAGCCAGGGCGAGCGTGATCAAAAGGGCAACGATCGAGCGGGGGGTGGAGGCGCGCATGATGCTCAGAACGGTAGTGGCCGGAAGGGCGAACACCGGGCCGGAGCGCTACTGTGGGCGCTCCCTGCGGGTGTAGTTCAATGGTAGAACATCAGCTTCCCAAGCTGAGAACGCGGGTTCGATTCCCGTCACCCGCTCTCCGGCGCAGGAACCAAGCGGGGGTTGTCGTCGCTGTCGGGTACCCCAGCTCGCGTCGCAATCCCGTAGGGTCGCCCGGTGGATTCCCCGGACGATCAGGTACCGAGGCGAGCGTGGCTGGCCTTGTTGGTATCGACGATCGTCGTGTTTCTCGTGGTCATTGACATCTCGGCCGTGAACGTTGCGTTCCCTTCTATCCGGGAAGACTTTGACGTCTCCGACAGCAGCCTGAGCTGGATCATCGGCGCGTACAACATCGTGGTGGGTGCGCTGCTCATGTTGTCAGGACGCCTCGCCGACAGCATTGGTCGCCGGAAACTCTACCTGCCGGGAGTCGCCATCTTCGGCATCGGGTCCATGTTGTGTGCACTGTCGCCGTCGGCCGGTTGGCTCATCGCCGCTCGAGTTGTGCAGGCGGTCGGCGGCTCGATCACGCTCGCCGCTGGCTTCGCCGTGATGCTGCCGGAGTTCCCACCGAACCGCCGCAGCACCGCCATCGGTGTCGCTGGTGCAACGGGTGCCCTGGGAGCCGTCGTCGGGCCGGTCGTGGGGTCGCTGCTCATCGATCTCTTCTCGTGGCGCGGCATCTTCTGGCTGAACGTGCCGCTCTGCCTCCTGGTGCTCATAATCGGCCCGAAGCTGTTGAGCGAGTCTCGCGACCCCGACGCCACGGGCCGGATCGATCTGATCGGCGTCGTCGCCGGAACGGCCTCAGTCGCGTTGTTGATGTTCGCCATAGTGCAGAGCGAATCGTGGGGGGTTGCCGACTGGCGGATCGTTGCGCTCTTCGTGGTGGGGTTGGCGCTTCTGCCGTTACTGATCAGGCGGTCGAAGGTACATCCGGAACCACTGCTCGATCTCACGCTCTTCCGCTATCGGTCTTTCACGAGCGCAAATATCGGTGTCTTCTTCTACGGCCTCGCGTTCACCGCCGGATTCCTGACCAATTCGCTGTTGCTCCAGGATGTCTGGGACATGGAGATCCGCGAGGTCGGCCTCGCCCTCGCACCAAGTCCGCTGTTGGCCGGGGTCGTGTCACCGATAACCGGCCGCTGGGCCGACCGCATTGGGCACCGCTGGATCCTGGCCGGCGGTTGCGGGTCGTGTGGGCTCGCGTTCGCGTTGTACGTCCTGCTGCTCGGTGAAGAGAACGCTGTGTGGTCTCTGTTTGTCCCGCTCAGCCTGCTGGTCGGCCTGGGTGTGGGGCTCACCGTGGCTACGTGGTCATCAGCGGGCATCAGCGACATCCCCATGGCCAAGTTCGGCGTCGCTGGCGCCACATACAACACGCTGCGCCAGGCCGCCTACGGGCTCGGCGTCTCGGTGGCAATCACGCTCATCGCGACCGCCGGCGACGACAGCACGATCACCGGCGTGCGGTGGGCCTACGCCTGGGTAGCAGGTGCCTACTTCCTGTCAGCACTGTCGGTGATCATCACTTTTCCGACCGGGTCAGCGCGCGACCGAGCTGCAGCATGAGTCGGATCGGCCACGGTTCTTCTCCTATCCGCGAATCGTCAGGTCGATATCGGTCTCGGCGACGTGCAGCGTCGCGGCGAGGCTCGCCTCGCCCACGGTGACGTCGAGGCGAGCACCGGTCGCAGCTTCGACCGCGTGGGCGATCGCGAGACCATCAGGGTGTGAGAGATCCAGCCCAGAGATCGAGCAGGCCGGGGGCAGATCGGTCGCGGGGTGCGGCGTGTCTGCACCCCACTGGATGAAGAAGGGCATGACCCCGGCGAGTTCCTCATCGGGCGGCACACAGAGACGCCAGGTGAGTCGCACGCCGTCCGGGCGACTTCGTTCCATGTCGACGATCGGGCCCGCGGCAAAGCCGTGATCGGTGAGGGTCGTGGCGACCCGTTCGAGATCATCGACGGCCAGCGCGAAGCGGGAGAAGCAACGGCCGGTCAGGTCGTCGATGCCGAAGGAGCGAGGAACCCCGGGTTCAGGCTGGTCAGGGTCAGGACCGATGAGCTCGATGTAGGTGCTCGAATCGATGCCGACGAGTTCGTTGCGGGTGCCCCGGCCGGTGTGTGACCCGCCGACCGTTGGAGGCAGGCCCGCCGATTGGATCCACCATGCTCGTAGCTCAGCCAGATTGGGCCCGGCTATCACGAGATGATCGATCGGTGAGTAGTCGTCCACCCGAAAGGTCTACTCGCTCAGTTCTTCAGGATCAGCGGTCGACTCCGACGTCGAGTTCACATTCGCGTCACGTCAGGTGGCACGCTCGTCGAAGTGGAACACCGCAGCCCGCCCCAGAACACGCCGACCCGCGGTGGGCGGGCTGGCCGACGCCAATCGACCGACTCAAAGAGGTTTTGACATGACGACAGCCACCGGACCGCGAATGAAGATCGGCGTACAGCTACCCGAGGTCGAGTGGGAGGTCCCTTTCCCCGAACTGATCGAGATGGCGCGTGCGGCCGAGACCTCGGGATTCGATTCCGTCTGGTACGGAGATCACCTGATCTACGACCTGCCCGTCGGACCGCGCGGCCCCTGGGAAGCGTGGACCACCCTGGCGGCGATCGCGGCGACGACCAGCACGATCGAACTCGGACCCCTGGTCGCATCCACGAGTTTTCACGCCCCGGCAATGCTGGCGAAGCAGGCCGCCACCGTCGATGCGATCTCCGAGGGTCGACTGATCGTCGGTCTCGGTGCCGGATGGAACCGAAGGGAGTACGAGGCGTTCGGGTTCGCCTACGACCGTCGGGTCAGCAGGTTCTCGGAGGCGTTTACGATCATCCGCGCACTGTTGCGCGAGGGCATGGTGGACTTCCACGGGGAGTACTACACCGCCGAACGCTGCGTGCTACATCCACGCTCACCTCGCGTCGAGGGCCCGCCTCTGATGATCGGATCGCTCGGTGACCGAATGCTCGACATCACCCTCCCCCACGTGGACGCATGGAACATGTGGTGGAGCCAGTACGGGAACAGCTCGACCGGCTTCGTCCGAGAAAAATCACGAGTCGACGAGCTGATCGTCGCCGCCGGCCGCAACGTCGAGGACATCGAGGCGACTGCCGCCGTGCACATTCGCCTTCCAGGAGGAAGCGGAAGACAGATGGGCGACTACACCGGGGACCTCGACTGCGCCCCCCTCACGGGTACTCCGCTGGAACTCGCCGACCAGCTACGCGAGTTCGAAGCGGCCGGAGCGACCCATGTGCAGCTCTGCGTGGACCCAATCACCCGGGCCACGATCGAACACCTCGGGGACGTTCTGGTCGAGTTTCGCCGTTGAGGACCAATGACGCCCGTCATCGATATCGGTGGGTCTCCGAGCCCGAATACTTCAATTTTGTTTGATTTCGACTCGCTGGTGCCGTTGAAGAGGAATGGCGGAATACAGCAAGGCAAACGATGCGGTGAGACGCGCACGGGCCGAGCTGAACGAACGACAACGCGCCCGCCTCGGGCCGACAGAACTCGTAGGCGACGTCCTCATCGCAATCGGTGCCCCGCTCGTCCTGTGGAGCGACGTGTCGTCGAGCCAGCTGGCCGCCTGGGGAGTCGTGGCGACGATCTGGGCCGTCGTGTGGGATCGCACGAACAAGCTCGCCAGAGGTGGAGACGGCGCAGCATCATTGCTGTGCGCGATCGGTTGGGTTTCAACCGTGATCTGGGCCGTTCTTCCCTGGATTGCATGGCCAGCACTCGATGATCGCGGCGTCGTTTGGGTGCTCGTTTTCATCGTCATCTTCGGCATAGCTGCCGACACGGTTTTCGTCACGCAGACGTCGGCGATATCGGTCGACGAGATGGTCGTCGTGTACGCAGGCAGCTACCTGGTCGCCTTCGCGCTACACGGACAATGGGCAGCGATCGTCGCCACCGTGGCTGCGGGAATCACCTTTGTGGTGGGCGGTGCCGGATTGGGCACCGTCACCGGCGAGCTCGTGGCACAGCGAGCGGAGAGCGACGCACGAAATCTCGTCGACGAGTTGACCGGTATCGGCAACCGGCGCGCCGCGACCACAGCGATCCACGCGCTCATCGCCGGCGGCGCATCGCAGATTCATTGTGCCTTCATCGATCTCGACGACTTCAAGCAGCTCAACGACAACTACGGGTATGCGGTCGGCGACGAGGCGTTGCGCAGCGTGGCCGAACTGCTCGTGGCCGAACTCCCCCGCGACTGGACCGTCGCTCGCTTCGGCGGTGACGAATTTGTGGCCGTTGGCAGCTCCAAACCTCACCTCGGCCCGATCACCACGGCAGAGGTGTCGCTGGTGAGTCGACCGGGGCTTCGTCTCTCACAACCGGTCAGTGTCGGCATCACGTCGATCCCGTCAGCGAGAGCAACCGCCGACAATCTGTTCCAAGAAGGCGCAGCTGCTCTCAGGCAGGCGAAGCGTCTCGGCAAGCATCAGGTCGTTGAGATGACCGACGAATTCCGCGCAGCCGAACAGTCGACGATGCGTCTCGCCAATCGCATCGAATCGGCAATCCTCGACCGTGAGATCGTGCCCTGGGGACAATCGATCGTCGAGCTGCACAACCGCCGCATCGTTGGCGTGGAGCTCCTCGCCCGGTGGCCCCAAGCCGACGGCTCCATGGTCATGCCCGATGAGTTCGTGCCGGTCGTCGAGGATCAGGGTCGAGGCCCAGCACTCGGCATCCTCATGGTCGATCATGCGATCGAGACACTTGCGCGGCCCGACGTGCGTGGCACGTCGCTGTACATCTCGGTGAACCTCTCGGCTCGTCATCTCTTCGACCGGCGACTTCCCACACAGATCGCCGATCGACTCTCGGCCCGCCGGGTCGCTCCTCACCGACTGGTGATCGAGATCACCGAGTCGCAGTACCTCCCGTCGTCACCGATCTGGCGAGAGACGGCCGATCGACTTCGCGGGCTCGGCCTGGGCCTGGCCATCGACGATTTCGGCACCGGCTATTCGTCGATGGAGCAGTTGCTCTCGATGCCGTTCAGCCACCTGAAGGTCGACCGCGTCATCACCCAGTCGATCGACCGTCCAGGAGCAACCGACCTGGCGGCTGCCATGGCCGCCATGGCGCGCGGTTCTGACATGGTGTCGATCGTCGAGGGGATCGAAACCGAGGACCAGCGACGCATCATGCAGCTCGCCGGTCATGGCTACGGACAAGGTTTCCTGTTCTCCCAACCCACGCCTCTGGATGACCTCATCGCCGAATTCGTGCGCGCCGAGAAACGATTCGCCGCGGTCGACCGACGAGAGGGCGCCGCGAGGAGCCACAGCTCCGCGGGTCCGACGGCGATGTGAGACACTCGTGCTCACGCGAAGGGGAGCACGATGGCCGACCAACTCGAAGCCTTTCCCGAGGACTGGGACCGCGCCCTTGCGATCGTGGCACACCCCGACGACATGGAATACGGCGCCGCGTCAGCGGTGGCACGCTGGACCGCCCAGGGCAAGGACATCCGGTACGTGCTGGTCACGCGGGGCGAGGCCGGCATTCAGACGATGCCGCCTGCCGAGGTCGGACCCGCTCGCGAAGCAGAACAGCGTGCGAGTTGCGCCGCGGTCGGTGTAACCGACGTGAGCTTTCTCGACCATCCCGACGGTCTCGTCGTTCCGGATCTCTCGCTACGCGCCGATCTCGCCCAAGCGATTCGTCACCATCAACCGCATGTGCTGTTGTCGATCAACTTCCGCGACTCCTTCGGCGGACCGAGCTGGAACCACGCCGATCACCGAGCCGTGGGCGTCGCGGTCCTCGACGCGGCTCGCGACGCTGCCAATCCATGGCTGTTCACCGACCGCGGCCCGGCGTGGCACGACCTCCGCTTCCTTGGCTTCAACGCCTCTCCCCAGCCCACGCACGCCGTCGACATCACGCACCACATCGACGCCGGAATCGCGTCGCTCGCGTGCCATGAGCTCTACCTCTCGAACCTGGAGGGTTCGATGGCGGATCCGGGCGAGTTCCTGCGAAATATGGCCGCATCGGCCGGGCCATCGCTTGGAGTCGAACTCGCCACCACCTTTGAAGTGATCGGCGTTTGAGCACCGACGCCCCGAGGTAATCATCACACTCGTCTGACATGTCATCGCCCAGACCCTGCCGATCGCCCGCGAGAATCAAAAAACGGGGCTCAAAACACGGCGCCGGATAGTTCAGGACTGACCAATCGCGGCCGATTGGCACCCTGAAATGGCACAAGACCTCGAGCGATGGCAGAGCCGGCCCGTGCTGGCAGGCATTTTGCGCGTGTTCATCACGCTCGCGCCCATCGCGATCTCGGTCGTTCTCGTGACAATCGTTTCGAGGCAGATTTCCAGACCTGAGGGCCTGCTGAACGCGGTGCTGTGGTGGATTGCACTCTCGGTTTTCGCGACCGCGGCGTTGCTCGTCCTCGACAAGCTCTTCCGCAAATTCACACCCGTCGTCGCGCTTTTCAAACTCTCGCTCGTCTTCCCCGACTCAGCGCCGTCGCGCTTCAAATCGGCGTTGCGGGCCGGGACGGTGCGGCAGTTGCAGCGTCGAGTCGAGTCCGGCGAGCTGAGCGACGCCACGCCGCAGGAGGCAGCCGAGCAACTGATCGGCCTTGCGAGCACCCTGAACGCCCACGACCGCCTCACCCGCGGGCACACCGAGAGAGTCCGCGCGTACTCGGTGATGATCGGCGAAGAGATGGGGCTCGATGACAAAGAGCTCGAACTCCTCAACTGGTCAGGTCTGGTCCACGACATCGGCAAGCTGGCTGTGCCGTCGGAGATTCTGAACAAGGACGGCGCGCCGACTGCGGAAGAGTGGGAGATTCTTCGGGACCACCCAGCGCGAGCATTCGAGCTCGTGAAACCCCTGCGCCCGTGGCTCGGCGAGTGGGCCGACTCTGCCACGCAGCATCACGAACGGTTCGACGGCAAGGGCTATCCGAACGGGGTTGCGGGACGCGACATCAGTCGAGCTGGACGCATCGTGGCCGTCGCGGACGCCTACGACGTGATGACATCGGTCCGCTCGTACAAGAAGGCGATGCCCACAGCAGAAGCGCGTCAGGAGTTGGCGCTGAACGCCGGGACTCAGTTCGATCCTGAGGTCGTGCGAGCGTTCCTCGGAATCGCCATCGGAAGATTGCGCATCGTGGCCGGGCCACTTGCATCGATCACGCAGCTCCCGGCTGGTGGTGCGTCGCTCGGTTCGGCGGCGGCCACCGGTGCCAGCGCCGTCACGACCATGGCGGTTGCTGCGCTGACCGGTCTGCTGTCTCCCGAGATCGCAGAGATCCCGCCTCCCGCTCCGCCCGCAGCCGTGGCGATGGTCATGGAAGCCGGCGACATCTCGATGGACGGACAGGAAGACTCCGGGCCCTTGACCGTCGATCTCGCATCGGTCGGTTTCGAAGTCGGAGCGACGGTGGAGGTGCTCGCCGACTCGGAGAACGGCACGTTCGAGCTCTCGGAGAACGGCCTGGTGACGTTCACGCCGGAGCAGGACTATCACGGCACGGTGGTGGCGCCGTATCGCATCTGCAACGCGGAAGGGAGCTGCGACGAAGCGACCATCACGTTCTTGGTCGACTCGGTCAACGACGTGCCGATCGCGGTCGCCGACGAACTTCGCTTCGACGAGGATGGTCGGGGTGCGGTCGATGTGCTGCTCAACGACTTGGATGCAGATGGCGACACCCTCGAGTTGATCTCGGTCGTCGTCCGTGACGCCGAGGGGTTGGAGAAGTTGCCGGACGTGCTCGAGGTCGTCGGCCGTCGAGTCGTCGTGGAGCTCCCGCCCGACGCGAATGGTTCCTTCGTTCTTGAATACACCACTGAGGATGCCGCTGGCGCGACCGCGAACGGATCGGTGAGGGTCGAGGTTGTTGCGGTGAACGACGCCCCCGTCGCTGAAGACGACCTGGCAACCGTGATCGAGAACACGGCGACGACGATACGGGTGCTCGACAACGACGTGGACGTCGATGGGGATTCGCTCAGCATCACAAGCGTCAAAGAGGTAACGGGGGGCGATGCGGTCATCTCCGGTACGACGGTGTTGTTCACCCCGGCTCCTCGCTACATCGGATCGGGGGGCTTCACCTACGAGGTCAGCGACGGAAACGGTGAGGTCGCGACTGCCGAGGTTGTGGTCCAGGTTCAGGACGATCCGGATCGCCCCAAGCTCGTCGTCGACAATCGAACCCTGCTCGAGGATCAGAGCCTGGTGGTTGCTGTGCTGAGCAACGACACGAGTGCGTCGAGCCTCGACCCCGACACGCTCGAAGTCGTGACGCCGCCGAGGAATGGGACGACAACCGTCGCCGGCGACGGGTCCATTGCGTACAAGGCAACGCCGAACTGGTTCGGCGCGGACTCGTTCGAATACTTCGTCTGCGATGTCGACGACTATTGCGATCGAGCATGGGCCACATTCACGGTCACGCCGGTCAACGACCCGCCCGCGATCGTCGCGGGCACCGGTCCGATCGTCCTCGAGGACTCAGGCCAATTCACCGCCACCAACTGGGCGAGCGTCCTCAACCCCGGACCGTACGGA
Organism: Acidimicrobiales bacterium; assembly: GCA_051011575.1. Lineage (GTDB taxonomy): Bacteria > Actinomycetota > Acidimicrobiia > Acidimicrobiales > SHLQ01 > SHLQ01. Next base: position 133 of record JBPCTR010000238.1, on the reverse strand, counting down.
GAAGCAGACCAGACGCTCTCGATCTCGGTCGTGGCTGCCGATCCGACGTTGTTCAGCTCCCCGCCGACGCTGTCGACGAGCGGCGACCTCGCGTTCACGACTGCCCCGAACGCCAACGGGTCGACGACGCTCA
>JBPCTR010000237.1:0-4799 GCA_051011575.1 Acidimicrobiales bacterium | reverse complement strand
GTGGCAGCCGACGAGTGAAGCCGACGACGGCGACACGATCAACGCGATCCGAAACGACGCCGCACCGACCCACGCTCAGAAGGCAGCAATCCTCGAGACCTACCCCGGCGCCACCGAGACGACCTCGTGACCCGCGTCGGTCTCGTACTCGGAGGCGGTGGGCTCGCGGGCTTCGCTTACCTCACGACCACGCTGACCGTCCTCCAGCAGATCACCGGCTGGGATCCCCGAACGGCGGAGATCATCGTGGGAACGTCCGCAGGGGCGAACGCCGGCGGGCTCCTTCGCGGAGGCGTCCCGGTCGGCGAGTCGCTCGACGAGATCATGACGCTCCCTGCCAACCCGCGCACGATGGAACGGCTGCGGGAACTCAGCGGCCGGGAGCAGGATCGATCGTTGCGCATCCTGCCTGCGTCCTTCCATCTGGCTGCACGTGAGGCCCTCCGGGGGCCGATGGCCCGGCCCGGTCGAATCGTTTCGGGGCTCATTCCGCCAGGCAATATCCGGACCGACACGATCGGCGACCGGATGATCGAGCTCCATGGTTCGAGCTGGCCCGAAGAAGAACTACTCGTGACAGCCGTCCGGCTCGACGACGGCGAACGAGTCGTCTTCGGCGCCGACCGCACCGATATCGACGTGGGCAACGCCGTCGAGGCGAGCTCGGCGATCCCCGGCTTTTTCCGGCCCGTCCGGATCGACGACTTCCGCTACGTCGACGGTGGTGTGCACTCGCCCACCAACGCCGACCTGCTGGTCGATCGCGACCTCGATCTGATCGTTGTCGTTGCGCCGATGTCGGTCGATTCCTACGCATCCGGATGGCTCACGACCAACGGCGCATTGCGCATGTACTGGAAGCGCCAGGTGCAGTCCGATGTCGAACGCCTGCGCGCTGCGGGTCACCAGGTGCTCCTGTTGGAGCCGTCGGTCGAAGAGGCCCGTTCGATGGGTCCCACGATGATGGACCCCACCCGGATCGTAAACGTGGTGCTCCAGACCTCGAGCGCGTCCCGTTCAGCGCTCACCGAAGCCAGGTTGGGTTCGCAGCTCAGCCTTCTTCGGTCCGCCGCTCGGTCCAACGGCAGCGGCAGCCAGTGATGGAACGCCTCACACCGAAGGACGCCGCCATCCTCGGACTCGAGGACGATGTATCGGCTGCGCACGGCCTCACGATCGGTGTGTTCGACGGCCCCGAACCCGATCACGACGCCCTCGTCGAGCGGGTCGCGGATCGTATCCGGCTCGTGCCCCGGTATCGGCAGCGACTTCTCACCGTGCCCCTCGACCTCGAGCGTCCGGTGTGGGTCGACGACCCGAACTTCCAGATCGACTTCCATGTTCGGCACACCGCACTTCCCAAGCGAACGGGCCGGAACGCCTTCAGCGCCTTTGTGAGCAGATCGCTCTCGCAACGACTCGATCGCGGCAAACCCCTGTGGGAGCTGTGGATCGTGTCGGGCCTGCCCAAGGGACAGTGGGCGCTCGTGTCGAAGGTGCACTACGCAATCGTCGACGGGGTCTCGGGCACTGACCTGCTGGGGTTGCTCGCTGACTCCATCGAGGTCGACGACACCATCGGCAGACGAATGCCGGCGCCGCTTCCCGACACTCGTCAGCTCCTCACCGATGCTGCGATCGATCTGGCCTTCGACCCCATGGAGACCTTTCGCACGGCGCGAAGCGTCGTGAACCGGCCCCTACGACTCGCCCGCCACCTCAGTCGCTCACTCACCGATGTTCGAGACCCCGATTCGCTCGGTCGCGCCCGCGGCCCCCACCGGCGCTGGCAGTCCGCAAAGATTCCACTCGATGGCATCCGCGCCGTCCGTACCGATCATGGGTGCACGACGACCGATGTGATCCTCGCAGCGGTCGCCTCCGGTATACGCAACTACCTGCTCGCCAACGGTAAACCCGTGCCCCGATCCGTCCGAGTCCTCGTCCCGCTGTCGGTGGGCGCTGCATCGGGTGGGCTCTCGGGTCAGATCGCGACGCTCGAGGGCGAGCTGCCGATCGCCGAGGCCGACCCGGGTGAACGGCTGCGCATGATTCACGAGCAGACCAGTCCGGGAGCTGCCGCTCGCGGCGCGATCGCCGGTCAGGTGCTCCGGCGTCAAGAGGATTTCGTGGCCCCCACGATCATGGGGCAGGGCGTGCGGTCGACGATGCTCGACATTCGTGATCGACGAGCGGTCGATACGGTGGCCATCAACGTGCCGGGACCCGTCCACACGATCGAGATTCTCGGTCATCGCATGGTCGAGACGTATCCCGCAATTCCTCTCCCCGGCCGAGTTCAGGTGGCGATGGCCGCCATCTCGCTCGGCGACACCGTGTATTTCGGGATCACGAGCGATTGGGACACGACCGAAGGGCTACGCCACGCGGCGTCGGGTGTGACCGACACGCTTGCTGATCTCAACGACGCCTGACCTCACCCTGCTGAGGTCGACGCAACAGGCCTCGATAGGCGTCTTCGGCGGAGCGGCCCTCTTCGACGACCGCTCGGACCTCCTCGGCGATCGGGAGTTCCACGCCGTGCTTTCGGCCGAGCTCGACGACGACCGGGGCCGACTTCACGCCTTCGGCCACCTGACTCATCGAGGCGATGATCTCCTCGATCGTGCGACCCTTGCCGAGCTCCTCACCCACGGTTCGATTGCGACTCTGGGGACTGATGCACGTGGCCACCAGATCGCCCAGACCGGCCAGACCCATGAAGGTCGAGGCGTCACCGCCCATCGCCACACCGAGTCGAGTTATTTCGGCGAGACCGCGGGTGATCACGGCCGCACGAGTGTTGTCTCCAGTGCCGAGCCCATCGGCCATACCCACAGCGACCGCGATCACGTTCTTGAGCGCGCCGCCCAGCTCGCATCCGACGAGATCGGGGTTCGTGTACACGCGGAAGCGATCGGTGACGAAGAGGTCCTGGAGATCCGAGGCGATCGCCGGATCCTCGAACGCAACCACGGAAGCGGCCGCATGGCCGTCAAGGACCTCCTTCGCCAGATTGGGTCCTGTCAAGACACCGACCGGATGATCCGGCAACTCGTCCATGATGAGCTCTGTCATCCGGCGATGCGACGTTTGGTCGAGCCCCTTCGCGAGGGAGATCACCGGCGTGCCCGGGGAGATGAGATCTGCGACCGCTGGCAGCGTCGTGGGGAAACCGGCCGAGGCCACGCCCATCACGACCACGTCGGCGCCATCCATCACCTCGTCGAGCGAGCCCGACGCGCCGAGGCCTTCGTGGAGAACGTGGTCGGGCAGATACCGGGGATTGCGGTGCTCCGCACGAATCGCGTCGACCACTTCCGGGCGTCGGCTGTACAGCAGGGTCTGCGCGTTGTGAGCACATAGGTGGGCGACCGTGGTGCCCCAGGACCCCCCTCCGATCGCCGCTACCTTCATCGCGCCGATCGTACCGTGCTCTCCCCGGGCCGGTGCCGGAGCGAGGTCTCAGTCACGAGTCCCGAACCATGGCGGCTCGACGCGAGGCTGGCGGGCGAGGGTGAACGATTCTCCGACGAGTGTGAGGTTGGGGGAGTAGGCGGGGTCGTCGTCGAGCGTGTGGCCCCAGTCCTCGAGAACCTGATCGACCTCTGCGTTGAAACGAGCCACCTTCACCAGGTCGTCCTCGGCTCCTCGGCTCACACTCTCGTGGTGGTACAGGAGTGCGTGGGGAGTCCAGATGACGCGCTGGTTCGCCGCGTGCCGGACGCGAAGGCAATAGTCGATGTCGTTGAACGCCACGGCGAGGTTTTCGTCGAGTCCCCCAAGTTCGTCCCAGGTGGCGCGTGGTGTGAGCAGACAGGCCCCGGTGACCGCACCCACCTCGTGCGCGAGTGCGAGTCGACTGAAGTAGCCGTAGGCGTGGCGGTCCTCCCGATGGTGGCCGTGCCCGGCGAGTCCACCGAGCCCCAGTACCACGCCCGCGTGCTGAATCGTGTCGTCCGGGTAGAGAAGTTTGGCCCCGACGGCGCCGACTCCCGGTTGATCGACCCACCGCACCATCTCGGTGAGCCAGTCCGGCTCGACCACCTCGGTGTCGTTGTTGAGAAGCAGGATCAGCTCGCCGCGCGCCATTCGAGCGCCGTCGTTGTTGACGCGCGAGAAATTGAACTCACCGGTCGATCGCACGACTCGTCGATCGTCGTCCTTCTGGAACTCCCGCATCCATTCGAGGGTTGCCGGATCGGTGGAGTCGTTATCGATCACGACGATCTCGAACGACGGATAGGTCGTACGGTCGAGGCTTGCTACGCATTGACCGAGCAACTCGACCCGGTCACGGGTCGGGATCAGGATCGACACGAGCGGGGTCGTCGGGAGCGGCGGCGTGCAACGGAACGTGCTGGGTGCAGCCGAAGGGCCGATCGTCCATTCGGGCCCGAGGTGTTCGCGGAGCGCATTGATCGACGCCGCGTCTGTGTAGGACTTTTCTCCGCTCGCACGCGCTGTCGATCCTTCGATCGCGCGCCAGTGATAGGCCACGAAGGGTGCGTGAACGATGCGGGAAGATTCCACTCGAGCGGTTGTGCGAAGCAGCAGGTCGTGATCCTGCGAGCCTTCGGTCCCGGGTCGGATTCCGCCGACGTCGACCACTACCGAGCGACGGATCGCGGTGAGGTGAGAGACAAAGTTTTGGCCGAGGAGAAGTTCGGGGTTCCACGGCGGCTTGCAGTGCGGATCGAAGTGACGACCCGACGCGTCGATCTTGTCCTCGTCGGTATAGACGATGTCGGCGTCGCCGGCGAAGAGGGCGATGACGCCGAGGGCGAACGGTGCGAGTT
>JBPCTR010000236.1:0-6012 GCA_051011575.1 Acidimicrobiales bacterium | reverse complement strand
GATCGCCGTGTTCCTGCGCCGGAAAATGGGCTTCGGGGGCCTTCAGCCATTCGAGGATCTGGAGTCGGCGTTCACTGGCGAGCGCCTTGAAGATGAGTTCTCCCGTTTCGAGGTCGACCGTGGTCATGGACATAACCGTATAACTAACATGCTATGTCGTCGTCGGCAAGCCCAAAGCCCCCTCGCGGCAGTAATCAAGTGGTCGTTTGACGAGGCTGTTACCCTCGGCATGCCATGGGGGATCGCACCGCCAAGAACGCGCTGTTCGATGCCTTTGCCGAAATGGCGAAGGCACTCGCCAACGGTCGACGGGCCGAACTCGTCGACGTGCTCGCGCAGGGCGAGCGTCGGGTCGAGGATCTCGCCGCCGAGATCGAGCAGTCCGTCGCCAACACATCGTTCCACCTCCGCACGCTCTCGGCGGCCGGCCTGACAGAGACCCGACGCGATGGCACGCGCATCTACTACCGACTTGCGTCCGACCATGTGCGCGATCTGTGGTTCGCTCTGCGCCATACCGCCGAGGCACATCATCAGAACATCGATGAGCTGGCGGCTGCATACCTGGGCGATCGGGCATCGCTCGACACGATCGGACGCGACGAGCTGGCCGAACGCATAGAGGCCGGGGAGGTGGTCCTGATCGATGTGCGAAACCCAGCGGAGTTCAGCGAAGGCCACATCGCCGGCGCCAGGTCGATCCCGATCGATGAGCTCGCGGGCCGGCTCGATGAGCTCCCGGCCGACGTCGACATCGTCGCGTACTGCCGGGGTCCCTACTGTGTGTACGCCGACGATGCGGTGCGACAACTCCAACAGCGGGGCAGGCGTGCGAGCCGCCTCACCGACGGATTCCCCGAATGGTTCGCCGATGGCCGACCGACCGAAAAGAGCACGTGATGAATCCAGCCGTCATTTCCCAGATCCGTGTGTACACAAGTCCGCTCGAGGCGAAGGCCACCTACAACATGTCGAGTTCCCGAGTCGGCGTTCCGGAGTCGACGATCGTCGAAGTGATCGACACCGACGGCACGATCGGTTTCGGCGAGGCGTGCATGGCGAGCCCGCAGTTCCAGCCGGCTCACAACGACGGGATACGCAGTTCGCTCGGCCTTCTCGCCCCGGCGATTCTGGGGCTCGACCCGATGCGCCTCAACCTGGTGAACACCGCGATGAACGCGGCGCTCGACCGCCACTCCGAGGGCAAGGCGGCGCTCGACATCGCCTGCTGGGATCTGGTGGGCAAGCGGCTCGGCCTGCACGTGGTCGACCTGCTGGGCGGAGCTCGCATGGACGACGTGATCACGTATCACGTGGTGGGCATCGGCACGCCGGAGTATGCGGGCGCCGAAGCGAAGAAGCTGCAGAACGAAGGAGTCACACGGATTCAGCTGAAAGCCGGCGGACGGCCTATCCACGAGGACATCGCAAGCATTCATGCGGTTGCCGAGGTCCTCCGACCGGGAACAGATCTCGCAGTGGATACCAATCGAGGCTGGTCGACGGCCGAAGCGATACAGGTGTCCAACGCGTGCACCAACATCATGATGTCGCTGGAGCAGCCGTGTGCCACCGAGGCCGAGCTCCAGCACGTGAAGTCGCAGATCCGGCATCCGATCGTGGTCGACGAGAACGCCACCGATCTCCGAACCATCTCTCGAATGATCTCGTCGGGTCTGGCCAACGGATTTGGCCTGAAGATCACGCGGGTGGGTGGCCTCACGACGATGCGTGCGGTCCGCGACCTGTGCATGGCCTCGGCTATCCCCATGAGCAGCGACGATGCCTGGGGCGGCGACATCATCGGTGCCGCCGGTGTGGCTCTGGGTGCCACGCTCGACCCGCAGCTCAGTCGGGGCGCATGGCTGGCACATCCGTATCACCAGACCCATTACGACGAGGCAAACGGCCCCCGCATCGAGAACGGCTTCGCCACCCTCCCCCGCGGAGGCCCTGGTCTCGGACTCGTTATCGACGAGGGCCGCTTCGGCGAGCCGGTGGCTGAATATCGGGTCTGAGCGACCCTCGGCCGGGTCAACCCAGGATGTTGTCGTACACCCAGTCGTTGTACGAGATACCTTCGGGCAGAACGTGCTGCGACGCCTGGTCTGGCGGGGCGGTTCGCCACTCGGGCGCCGTTCCACCAGCGTAGAGGCCCCGCAGAAACGCTCGCCGCCGTTGACTCTCGAGGACGCGCCCGGCCAGGTCGGCAACATCCCAGCGGGCATGAACCGACGCATCGAGTTCGGCCTCGACCAACTCGTGCTCGGCCGTCCCGGACAGGTTGCGCAGCTCCTGCGGATCGGTGTCGAGGTCGAAAAGCTGGGCAGGGTCACAGCCGCTCCACACGTACTTCATGGGGCCGCGCTTGGCCATGAGGATCGGGGCGGTCGCACCTTCCGAGAGGTTCTCGCCGTATACGATGTCGACTCCGGCGGAGCGGGGCGAGTCGAGCAGCGGAACAAGCGTCGAACCAGCAATCTCTTCGATCGGCTCGACCTCACCGCCGGCCAGATCGAGGAAGGTCGGTAGCAGGTCGACCAGTGAGACGTTGGCCGAAACGCGTGCGGGCGCGAACCGGTTGGGCCACGAGATCATCAGCGGGATCCGCGACGACCCCTCGAAGAAGCTGCGCTTGTACCAGAGCCCCCGCTCCCCCAGCATGTCTCCGTGGTCGGTCGAGAACACGACCACGGTGCTCGAGTCGAGCCCGGTGTCCCGGAGCGTGTCGAGCACGCCACCCACCAGGTCGTCGACGTAACTGACCGATCCGTAGTAGCCGTGCCGAGCGGTCCGGATCTGCTCGTCGGTGATCTCGAAGTCGTCGAGGCCGTACTCGTGTCGGAGTCGAAGGCTGTACGGATCGGGGACGTCGGGCATCTCGACGGCGGGCATGTCGATGCTGTCGTGGTCGTAGAGCTCCCAGTGTTCGTGGCTGCACTGATACGGGTCGTGGGGGTGGGTGAAGGACACGGTCATGTGCCACGGCTGCCCCTCGTCAATACCCACGTTTCGGGCGAGATCGAACAGCTTGCGCCGCGCCCGGTGCAGTACCTCCTCGTCATAGTCGATCTGCACGTTGCGGCTTACAGGGCCGGCGAGGGTAAAGGACCGCGTGTCATTGCTGTGCTGTTGAATCACCTCGTTCCAGTCGCCGGTCCACTGGAAGCTGGCTGGGTAGATATCGATGGTTAGCCGTTCGTCGAAGCCATGCAGCTGGTCGGCCCCCACGAAGTGCATCTTCCCCGAGAGCGCCGTGTGGTAGCCGGAGGCCTTCAGGTAGTGCGCGTAGGTGGGCACCGCGCTCGAAAACTCAGCCCCGTTGTCGTAGGCCCCCACCTCAGATGCCAGCTTTCCCGACAACATCGAAAAACGGGATGGCGCACACAGCGCAAAGTTCGTGTACGCCGACTCGAACACGACCGACCTCTCGGCAAGCGAATCGATGTGCGGTGTTTTCGCGATCGCGTTCCCGTACGCCGGAAGGAACGTTGCGGTGAGCTGGTCGACCTGAATGAAGAGGATGTTCGGTGCACTTGCTGGCATGGCGACACACTAGGGGGATGCCCGAGTATGCAAGTGGCCCAGATGCACCCCTCCACGCCGAGGCGGCCGCACTCGCGTCGGCCGAGTCGGCTCGCACGGTCGTGTTGGTCGAGGGAATCAGCGACCAGGTCGCCGTCGAGACGCTTGCCGCCCGCGATGGGCGAAATCTCGCAGCGGATGGAGTCGTCGTAGTGCCGATCGGCGGCGCCCATGCGATCGGGCGACACCTCAGCCGTTTCGGCCCTCGCGGCGCCGACCTGCACATCGCCGGGATGTGTGATGCCGGCGAGGAGAAGTATTTCCGACGCGGGCTGGCCGAAGCTGGCGTGGGAACTCCCGGCTCCCGCGTCGACATGGAGCGGCTCGGGTTCTTTGTTTGTGTCGACGATCTGGAGGATGAGCTCATCCGGGCATCGGGGCAGGAGCTGATCGAGGCGGTTCTCGAGCGCGAGGGGGATCTGGTGCCATTCCGAACCCTCCAGAAGCAACCCCAGTGGCGGCGCGAGTCTTTCGACGCGCAGATGCACCGTTTCCTCGGTGCCGGTGCCCGCCGGAAGACCCGCTACGCCCAGCTGCTCGTCGACGCCCTCGGCGCCGACCGCATGCCGCACCCACTGGCAGGCTTGGCTACGTGGATCTGAATCAGGGGCGCCGACGTCAGTCGAAGCGCATCTGCTGGACCTGTGCCGACAGGCCGCCGTCGAGCACCCAGAGCTGGCCGGTCGCATACCGAGCCTCGTCGGAAGCGAGCCAGTTCACGAGGTTCGCCATGTCGGTGGGAGTCCCGATCGTGCGCAACGGATGTACGGCCGTTGCCTCGGCGCGGGCGGTCTCGGGGGCGACACCGTCGGGGATGAACTGGTCGAGCATGGGTGTGTCGATGTAGCCCGGGCAGATCGCGTTTACCCGAATGCCCTCGGGACCATGATCGACCGCCATCGCTTTCGTGATCATGTGAACCGCTCCCTTGGTCGCGCAATACGCGGCGAGTTTCGGGTCGGCGATGTATCCGTCGTACGAGCCGAAGTTGACGATCGACGCATGGGAAGACCGTCGGAGCAACGGGAGGGCGTACTTCGAGATGAGGAAGGTGCCGGTCACGTTGATTGCAAAGATGCGGTTCCAGTCGTCTAGCGACGTCTCTTCGACCGTCTTCTCGATCTCGATGCCGGCGGCGTTCACGACGATGTCGAGTCGGCCATGTGCGTCGGCGATGGCTGCGATGCCCGACTTCACCTCGGCTTCTGATGACACGTCGATGCGGAGAAACTCGCCTGCTCCGGGACCGCCGATCGTGCCGTCGTCGGACAGGTCGGCCGCGTAGACGTGTGCACCCTCGACTTCGAACCGTTCACAGACCGCTCGGCCCACTCCCCCCCGACCTCCGGTTACCAGAGCGACGCGTCCCTCGAGCACGCCGGTCACGAGTTCACCTCGGCATATACGTCCAGCACGAGGCGATGAAAGTGATGGAGCGCGTGTTCGCTCAGGCCCGATCCCGCAGGGTCGTTCACGATGCGCCCCTGTGTGAAAGCGGGAGTCGACATGCCCCGCTGCACGCTCTCGACCAGATTGATGTCTTCCACTTGGAGCACCTCGTCGAGATAGCGGATCGACTCGAGTTCGACCTCGTTCGGCTCCACGGTTTCGAGGAAGAAGTCGTAGGTCTCGTAGGTGAGGTCGGGTCCGGCGGGGATGATCTTCAGGACGATCATGTTGCCTCGACCCGGGTAGCGCATGATGCACGTGTTCGGCCACAGCCACCAGACCGCGTGATCGGTCACGGTGGCGTCGCTCACGTCATAGGCCGTGTTCGCGGTTTTGCCGGCCTCGGCCATGTGGCTCGAGTAGATGCCGTGGGTCGTGACCTCGTAGGTGTCCATGTCGACGAGCGAGACAAAGTCCTTGTGGGCAACATGGCAGTGGTAGCACTCGAGGAAGTTGTCGACGACATTCTTCCAATTGCTTCGAATCTCGTAGCTGAGTCGGGGGGAAAAGGGGAGCGAGTCGACATCCGGGGCCCAGTGCGCGATCTCGGCGCCGAGGTCGCCGGACTGCTCCGCAAGGGGTGCCGCATCGCCGTCGAGGTTCACGTACACGAAGCCGGCAAATTCCTCTACCTGTACCTGGTCGAGGCACACCGCGCTCACGTCGAAGTCGACGAGGTTGCCGGTGTGGCGGGCCGCGGTGAGATTGCCGCCGAGGTCATAACTCCAGGCGTGATACGGACACACGATGTTCCTCGTCGTCCCGTCACCCTCGAGCAGGTGATGGGCCCGGTGCTGGCACACGTTGTAGAAGGCGCGCAGGGTACCGGTGCCATCGCGTACGGCCACGATGGGCATGCCCGCGATGTCTTCAGCCACATAGCTTCCCGGGCCGCGCAACTTCTCGCTATGACACAGCCACTGCCATGTCCGTCCGATGATCTGCTGTTGGTCTGCGTCGTACCAGGTGGACAGGGTG
>JBPCTR010000235.1:0-5293 GCA_051011575.1 Acidimicrobiales bacterium | reverse complement strand
GCGATCAGCCACCTGCGCAAGCCGGACAACGTTCGATCGACGTCGTCGATCGAACGGGCCACCATCAGTGCACCGGAGGGCACCGACGACGTCAGCACGCGGTAACGCTGCCCGTCGACGACCCGATCGGATGAGTTCCTCACGACCAGGTCCTCGGTCTGATCAGCGGCGATGACCGCGTCGTCGGTGGTGACCGGCAGCGCCGATCCGGACAGGAGCAGGGCTCGCTCGCCGTCGGGATAGAGCAGTTGGATGTTCGCATCGGCACGAGTGAGGGCACCGGCCCTGAATGCTGCGTTTTCTGCTGTCAGGCGAGGGCTGTTGAGCAGGGTGGCCAGACCCTCCTCGGTTTCGCGCGATCGAGTGATGAGGAACTCGTTCACCTGTCGATCGAGCTCCCGCTCGGCCGAGACGTAGGCGAGCAGGCTCGCGCCTGCAACCATGAGCGCAACAACGCCGCCGATCATGGCGGTCAGACGCCAGCGGAGGCTCATGTCCGGGCGGTGTACCCCACACCCCGCACGGTGTGGATCAGTCGAGGTTCGCCGTCCTCTTCGGTCTTTCGACGGAGGTACCCGATATAGACGTCGAGCGACTTCGAATTGGTCTCGAAGTCGTACCCCCAGATCCGCTCATAGATCACGTCACGAGTGAGCACGATCTCAGCGTTGTGCATCAACAATGCCAGTAGTTCGAACTCGGTTTTGGTGAGGTCGATATCGCGGTCACGCCTGGTCACGTGTCGCCGATCGAGGTCGAGCGTCATGTCGCCCACCGTCAGCACGTTGGACTCCGCCTCCACGACCGTGCCGCGCCTCACGAGGGCACGCAGTCGCGCCAGCAGTTCTTCGAGATCGAACGGCTTCACGAGATAGTCGTCGGCCCCGGCGTCGAGTCCGGCCACCCGATCCGCGACGTCGTGTCGCGCCGTCAACATGAGAACCGGTGTACGAATGCCCTTGTCGCGAATGCGGCGGCACGCAGCAAGGCCATCGACGCCCGGCATCATCACGTCGAGCACGATCACCTCGGGGTCGTGGGTGAGCAGTGCCTCGAGCGCTTGCGCACCATCGTTCACCGCATGAACGTCGTATCCCTCGAATCGCAGTGCCCGTTCCAGCGCCTCCCGAACGCTCTGATCGTCCTCGGCGAGGAGCAGTTGTATGGATTCGGTAGCACTCATGTCTCAAAAGGTAGAACGAGCCGGAGCCGCTTGCGGCGACACCGGCCCAATCTTGTAAAGGACTTACCTCATTCGAGGGGTTTACTGACCCGCGGTGATCAACGAGCCTCGAATTCGATTCGGCGACTCGCCGCCTTGTCCTCGACTCCTTCGACGAGAATCGGAAGTGTCTCGCCGAATCCTTCCGACCGGAGGCGATCGGCGGCGATGCCGTTTTCGACGAGGAACGCCGCCACGGCATCGGCGCGGCGCTGCGACAAGTCGAGGTTGAAGTCGGGATCGCCGTCGGTGTCGGTGTAACCCTCGATCACCGCGTTCACGCCCTCGTTCTCCGCGAAGAAGGCGACGGCCTTCTGGAGTTCCTCCTGGCTGTCGGCCGTGATCACGTCGGACCCGCTCTCGAATTGGATGTTCTCGAGCCCGATCACCTCGTTGACCGTGGGCGGGGTGAGCAGCCGCTCGACGATGTGCACGACGCCGTTGTCGCCGCCGAAGTCTGTGGACGTGACCGTGATCGTGCCGTTGAGCACAACGGCGCCGTCGACAACGTCGATCGCCATCGGCAGACCGGTGCGAGTGGGAATCATCTGACCGTCGAGGGCGATCAGATCATCGGCGGTGTAAACACCCTCGAGGAAGTGATAGCCGACGAGCGCATTCGCCGCCGCGGGATCGGAAGTGAGTGTTCCGATGATCTCGGGGTTCTCGGCGATGAGCGTTGCGACAGCTTCATCAGACGGCGCGAACAGGGTCCGCTGCACCGGGTTGCCATCGGCATCCTCGAGCGCTTCGAGGTCGGCCTGCAAGCCGAGTGCGCCGCCGATCGCGGCGAACTGCGACGCTGCGCCCGAATCGATGAGTGCATCCCACATCGTGAACGCTGCGGGCGCGGCCGTTGTCGTGGTGCCTTCCGTCGTCGCCGGAGCAGCGGCGTCGGTGGTGGTCGGCGCGACCGTTGTGGTGGCCGCCGGTTCCTCCGCATCGGCCTCGGCTTCCTCGAGCGTGTCTCCGGTAACCGTGGCAGCCGGAAGGTCCTCGCCGGAACGGGCCACCAGCGCCACGATCACGAGTACGGTGGCAAGCACACCCAGCACGACGAGCATGAACCCCATGTCGTCATCATCGTCGTCGTCGAACATCGTCTGCACCCTTCTCCCACCTGCGAACGGAGCGAGTGTAGTCGTGCGATTCAGGAGTCCGCGAAGCTCACCTGACAGAAGCCGTGGTTGCAGTAGCCGCCCGGATTCTTGTGCAGGTACTGCTGGTGATGGTCCTCGGCATAGAAGAACTGGCCCGCGGGTGCGACCTCCGTACTGATCTCGCCGAAGCCCGATGCGGTCAGCCGTTCCTGGTACTGCGATACGGACTCCTGAACCGCCTCGGCCTGTTCGAGCGTCGTGGAATAGATCGCGCTCCGGTACTGCGTCCCCACGTCGTTCCCTTGACGGTTGGCGGTGGTGGGGTCGTGGTTCTCCCAGAAGATGGCGAGAAGGGTCTCGATCGAGACCTTTTCCGGGTCGTAGACGACGAGCACCGCCTCGGTGTGACCGGTCCGACCAGTACACGTCTCTTCGTAGGTCGGGTTCGGCGTGTAGCCGCCCGCGTAGCCGGCGGCCGTCGTGTACACACCTTCGGTCTGCCAGTAGAAACGCTCGGCGCCCCAGAAGCAGCCCATTCCAACGACGAGTTGCTCCATACCTTCGGGAAACGGCGGCGTCATAGGGGTGCCCAGCACGAGATGTGTCGGAGCTACGGGCACGGGCTCGGAACGACCGGGAAGTGCGTCGGCCGGATCGATCATCACGGATTCGCGTCGAAACAACATGTGACCGAGCCTAGGTTCGGACCGGGCGCCATGCGGCTCGGCTGTTCAGTTGTTCTCCGCGTGTTCACGGAGCGTCCGTTTGAGAACCTTGCCGTTCGCGTTTTTCGGTAGAGGCTCGTCGTACACGAACACGTGGGCCGGAACCTTGAAGGCGGCGAGCGACTCGGCGGCGAAGGCACGGAGCTCTTCCGCGTCGACGTCGGCGCCTGCCGATGGATACACGGCCACCGCGACCTCCTCGCCCAGTCGATCGTGCGGCACACCGAACACGGCGCATTCGTGCACGGTCGGGTGTTTCGCGATGGCGGCCTCCACTTCGGCCGAGCCCACGTTCTCGCCGCCGCGGATCACGACATCCTTGGCGCGATCGACGATCGAAACGAAACCGTCGTCGTCGACGATCGCGACGTCGCCGGTGTGGAACCAACCGTCGGCGTCGATCGCCTGGGCGGTTGCCTCGGGTTTGTTGTGGTACTCGACGAACACGTGCGGGCCCCTGAGCAACAGCTCACCCCGCTCCCCCGGCGCAAGCGTGTTGCCATCGTCGTCGATGACGCGAACCTCTCCAACCCGAGGCGGAACGCCGGCCGATCCCGGCTTCTCGGCGTAGAACATTCCTCCGTTGGCCGTGGCGATTCCACTCACCTCGCTCAGCCCGTAACCCTGGGTCGCACTCGCGTTCTCGACCTTGGCGTTGACCTCGCCCACCATGTGCGGCGGGTTCGGCGCTCCGCCACTTCCCATCGACGTGAGAGTCGAAGTGTCCCGCGAGTCGAAGTCGGGCGAGGCGAGCATGTCCATCGTCATCGTCGGCACGCCGGTGAACGACGACACCCGTTCCCGCTCGATCAGTTCGAGCGCCTTCGAGGCGTTCCACTTGTACATGAGTACGAGTCGCCCGCCGGTAGCCGTGAGCGGCAACATCACACAGTGCGAGCCGGTCACGTGGAACAGCGGCACCGCCACAAGCATCACGTTCTGCGGTGCTGTTGCCGCCGCACCCGCCGCTGCGGCCGTGTCGCCGCCACTTGCACTGACCTCGGCGAGCCTCATGCCAAGTGTCAGAACAACCATATTGAGGTGGTTGGTGACGACGTTGCGCTGTGAATGGACCACACCCTTCGGGAAGGCGGTTGTTCCCGACGTGTACACCATGACCGCTCGGTCGTCGGGTCCGAAATCCACGTCGGGCACCGTTGCGTCTCCGCCCACGTCGTTCCAGTGGCTGGCCGTCTCGTGGATCGGCTCGTCGGATCGGGCCACGATCATGCGCATGTCGATCCCGGCGGTGGAGATCTCGTCGAGGTGAGCGACAAGGTCGTCGTGGCGTTGTTGATCCACGATCATCACCGCCGAGCCGCTGTCGGTCACGCCGTAGGTGAGCTCCTCGCCGTTCCAGAACGAGTTCATCTGCACAGCGACGGCGCCGGCCATCTGTGCGGCCCACCACCCGAGAATCCACTCCGGATAGTTGCGAAGCGCGAGTCCCACACTGTCGCCGGGGCGGACACCGAAATCGTCGATGAGCGCATTCGTGATCTCGAGTACCCGTTGGCGGGCCTCGCCGTACGTGATCCGTTCGTCCTCGTACACGAGGTACGTGTCGTCGTCATGGGCCTTGGCGGCAAACCAGAGGTCGCGCACGTGATCGGGTGCATTTACGTACCCGGTGTACGTACGGCCCCGAACTTCGACCTCACCGGTGGAGAACGGGGTACCCGGTCCACACAACATGTCGAATACGCCGTGGATGTGTGCAACTGCGGACATAGTGCGGATCATCGCAGGTGTGGGCGGGAATCGCAGAGACGGCGCACGTTCTGGACCGGCGCTCAGGCGCAACGCGTCGCAGCTACCTCGGTCGTCGAGTCGACCTCGTCGAGGAACATCGCTATCTGTCCGGAGCTCACGGCATAGCCACGAGGCAGGCCGCTTCGGTTCTTCGAGTGGATCAGGCCAATCACCGTGTCGTCGTTCACGAACAACGGAGAACCGCTGTCACCTCGGCGGATCTCAGCTTCGATTCGGATACCGAGGAACTGTGATTCGGTGTCGCGGAACACGCCGTCCCAATTGACGATGACGGGAGCATCGACCTCGAACTCGACCTCGTTGATCACGGTGACACCCGAGGCCGTTCGCATCCCGATGGCCACCCCCGACTCGAGCGGAACCTCGGCGAGGAGATCCACGGGTTCGAACTGCACCTCGTCGACGCGAAGCACCGCCAGGTCGAGGTCGGCGTCGAACGCCACGAGGGTGGCCGGGTACTCGTCGCCGGATGG